>DASUXT010000082.1:0-41946 GCA_036377775.1 Gemmatimonadaceae bacterium | reverse complement strand
GCGAGTCACGCCGTTACGCTTGATAACCTTGCAGTGCTCACAGATCGGCTTCACGCTGCTGCGGACTTTCACGAGACCACCGTGTATGCAAAACGTGAGATTTTCCGGCTCAGACTCGTAGGATAACCGGCACGGTAAGTTCACGCAAGCCCGGCACATACACGGACTTCCCCCGCCGCGCAGCGAGTCAGGCCGACGCGGCGAGCTCCCCGAGCACGGTCGCCATGGCGCGCCGAGGATCCGCCGCCGCCGTCACCGCGCGTCCAAGGATGAGGTATCGCGCACCGGCCGCCTGAGCAGCCGCCGGCGTCATCACCCGACGCTGGTCGTGCGATGAGCCCCCCGCGAGGCGGATGCCCGGCACGAGCAGCGCCAGCCGCTCCCCATACGCCGCGCGCACCGCGGCCGCCTCCGCGCCACTGCACACCACGCCGTGCAGCCCTGCGGCAGCAGCCTCGCCCGCCAGCCGGATGACCTCCTGCTCCACCGCCACGGCCGGCCTCCCCCACGTCGCGGCCAGGGCCTCCGCATCGAAGGACGTCAGCACGGTGACGGCCAGCAGCCGGCAGGCTCGACCCTTCGCCGCAGCCGCGTCCGCCTCTTCCTGCGCGGCGCGGAGCATGGCCGCCCCGCCCGAGGCGTGCACCGTCAGAAGGCTTGCACCGAGCGAGGCCGCGCTGCGGACCGCCCCCGCGACGGTGTTCGGGATGTCGTGAAACTTCAGGTCGAGGAACACCTCGGCACCTTCGTCCAGCAGCGCCTCCACGACCGAGGGACCAGCGGCAGTGAACAGCTCGCTCCCCACCTTGTAGAATCGGCATGCATCGCCGAGCCGGCGCGCCAGCGCCAGCGCATCCTCGGGGGCGCCGAAGTCCAGCGCCACGATGGGCGTGGCGCGCGTCGGCTCGGTCGAGCTCACGAGGGCATCTCCAGCGAGCCGGTCACGTCGGCGATGCTCGACACGCCATTCCGCTCACACCACCGCTCGAGGTCGCGCACGACCCGCTCCGGCGTTCGAGGGTCGCGCAGCATCGCCGTCCCGATTCCGACGAGGGAGGCGCCCGCGACGAGGTATTGCAGCGCGTCGTCAGCCGAGGCGATGCCGCCCACGCCGAGCAGCGGGACGCGCACCCGCCGACTGACCTTCCAGGTCGCGAGGACTCCGACGGGAAGGAGCGCCGTGCCGCTCACGCCGCCGGTCCCGAAACCGAGCGCAGGGCGGCGGTGGGCGACGTCGATCACGAGCCCGGGAATGGTGTTCACGAGGGTGATCGCGTCGGCACCCGAATCCACAGCCACCTCGGCGCTGCGCGCGATGTCCGGCAGGGTCGGCGACAGTTTCACGAGCAACGGGCGCTTGGTGGCCGAACGGGCGCGCTTCACGACCTCGGCGAGCGACGCCGGATCGGCGCCGAACTCCATGCCACCCTTCTTCACGTTCGGGCAGCTCACGTTGAGCTCGTAGCCATCCAGCGCGCCCTTCTGCGGGCCGTTCACTGCGGCGTCGAGGGTCTCGATGACCTCGCCGAACTCCTCGATCGCGAACCCGACGACATTGGCGAGCTTCCGCACGTGTGGAAGGGATCGCGACAGCCACGGCAGGTGGTTGCGCACCACCGCGGCGACTCCGGGGTTGGCCAGCCCGACGGCGTTGATCATCCCGCCGGTGAACTCCGCCACGCGCGGCGCCGGTGCGCCGCCACGCGGCTCGGGGCTGACCGCCTTCGTGACCACTCCGCCGAGCGCGTCGAGATTCACCACGTCGGCGAGCTCCTCGCCATACGCGGCGGTTCCTGCCGCCAGGATGACCGGGTTCTGGAACTCGAGCCCGGCAGCCTGCACCGCGAGCGCGCCGCGGCCGCCCTTCATCGCGGCGCGAGCACGTCGGTGCGAGGCGCGTCCAGCGATGAGGAGACGCGCCGCTCGTAGCCCTTGAGGTACTCGACCACCGCGTCGGCGATGGCGGCGGACATCTCGTCCACGTGCTTGCGATCGGTCATGAACGCGGCATCGGCCGGATTGCTGCCGAAACCGATCTCCACCAGCACGGCCGGCATGAAGGCCGTGACCAGCACCCGGAAGCCCGCCTGCTTCACGCCGCGGCTCGGTCCGGGATGAATCCTGGCGAGGCGCGACTGGATCAGGTCCGCCAGCTCGTTCGCCTCGCGCAGGTGCTCGTTCTGCGCCATGTCGTTGATCACGAAGCTCAGCGCGTCGCTGGACGGACCGGAGGTGCGCGTCTCGAACTTCACCACCTCGTTTTCCATCTGCTCCACGCGCCGCGCGTCCTCCGTCTTCGCCTCGGAGAGGAAGTACGTCTCGAAACCGCGCGCGCCCCCCGGGTCCTTCCAGTTCGGGTTCGCCGCATTGACGTGGATGCTGACGAACAGATCGGCGTGCGCCTCGTTCGCGATGCGGCCGCGGTCGTCCAGCGCGATGAGCGTGTCGGTGGTGCGGGTGTACTTCACGTCGATGCCGCGACGGTTGAGCGCCGCGCCCACCCGCTTCGCGACGTCGAGCGTGACGTCCTTCTCGACGATCTTCGGTCCGCCGTAGATGGGACCCCGCATCCCGGGATCCACACCGCCATGGCCGGCGTCCACCACCACGAGCTGGCGTGCGCGCCGCGGCTGGCCAGCCAGCGTCACCTCCCCGGGCTTCGACGAGGCCGTGGACGGAGCGTGCGGCTTCGGCGTCGCCGCCACCCGTTGCGCCGGCTTCACGACCTCCGGGTCGCGCCGCTCGGCATTGCGTGTCGGCGTGGAGAAGGCGCGCAGCTCGAAACGCTGCGCGTCCCAGACGAGATTGGTCGCCACCCGCGGGACGACTTCGGCCAGGAGCTGCAGCGGCACGTACAGCTTGCCGCCACGGACATCCGCTTCCGCGGCGAGCTGGTAGCTCTCGTCGTCCACCTTCACGAAGCGGCTGTCCTGCTCGACCTGGATCGCCGTGCCGTTCACGATGAGCATCCAGCGCTCGCCCGTCAGGTGCGACACGGTCAGCGGCACGATGGGCCGGAGCGCATCAGCGCGAAGGAGCGGTCCCCCCTGGCCGGGCACGAGCGCCACGGTGGCCGTGCGGGTCGCATCCTTGACGACGAGCGACTCCGGGCGCGCAGCGGCCGGCTGGGCGGCGGCGATCTGGAACGCCGCGAGGACGAGCGCGATCATCGGGTGCGCACGGCGCGCGCCATCTCGCGATCGGCGTCCCGCGCCTTCGCCGATTCGCGCTTGTCGTGAAGCTTCTTTCCCTTGCCGAGTGCCATCGCCACCTTCGCGACGCCGTTCTTGAAATAGAGTTCGAGCGGCACGAGGGTCAGCCCCTGTCGCTCGATGGCACCTATCAGACGCGTGATTTCCCGCTTGTGCAACAACAGCTTCCGCGTCCGGGTCGGCTCGTGGTTGTTGTAGCTCGCGCGCTCGTAGGGCGAGATGTGCAGGTTGATCAGGTAGATCTCGCCGTCGCGGACGATGCCGTAGGCGTCGGAGAGGTTCGCCTTGCCGTCGCGCAGCGACTTCACCTCGCTCCCGGTGAGGACGATGCCGGCCTCATACGTATCGAGGATGATGTAGTCGTGCCTCGCTCGCCGGTTCCTGGCGATCGGCTCGATGGCGGGTTTTCCCTCTGGCTTGGACATCGGAGGCAGGTGGTGGCGGGCAGCGGCGCGAGCCAGCCGTGCAACATAGGGACGCCCGCGAAGCAGAGCAACGCACCGCGTTGACTGCGCCTCCAGCGGCAATTAGTTTTTCAGACTGCGCTCGGGTGGTGGAACTGGTAGACACGCAGGTCTCAGAAGCCTGTGCCTTCACCGGCGTGGGGGTTCAAGTCCCCCCTCGAGCACTCAGGGACAGATCGCGGCAGGGCTCACTGCCCTACGGTAAATGGCAAAAGGTACCTCGTACAACGTACGAGGTACCTTTTGCCATTTACGGCGTTGGAATCATGGCCGTCGTTTCTGCGCGCCGACCGCCGCCTCGGACGGCCGCACGTCCTCCGGGAGCGCCGGCTCCCCGAAGGTGGCGCGGAGCTGGACATTCGCATTCGCCAGCGCCTCGTCCACCAGTCGGGCGCCATGCTGCACCACCGGGTCGCCGCTGCGGATGGGACCACCGGAGAAGGCAAGCAGGTTCTGCGCGATGCGAACGGCCGGCGTCCCGTGGCCGCGCGAGGTGAACGCATCGCGGTAGGCGCTGAGGCGCGCATTGAACTGCCGCTCCGACAGCTCCCGGAGCTCCGAGTCCACATTGGGATCGCGGTCCATGCGGTCCATCAGCGCGCGGAGCACCACCGAGGGCGTGCGGTCGTCGAGCGCGTCGCGCTGCGCCACCAGGATGCCGAGCGCGCGGCGGAGATAGCGCAGTTCCCACCGTGCATGGTCCAGGTCTCCGCGCGTCGCCTTCTCCGTGAGCCACGCCACGTCGGCGTCGGCGGGCTCCGCCATCAGCGACTCCGCGAACGCCGCGCTGCGACGCAGCAGGGCGCGGTCGTCGCGGAAGGTGGCGAAGAGGCGCATGCGCGCCGCCGTCAGCCGGTGAGAACGGGAAGCGCGGCGCGCCCCCTCGAGGCGGCCACGCCGCCCAGGCCGACGCGCTCCCGCACCTCGCTCTCCTGCAGCAGCAGGTCGCTCAACCGCACGCTCTCGAGCACGTCGTCGATGCGGCGCTGGAGCAGCACCCAGACGGGGCGGATGCTGCAGTTGTGCGCCGAGGAGCAGCGCTCCTCTTCCACCGGGTGCGAGGTGCAGTGCACTTCGAAGGTGGAGTGCTCGGCAGCCGTGATCACGTCGCGGACGGTGATCTGGTCGGCCGGTCGCGCGAGCTGGTAGCCGCCGTGCGCCCCGCGCGTGCTGCGGACGATGTCCGCCCGACGAAGCTTGAGCATGATCTGCTCGACGTAATCACCGGGCAGCCGCTCAACCGTCGCGATGTCGCGACCCGTCACTGGCCCGTCGGCAGCGCGACGGGCCAGATGCAGGGCACAGATGAGTCCGTATTCAGCCTGGGTGGTGATGCGCACGAGGGAAATCTAACGCCCGAGGGCGGGGGGCGGAATCAGCCTCTCAGCCGCCCGCAGACATGCCGTGCTTCCCTCCCGGCACGCCGATTTCCGTCATCTTGCGCAGGTCGAGCACGTCGTCGATCTGGTCCTCCGGCAGCAGCTTGTCGCGCTTCACCAGGTCGCGAACGAGCACCCCTTCCTTCACGGACTGCTTGCTGATCTCGGCCGCCTTGGCATACCCGATATGGGGCATGAGCGCGGTGGCGAGCGCCGCGCTGCGCTCCACCCAGTACTCGCACATCTCGCGGTTGGCCTCGATCCCCTTCACCGTACGCTCGGTGAGCACCGTCGCCGCGTTGGTGAGGATCCGCATCGTGAGCAGGATGTTGAACGCGATCACCGGCATCATCACGTTCAGCTCGAGCTGTCCGTGCTCGGCGGCGATCGCGACGGTGGTGTCCAGTCCCATCACCTGGAAGCAGACCTGGTTCACCATTTCGGGGATGGAGGGATTGATCTTCCCCGGCATGATGGAGGAACCGGGCTGGACGGCCGGCAGCTTGATCTCGTCGATGCCGGTGCGCGGCCCCATGACCATCAACCGCAGGTCGCTGGCGATCTTGCTGAGGTCGATGGCGAGCACGCGCATCGCGGCACTGAATGCCGCGGGGTCGCCCATGCTCTGCATCAGCTGGATCCGATCCTGGCCGATGCGGAGGTCCAGCCCGGTGATCGCCTTCAGGTGCTTGTTCATCAGCTTCGGGTACTCGGGCTCGACCGTCACGCCCGTGCCGACGGCGCTGCCGCCGATGCCCAGGTCGCGCAGGTAATCCGCCGCTTCCTTCACGCGCCGGATGCCGCGATCCATCGAGCCCGAGTAGGCAGTGAACTCCTGGCCGAGTCGAATCGGCATCGCGTCCTGCAGGTGCGTGCGTCCCGCCTTCACGATGTCGTCGAACTGCCTGCCCTTCTGCGCCAGCGCATCGCGGAGTCCCTCGAACGCCTTCACCAGGCCGTCGAGCTGCGAGAGCGCCGCGAGTCGGATGTTGGTGGGAATCGTGTCGTTGGTGCTCTGCGCCATGTTGACGTGGTCGTTCGGATGCACAGGCGCGTACTTCCCGCGCTCCGCGCCGAGCAGCTCGTTGGCGCGATTGGCGAGCACTTCGTTCACGTTCATGTTGTGCGACGTACCGGCGCCCGCCTGATAGGGGTCCACGATGAACTGGTCATCGTGCTGGTGCGCCAGCACCTCATCCGCTGCCTTGATGATCGCGTCGGCCAGCCTGGCATCCAGGCGGCCCGTCTCCTTGTGCGTCATCGCCGCGGCCTTCTTGATCCACACCTGCGCCATGACGAACGGCCAGAGCGGCTTCAGCCCGCTGATCGGGAAGTTCTGCTGGGCGCGCACGGTCTGGACGCCGTAGAGCGCGTCGGTCGGCACCTCGAGGGGACCGAGGGGATCCTTTTCGGTTCTGGTAGTGGCAGACATGGAAGGTCGGGAGGTCGGGAGGTCGGGAGGTCGGAAGGTCAGACGGTCAGACGGTCAGGCCTTCTCACCTTTTCATTTCGTTGGCGGAATGTCCAGCGCGTTCGCGAACCGGTTGAAGAAGGCGAAGATGGCGATCACCGACGTGATCTCCACGATCTGCGCCGGCGACCAGTGTCGCTCCAGCGCGGCGTAGGTCTCCGGTGGAACCTTGCCCGGCGTCGGCGTCATCGCATCCGCGTAGCGGAAGGCACTGCGCCACGCGTCATCGAACACGTCGTACGACGCTCCAGCAAGCGCGTCCAGCTGCTCCTTGGTTGCGCCCAGCCGCCCTGCCAGGGCGGTGTGGGAGGCCAGTCAATAATCGCACAGGTTGATGTGCGAGACGCGAACGCTGAGCAGCTCCTTCAGCAGCACGGGCACCTCGCCCGGCCCCATCACGGCGGACTGCAGCGCCGCGAGCCGCGACGCGATGCGCGGGGCATGCGCCGCGATCCGATACAGGTTCGGCACCTTGCCGCGCTCGCGCATGAAGGTCTCGAACGTCGGGCGGACCTCCTCCGCCGCCTCATCGGGCGCGACGCGCGACAGGCGTGGTTCATCGCTCATGACGAGCTCCGGGTTGTGAAGCGAACGAGCAGCACCAGGATGACCAGCGCTGCGAGGCCGCCGGCGCCAAGGCAGGCGACGCTCAGGCCATGCAGGCGGCCGAAGGCCTGTCGCAGGGGATTCGACGGATCGAGCGCCTCCAGCGGGCCTCCGATCTCGCGACGGACTCGTTCGATGCGCGGGGCGATGACGAGCTGCGCCACCAGCGACGACGCGACGAGCACGAGCGCCGCGACCGTGCGCGACGCCGGAAGCGGCACGCGCCAGCCCAGCCAGAGCACAATCAGCCCGACGACGGCGCCGGACCAGAACAGCACCGGCAGCACACGGCCCACGAGGGCGCCAGCGAGCGTGCGCGTGGGAAGCACGTCGAACGCGGCGGGCGCCACGACAGTCGCGACAATCAACGCCGCACCGAGCCATATGGAGAGCAGCACGATGCTTACGATCGTCGGCGTGATCGCCCGCGTCATCGGCGACTGAGGACGCGGGCGCGTCCGCTGAGGAATGGGTTCGACTTCAGCTCCTCACCGATCGTCGTCGTGCCCCCGTGGCCCGGATGGACGACCGTCTCTTCGGGCAGCGTCGAGATGCGGGCGAGCGACTCGTTCATCGCTCGCGGATCACTCAGTGGCAGGTCGGTGCGCCCGATGGAGCCGGCGAAGAGCAGATCGCCGCAGAGCGCCACGCCTTCCCCATTGAAGCTCACCAGTCCTGGCGAGTGGCCGGGCACGTGCACGACCGTGAACCGCAGCGCGCCGCAACGCAGTTCATCGCCCTCCGCAAGCTCGTGGTCCGGCGCGTCGGGCTGGTCGAAGGGCAGCCCGTACAGCTCGGCCATCCGCGCCGACAGCGAATCGAAGAACGGGCGATCGAGCGGATGCAGCCGGACAGGGACCGGGAAGGTGCGGCGCACCGCCGCTACGCCGCCGATGTGATCGATGTGTCCGTGCGTCAGCCAGATCTCCTCGAGCCGCGCGCCGGAGCCGCGCACCATCTCGACCAGCTCCGCGCCGTCGGCGCCCGGGTCGATGAGGACGGTGCTCCCCGTCGTCTCGTCGATGACGAGATAGCAGTTCGCCTGGAAGGGCCCGACGGTGCGCGAGAGGATCTTCACACCGCGTACCCGCCGCTCCCCGCCGGCTCGATCTCGACGCTCCCCTCGGACCTCGCCTTGAGGTACTTCTCGACGGCGATGGCGGCGGTCGTGGCGTCGCCGACGGCGGTGGTCACCTGGCGCGTGAGCTGCGAGCGAAGGTCGCCAGCCGCGAACAGCCCCGGGATGGAGGTCTGCATGGTTGCATCGGTGCGGATGTACCCCATCTCGTCGTGATCGAAATGACCGTCGATGATGCCGGTGTTCGGGCGGAAGCCGATGAACACGAAGCAACCCGTTGCATCGAGCGTGCGCGTGGCGTCGGCGACCACGTCGCGGATGCGCAGGCCGGTCATGAGGCCATTCGAGTCGCCGAGCACCTCCTCGGCGACGGTGTTCCAGATGACCTCGATCTTCGGGTTGGAGAACAGTCGCTCCTGCAGGATCTTCGAGGCCCGGAAGCTGTCGCGGCGATGGATGACGTACACCTTGGAGGCGTAGCGGGTGAGGAACTCCGCTTCCTCCACCGCTGCATCACCGCCCCCGATCACGGCGATGACATGTTCCTTGAAGAAGGCGCCGTCACAGATGGCGCAGTAGGAGACGCCCTTGCCCGCGTACTCCTGCTCGCCGGGGATGCCGAGCTTCACCGGCGTGCCGCCCGCGGTGACGATCACCGCCGGCGAAAGGTAGATGTCCCCCGTGTCGGTGACGGTCTCGAAGCTGCCATCCTCGAGACGCTTCACCTTGTGCACGTTGGCGGTGATGAACTCGGCGCCGAAGGAGCGCGAGTGCTCCTCGAACTTGCGTGCCAGCTCCCAGCCGAGAATGGACTTCTCACCGATCCAGTCGTCCAGCTTTTCCGTGTTGAGCAGCTCGCCGCCGGGCATGCCCCGCTCGAGCACGGCGGTCCGGAGCATCGAGCGGCCCGTGTACAGCGCGGCGCACATCCCTGCTGGCCCGGCGCCGACGATGACGACGTCGTAGGTGTTCGTGGAGCTCACGGTGATCCTCGTTCAGTCAGGCGCGTTCGAGCGCGCGTCTCACGGAATCTCACCAGAATGAGTCCCGGAGGGAACCGTTCGGTTCCAGCATCACGCGCCGACCACGATGCGCTGCAGGGCGCCGTGGCAGTGCGACGCCGTGCCGACGAGGAAGTTCGCTGGCCCCGACTCGCCCCGCGCCGCGATGGCGCGGTCCGCCGCCAGGACGTCGGCGACATCGAGCATCCCGACGCCGTACGCGCGGTGCGAGCAGTGGAAGACGTACGGCCCGTCCATCGGGCGTCCGGCGGCACGTTCGTCATTCACGAATGCCGCGAGATGCGGCGGCAGGCTCCAGCTCCGCTCGCCGCGCGTGTGCGGGCAGCGAGGCGGCTCGATGCAGTTGATGGGACACATCCAGTCCGCGAAGCTCACGTAGTGAGTTCCATCCGCCGCCGCGCGCTGCCACGGCACCACGGGTGCGGCGTCCAGCGGGGCGACGTGCACCTCGCGCTGCGGCCACCGCTCGCGCGCGCGGGACAGCAACCAGCCCGCCATCAGGTGCGGCATGAGCGGGGATGGGACGATGGCGTCGTGCGCGTGTCGCGCCGGCTCCATCGCCGCGGCGCCGAGGAAGCGCGGGAAGAACTCCTCCCACTCGCACCGCTCGAGGTGGAATGGTGGCAACTCGTCCTCGGAGGCCCGGGTCGCCGCGCAGTGCGCGTCCCGGTCGACGACGATCAGCTCCGACCACTCGAGCGCCTGCGCCTGTCGAGCACGTCGAAGCTGGCGCAGGTAGTAGCTGCCGTAGCATCCACCACCCACGACCACCACGGTGCCGAGCCGCTGCACCGTGCGCTCTGGCCGAGCGTGTCCCTCAGCGCCGGACGTGGCGTCCGCCATCCACGGTGATCACCTCGCCGGTCACGTAGCCGGCATCCAGCAGATAGAGCATCGCCCCTGCCACATCCTCCGGCGAGCCGAGCCGTCCCAGCGGCGTCGTACCGCGGAGACGCTCGGCGTCCTCATCGCTCCAGCCCTCCGGAAGAAGCACCACGCCGGGCGCGATGGCGTTGACGCGAACCTCGGGGGCGAGGACGCGAGCCAGCGCGCGGGTCAGCTGCACCACGGCGGCCTTGGTGATGCCGTGCGGCACGTACGCGGGCCACGTCTCGAATGCGGCGAGGTCGGCGATGTTGACGATGCTCCCGCGCGCCGCCCGCAATGCGGGAGCCGCGCGCTGGCAGAGGAAGTACGGCGCGCGCACGTTGAGCGCGAACATCTCGTCCCAGTCCTTCGTCAACGTCTCGCCAAGCGGCGTTCGACGCATCACCGCTGCCGAATTCACCAGCACGTCGAGGGACCCGCGTGCCGCCACCGCCTCGTCGGCCAATCGCTCGACCTCGTTCGAATCGGCGAGGTCGGCGCGCATCGCCTCGGCACTGCCGCCGGCGCGCACGACCAGCCGCACGGTCTCCTCGGCGCCGGCAGACGACGAGTTGTAATGGACGAGGACGTGCATGCCGCGCGCGCCGAGTGCGACCGCGAGCGCGCGCCCGACGCGCCGTCCGGCGCCGGTCACGAGTGCGACCCGACCGGCGAGCTCCGTCATCGGCGATCCATCATGTGGCTGAGGCGCGGCCCGGGCTGCCCAGCCGCGCTTCCTGTTGGGCGAGCCATTCGGACGGCACCTGCATCATGCCGATCGTGCGCGGCCCGTCGGCCGCGCCGTGCCAGTCCGATCCGCCACTCGGCACGAGCTCCAGCTCCCTGGCGAGCGCCGCGAGCCGGCTGGTATCCGAGGGCGAATGACTCGGGTGTCGTACCTCCACGCCGTCGAGCCCCTGCTCGCGCAGTGCAGTGAGCCGCTCGCGCGTGCCCGACGCAGCAGGATGGGCAAGCACGGCGAGCCCACCCGCATCGTGGATCATGGCGATGGCGTCGCGCATCCCGAGCTGCTCCTTCGGCACGTAGGCTGGCCGGCCAGCCCCGAGATACCGGTCGAAGGCGTCGCGCGAATCAACCGCCCACCCCTCGGCGATGAGCGCCCGGGCGACGTGCGGACGTCCGATCGCGCCATCGGCCGCCTGCGCCAGGACGGCATCGAGGGTGATGTGTACCCCGATCTCTCCCAGGCGCTCGACGATGCGGCGGGCGCGGCGCTCGCGCATGCCGCGCAGTCCGGCGAGCGCGCTCTCCAGGACGCCGGTGTCGCGCAGGTGGAGGCCGAGGAGGTGCGTTTCCGTGTCTCCCTCGACTGCACTCAGTTCCACTCCCGGAACGACGCGCACGCCGAGCTCCTCGCCGGCCCGCATCGCTTCATCGAGGCCTGCCACGGTGTCGTGATCGGTGAGCGCGATGGCCGCGAGCTTCGCCCTCGCGGCAGCTCGCACGACGTCGGCCGGTGCGCGCGAGCCATCGGAGGCCGTCGAGTGCATGTGCAGGTCGACGAATGGCGCCGGGCCACCCGGCGCCGTCACGACTGGTAGCCGGCCTCGGGCGACAGCTCGCCCGGCTGGGAGTGCGCGAGCAGGCGGGCCAGGTCGGCATCGCTCATCTCGAACAGTGCCTGCTCCCGGGTGCGCGTGCCGGTCGGGGAATAGCGGGTGACGCGCACCTCGCGGTCCTCGCCGCTGCCGGCGACGAACATGAGGGAGAACTCGTCGCGATCGAACTGGGTGACGCGACCGGAGGGATACACCTTCCAGGTGCGTCCGTCATGCGTGATGGAACGTGTCGGCATGCTACGGCAACTCCACTTCGTGGTAGACCCGCGCCGGGTCGAGCACGCGGTCGGGGGCGGACGCATGCGCGCTGGCGAGGGTCGCGGCGTCCGGTGCCTCGAAGAATTCCAGGAAAGCGCCCGGGAGCCCCGCTTCCTCGTACACCGTGTACCGACAACCGGCGGCGGCATAGTAGGCGTGCATGCGTTGCAGCCGCTGCGCGAACTTCTCCCGCTCGGGTGGCGTCACCAGCGTGCGCTGGACGGTGAGGGCCTTCGGCGCCTTCCTAGACCGCGGCATCAGGGAACGACTCCAGGGATTTCTTCAGCGCGGCGAGGAACTTGTCGGCGTCGGCGCCATCGACGATGCGATGGTCGAACGAGAGCGAGAAGTAGGCGCAGGTCCGGATGGCGATCGTGTCCTCACCATCCGGCCCGGTGATCACCTTCGGGCGCTTCTCGATGGCGCCGAGCCCGAGGATCGCCGACGTACCGAGGGGAATGATGGGGGTCCCCATGAGCGAGCCGAACACGCCGGGATTGGTGATGGTGAACGTCGCTCCCTGCACTTCTTCCGGTTTCAGGCGCTTCGTGCGCGCACGGTCGGCGAGGTCGTTCAGCGACCGTGTCAGCCCGGACAGCGACAGGTCATCGGCGCCCTTGATGACGGGAACGATCAGCCCCCAGTCGAGCGCGACCGCGATGCCGACGTTGTACTGCTTGCGGTAGATGATGGAGTTGCCGGCGACGGTCGCATTGAGCACCGGATACTGCTTCAACGTGTCCACCACCGCCTTGATGATGAACGGCAGGAAGGTGAGCTTCTGGCCGGTCTGCGCCTCGAACGCCGCGCGCTGCTTGTGACGGATGCGCGCAATGCGAGTGAGGTCGATCTCGAAGAACGAGGTGACGTGCGCGTTCGTGTGCCGCGACGCGACCATGTGCTCGCTCGTGAGCGCGCGGATCTTCGACATGGTCTCCACGCGGTCACCCGGCCACGGCTCGGGCTGCGGGCCGTGCTGGACGGCGCCCGCCGGCGCGTGCATGGAGGGCCGCTGCGCGGCGGGGGCTGGAGCGCCGGAGGCAAGGAACTGCTCGAAGTCGCGCCGGGTGACGCGCCCATGGATGCCGGTTCCCTGCATGGATGCCAGCTCGACGCCGTGCTCGGCGGCCATCTTGCGAACGAGTGGCGACGACTTCGTGCGCAGGCGCTCCTCGAGGCCATTGCCGCTCGCCGGCGACGGACTGGCCACGGCCGCAACAGAACGGTGATCCGCTGCTGCGGGCGCGGCGGTAGCTTGTGCAGCGGGGGGGGGCCCCGCTGCAACGCCGGCCGGCGCGGGAGCGGCCGCCGACGTGCCTGCGGGCGCACCAGCAGCCGGCGAGATCGACGCCCCCTTCTCCGTCTCGATCCGTGCCACCAGCGTCTGCACCGGCACCGTCTGGCCTTCCGTCACCAGGATCTCGGCCAGCACTCCCGCCGTGGGCGCGGGAATCTCCGCGTCCACCTTGTCAGTGGATATCTCGAAGATCGGCTCGTCGCGCTTCACCGGATCGCCGACCTTCTTCAGCCACTTCGAGAGTGTCCCCTCGGCGATCGACTCGCCCATCTGGGGCATGACCACGTCAACGCGAGCCAATGCGATGCCCTCTTACTTGGAGTTCCGTGAGGCGGCGCGTGCCTTCCGCATCCGCATGATTACCACTGTGGGGAGCAGAAGCAACCCGATCCGCGCGCCCCATGTCCAGTAGGTTGCCCAGTCGCACGGCGCGCCCGTCTCGGCGTCCGGCTTGCAGCCCTGCAGCGACCCCACGATCTTCGCGATCAGGACCGCGATCATCCCCCCCGCCACCAGCCCGGCGATCGCCGTCATGCACCCGACCCCAAGATAAGGCCAGATCCCGTGCGACGTCTCCCCCGACGCGGCGGGCCCGAGGTTGTCGGTATCCCGCACGTTCAGTACGCCGCCAGCCGGCGGGCGGCGAGCACCACGTCAGCAGTCTGCGGCAGGACGAAGTCCTCGAGCGACGGCGCATAGGGCAATGGCACATCGTGCGCCGTGACGCGCAGGACGGGCGCATCGAGCCAGGCAAAGCAGGTCTCGTTGATGCGCGCCGTGATCTCGCCCGCGATCCCACCGGTGCGCGTGTCCTCGTGCAGCACCAGCACTCGATTGGTCTTCTTCACCGTCGCCGTGATCGCCTCGTCGTCCAGCGGGGCAAGCGAACGGAGGTCGATCACCTCCACCGAGAGGCCATCCTCCCGCTCCAACTGCTCGGCGGCTTCCAGCGCCTTGTAGACCGTCGCCGCGTAGGTGATGATGGACAGGTCGCGCCCCTCGCGCGCCACGCGCGCCTTGCCGATCGGCACGGTATGGTCGCCCGCCGGCATCTCACCCTTCACGCGACGATAGAGATACTTGTGCTCGAAGAAGAGCACGCAATCGTCGTCGCGGATGGCCGACTTCATCAGCCCCTTCGCGTCTTCCGCCGTGCTCGGATAGACCACCTTCAGTCCGGGCGTGTGGATGAACCCCGCCTCGGGATTCTGGGAGTGGAACGGCCCCCCGCGGACATACCCGCCGCTCGGTCCACGCACCACCATCGGCGTCGGCAGAAATGCGCGATACCGCGCCGTGGCCACGTAGTTGGTGAGCATGTCGTACGCGTTGGCGATGAAATCGATGAACTGCATTTCCACCACCGGACGCATGCCCATGTGCGCCGCGCCCGCCGCCGCGCCGACGATCCCGATCTCCGAGATCGGAGAGTCGATCACACGCGACTCGCCGTACTTCGCGAGCAGCCCTTCGGTGACCTTGAACGCGCCGCCGAACGCTCCGATGTCCTCACCGATCATGAAGACGTCCGGGTCGCGCTCCATCTCCTCGAACAGCGCCTCGCGAATCGCCTCGAGGTAGGTGATCTCGGCCATCACTCGCCTCCCCTGGCCGGCGCGTCGAACGTGCCCCAGCCGGACGCGCGCTCGTTCACCTCGACCGCCGAGCGCTTGCCTTCCCGGAACCAGAGCGGCTCGGCGGCGGGCGGGTCGGCATGGACGCCGACCAGAGCGTCGAGCGGCTCGGGGACCCCGGAGGCCTCCGCGATGTCGGTCGCCTCATCGATCTCGCGCTGCACGCGCTCGTCGATCGCGGCGATCTCCTTGTCGCTCACGCCTTCACTCGCCAGCCGCGCGAGGTACCGCGTGATGGGATCGTTGTCCCGCTCCCAGCGCTCGATCTCCCCCGCGGGCACGTACGACTGGTTGTCATGCTCCGCATGCCCCTTCCGGCGGTACGTCACGAGCTCGACGATGGACGTGCCGCCGCCGTTCCGCGCGCGATCCACCGCGCGCTTCGCCGCTTCGTACGTGGCAATGACGTCGTTGCCGTCGGCGCGCTCGCCGGGGATGCCGTAGCCAGGCGCCTTGTCCACCAGCTGGCGGGCCAGAGTCTGCTTCGACGTCGGCGTGGAGTACGCGTAGCCGTTGTTCTCGATGATGACGACGAGCGGGCACCGCTGCACGGCGGCGAGGTTGATTCCCTCGTGGAAGGCGCCGGTGGAAGTCGCCCCGTCGCCGACATAGACCATGCCGACGCGCTTCTGGCCGCGCATCCGGAAGCTGAGCGTGACCCCAGCCATTACCGGCACCATGTCGCCGAGCGGCGAGATCTGGCCGATGAATCCGCGCTCGGTGTCGCCGAAGTGGATGTTCAGCTCTCGACCCCTGGTCGGCGAATCACCCTTCGCCATGTACTGCTTCAGGATCTCGACGGGCGTGGCGCCCTTCACGAGCATCGACCCCAGGTTCCGGATGAGCGGCGAGAGGATGTCGCCCTTCTGCAGCGCGAACGCACTGCCGACGGAGTCGGCTTCCTGGCCGAGCGAGCGAAAGAGACCGCCCACGACCTTGGTCTGACGATACAGGTTGACCAGGCGCTCCTCGAGGGAGCGGGTGAGCCGCATCCAGTAGTAGAGCTCGAGCCGCTGCTCGCGCGTGAGCGATGTGTCGCTGACCGGCTCAGCCGGTGACCTGGGCGCGCCGTCGCCCGACGCGCGGCGATTGGCGCCGCGCGACGTGACCGATCTGGCCATCAGTATGACGCTTCAGGAACGTGCGTGGGATCCGCGGCGCGATGCAACTCGACGAAGAACCGCTTCACGTTGCGGTCGAGGCGGCTCTCGCCGACCTGGTCGGTGACCGCCTCGACGAACGTGTAGTGCCCTCCCTCCGCGCGCGCGCTGAGCTTGAGCGCGCCGAGCGGCCCGCTGAAGGTGCGCGCGCGGGCGGTGGTCGTGACGGCGGTCAGGCCGAGCTCGGGGAAGAAGCGGTCCGCCTGGACGAGGATGTCGGCGGGCGGCGTGTGACTGCGAAAGAAGTGACGCATCTCAGGGAATGCCTTCCCGCTCCGGAAGCACGTCCTGCATCCACTCCGTCTTCTCGAGCGGCTTGGTGGAATCGCTGTGGAACTGGATACCGACGGCCCACTGGCCGGCGGTCACGTAATTCAGCTTGGCGGAGTAGACGCCCACCTGCGGCGCTTTCACGAAGCCGTCGTAGGTACGGGCCATCTCGGCCGTGTTGGCGAAGATGCGTCCCTCGCCCGTCTCGATCGGCTGGTCCGATTTCCGGTCCTTCACCGTGATGGTGTACATCACGTCTTCGCGGGCGTGCGGCGGAACGGGGTCGGAGCTGATGATGTAGCAGTAGCTCTGGCTGCACTGCCGCAGCTCCGGCCGGCGCGGCGGGCCGCAGCCCGCCGCGCCGGACACGAGGGCCGCCGCCATGGCGACCCGACCCCATTCCGCGCGCTCGATCACGACTGGTAGTACTCGAGACCGAGGTGCGTGATCTGCTCTTCGCCCATCAGGTGCCGGAGCGTGTTCTTCAGCTTCGTCTGCTGGATGAACAGGTCATGCTCCGGCTGCAGGCCTGCCGCCGTCATCGGGCTCTTGTAGTAGAACGAGAGCCACTCCTGGATTCCCTTCATCCCGGCGCGCTGCGCGAAGTCGCTGAACAGCGCGAGATCGAGCGCGATCGGCGCAGCGAGGATGGAGTCGCGGCAGAGGAAGTTGACCTTGATCTGCATCGGGTAACCCATCCATCCCACGATGTCGATGTTGTCCCAGCCTTCCTTGTTGTCGCCGCGCGGGGGGTAGTAGTTGATGCGCACGACGTGCGAGAAGTCCTTGTAGAGGTCAGGATACTTCTCCGGCTGCAGGATGGTGTGCAGCACCGACAGCTTCGACTCCTCCTTCGTCTTGAACGACGCCGGGTCGTCGAGCACTTCGCCATCGCGATTGCCGAGGATGTTCGTGGAGTACCAGCCGGCGAGGCCGAGCATGCGCGCTTTGAGGCCCGGCGCGATCACCGTCTTCATCCAGGTCTGGCCCGTCTTGAAGTCCTTGCCCGAGATCGGCACGCCGCGATCGTTGGCGAGCTGCACGAGGGCCGGGATGTCCACCGAGAGGTTCGGCGCGCCGTTGCAGAAGGGCACGCCTTCCATGATCGCCGCGTAGGCGTAGAGCATGGACGGCGCGATCGCCTCGTCGTTGTTCTCCATCGCGCGCTCGAACTGCTCCAGCGTGGCGTGCTGCGGGCCGGCCTTGATGTAGATCTCGGTGGAGGCGCACCACACGATGACGACGCGGTCGCACTTGTTCTTCGCCTTGAAGTCGCGGATGTCCTGGCGCAGCTGCTCGGCGAGGTCGCGCTTCGTCTTGCCCTTCTTGACGTTCGTGCCGTGGATGCGCGTGACGTAATGATTCTCGAACACGGCGGGCATCGGCTTGATCGCCTTCAGGAAGTCGGCGATCGGCTCCAGGTCGCGATCCTCGAGCACGCCCGCCTTCTTCGCGGCGGTATATGCGTCATCGGGAATCGGGTCCCAGGCGCCGAACACGATGTCGTTCAGGTCGGCGAGGGGGACGAAGTCCTTGATGAGCGGCGCCCGGTTCTCGGTGCGCTTCCCCAGGCGGATCGTCGCCATCTGGGTGAGCGACCCGATGGGCTTGCTGTATCCGCGGCGGACGCTTTCCACCCCGGCCATGAACGTCGTGGCGACGGCACCGAGGCCTGGGGTGATGATCCCGAGCTTGCCGGTGGCGGGGCGGGGCGCCTTGGGCGCCTCCTGAGCAGAACCTTTCACGAACTAGTCTCCTTTGAGCAGAGGGCGCGGTGAACGACGACGCGAGAAGAAGCGAGGACGGGCCTCGCTTTCCGTTCGCGCCGCCGCCTTTTCCGCCCGCGTGGTGGCCGAGTACACGAACACCACGCGCTGGATCACGGTAATCCAGGCCGTGACAGTCAGAATGGTGATGATGAGGGCGAGCACCCAGCCGTCGAAGACGAGGCCGAAGAACGCCTGTGGTGCCGAGAGAAGCACGACGCGCTCGGGGCGCTGGAGCAGCCCGACCTTCGCGTCGAGTCCGAGCGCCTCGGCGCGCGCCCGGGTGTAGGACGTCAGGAACGCCCCGACGAGACCGAGCAGCGCGACGATCATCATCGTCACGCTGCGATTGGTGGCGCTGGTGGCGTAGAAGACCGCCAGGCCGCCAAGCACGAATCCATCGGCCAGCCGGTCGAGGGTCGAGTCGAGAAAGGCGCCGAACGTGGAGCTGCGGTTGGAGCGTCGCGCCACCGTGCCGTCGAGCACGTCGAACAGTGCCGTCAGACCGAGGAACCATCCGCCCGTGCGGATGTGTCCGGTGGCGTAGATGACACCGCCGCCCACGGTGCACAGCGTGCCGAACACGGTGATGGTGTTCGGGTGCACGCCCTTGCGCACCATCCAGTTCGCGACCGGATCGACCAGCCGGAGATATCCGTTTTTGATCCAGTCGGGCAGAAGCTTCATGCGGCTCCGAAGCGCACGCAGGTCCCGCGGCCGGATGGTCGAGCGGCGGTGACGACGTCAGGCGAAGAAAAAGCGAACGGGCTGGAGGTTCTCCAGCCCGTAAAAAAGGTATCGGGCGCGTAGCCGTCCAGCAACCGCCGCGCGCCCGTCACCATGCTCAGGGAATGCTCCAGATGAACAGCCCGGAGAGGGTGACGTTGCGGCTCTGGTAGGTGCGCGAGCCGTCCACCGTCACCGCCTTGAACGTCACGCTCGTGCCGCTGGCCACTCCCTGCACCGGCACCTTCTCCGCGGTGTTCGCAGGAATCTGCTTGAGGAACATCTCGTTGACCGATGCGCCGGTGACGTAGACGTTCACCGCCTGACTGAGGTTGTTGGTCACCTGCACCGCCTGCTCCGTGGCAGGCGCCGGCGCTGTGCGAACCTCCACCTGGCGCTGGCCGCACCCCGTCGCCGTGGCGACGACGACGGCGAGCAGGATGGCCGACGCTCTGGACGTGACTCTCATCGAATGCGACTCCTTGGACGTAAGCGGTGGGTGGATCTGCGCGGCGGCCACGACGAGCAGCGGCGTCGGCCGGCCTCAGGGACATTATCGATAGATGGGTGATGGCGCCACCTGCCGGCGCCAGGCGGCGGCGCGTCGAAGACGCGCGCGAGCTCGCCCCTCGTCATTCCGTGGCTGAGTAGCGCGGGGTATAATGCGTACGCGCGGCCGGGGCGAGCGGCGGTGTGGTCTTCCGGCCGGGCCGCACGCAGGCGGAAGTCTCGACCCGCGACGCGCTCGCTGTCGCACATTCCGCTGCGGCGAGGCTTCCCGGCACCGCGGCGCACACCTTCCAACCCGCATCTCGTTGCCAATGCATCGCCACGCTCCTCGAGTGCTGCTCACGCCGCTCCTGCTGGCGGCGCTCGCCGCCTGCGCGTCCGGCTCGGCGCAGGGACCGGCGTCCACTAAAGCGGCGTCGGACGTCGTTGCGCTGAAAGCCCAACCCAGTCCTGCCGCCCGCGCCGCACTGCGCGACACCCTGCAGGCGATCCTGGACCAGGGAGTAGTCGACAGCGCATTCCCTGGCGCGATCGCGGTGATCGGCAACCATGACGGACCGCTCGTCACGGTCGCCGCGGGGCACCTCGACTGGGCCCCCTCTCCCGTGCCGAACGATCGCACGCTCTGGGACCTCGCCTCGCTCACGAAGGTGGTCGGGATGACGTCGGCGATGATGCAGCTCGTCGAACAGGGGAAGGTCGACCTCGACGCGCCGGTGCAGCGCTACCTCCCGGAGTGGCAGGGCACCAACAAGGACAAGGTGACGGTGCGTGATCTCATCACCCACCGCTCCGGACTGCCGGCGTTCAAGACGTACTACAAGCTGAACCTCTCCCCCGATTCCACCCTCAAGCTCTTCTTCAATACGCCGCTCGACACGCTGCCGGGCGTGCGCATGGTCTACAGCGACATCGGCGCCATCCTGCTGGGGAAGATCGTCGAGCGAGCGAGCGGCGAGACGCTAGACCGCTACCTCGCCGAGCACGTGTTCCGGCCGCTCGGCATGTTCGACACACAGTATCGGCCCGACTCGTCATTGCTCTCGCGCATCGCCCCCACGGAGCGGGACCCGTGGCGCGGACGGCTGGTGCACGGCGAGGTCCACGACGAGAACGCGTACGCTCTCGGAGGCGTGTCCGGGCACGCGGGGCTGTTCAGCACCGCGCACGACCTGAGTCGCCTCGCGCAGGCCTACCTCAACGGCGGCGAGCTCGATGGGGCGCGCCTCGCCAGGGCCTCGACGATCCGCCAGTTCACCACGGTCGAGGACAGCAGCTTCTCCAGCCGCGCGCTGGGGTGGGACACGCCCAGTGACCGCAGCTCCGCCGGTCACTTCATCACGCGCCCCGCGTTCGGGCACACCGGCTTCACCGGTACCTCCCTCTGGATCGCGCCGCAGTACGATCTCTACGTCCTCCTGCTCACGAACCGGGTCAACCCGACCCGCGAGCGCAGCGGCATCGGCCGCGTGCGGGTGCAGGTCGCCGATGCGGCGATGAAGGCTTTCGATCCCGATGTCGTCGCCGCTATCGAGGCGCGCGGCGGTTCCACCTCTTCCCACCAGCGGCGATGAACCTCACGGCGATCGACTGGGCCATCGTATTCGCGTACTTCGCGCTCTCGATGGGCATCGGCATCCTCTTCACCAAGAAGGGGGGCGAGAGCATCGAGGAGTACTTCCTCTCCGGCCGCAACGTCAGCTGGTGGCTGGCCGGCGCGAGCATGGTGGCCACCACCTTCGCGGCCGATACGCCGCTCGTCGTCACCGGTCTCGTGTTCAATAATGGCGTGGCCGGCAACTGGCTGTGGTGGAACATGCTCATGAGCGGCATGCTCACCGTCTTCTTTTTCGCCCGGCTCTGGCGGCGGGCCGGCGTGATGACCGACGTCGAGTTCGCCGAGGTGCGCTACAGCGGCAAGCCGGCGGCAGCGCTGCGCGGCTTTCGCGCGCTCTACCTGGCGATCCCCATCAACCTGATCATCCTCGGCTGGGTCACCCGCGCGATGATCAAGATCCTCACGATCTCGCTCGGGCTGCGCCCCGTGCACCTGGGCGGACTCACGATTTCCGGCGACATCGTGGCCGTCGGCATCTGCTTCGTCATCACCGTGGCCTACTCCGCCGGAGCGGGCATGTGGGCCGTGCTCTGGACGGACCTCATCCAGTTCGTCATCAAGATGACGGCGGTGATCATCCTCGCCGTGTACGCGGTGCAGGCGGTCGGCGGGATGGACAAGCTGCAGGCCGGTCTCGCCGCGAAGTTCGGCAGCGCGAATGCCGCGGTGTCCGTGATGCCGGTGAAGGTCACACCGCACGGCCTCGAGGCCTACACATGGATGCCCCTGCTCGCACTGGCCGTCTTCCTCTCCGTGCAGTGGTGGGCCGCGTGGTATCCGGGAGCGGAGCCGGGCGGTGGCGGCTACATCGCCCAGCGCATCTTCTCCTCGAAGACGGAGAAGGACGGCGTGCTGGCGACGCTGTTCTTCCAGGTGGCACACTACGCGATGCGCCCCTGGCCCTGGATCATCACCGGCCTCGCCACGGTGCTGCTGTACCCCAACGGCGTCGGGCCGACCGGTGATCACGAGGCCGCGTACGTGCAGGCGTTCGTGGACCTGCTGCCCACGCCCTGGCGCGGCTTCATGATGGCGGGCTTCGCCGCCGCGTACATGTCCACCGTGGGCACGCAGCTCAACTGGGGCGCGTCCTACCTCGTCAACGACTTCTACAAGCGCTTCATCAACAGGACGGCGACCGAGAAGCACTACGTGACCGTCTCGCGCTGGGCGACCGTGCTGCTCTTCCTCTGCTCGGTGGCGATCACGATGAACCTCACCACCGTGGAAGGCGCGTGGAAGTTCCTGCTCGCCCTTGGCTCGGGAACGGGGCTCGTGCTGATCCTTCGCTGGTACTGGTGGCGCATCAACGCGTGGAGCGAGATCAGCGCGATGATTGCGTCGTTCGTGGTCTCACTGGCTGCGATCGTCACGGTGAAGAGCCGCTTCGCGGCCAGCGACCTGCGCGGCGACGCGTGGGTCATGCTCATCACGGTGGCGGTGAGCACCATCGTGTGGCTGGCCGTCACCTTCCTCACGGCGCCGGAGCCGGACAGCACGCTCAACGCGTTCTACGAGCGCGTGCGTCCTGGCGGCCCCGGCTGGCGGCGGGTGAGTGAACGGCTGGGGTACGGCGCGGAGTCGATTCCGGGTGGGGCGATGCAGTGGACGAACTGGATCGCCGGCATCGTGGCGGTCTACGCGAGCCTCTTCGGGGTCGGCAAGCTGATCTTCGGCGAGATCCTGACCGGGGTGATCATGCTCGTGGTCGCGCTGTTCGCCTTCCTCTGGATCGCCCGCTCGTTCCGCGAGGAGGAGTCCAGGCCGCCGACGGCGCGCCGCGAGCCGGTGCCGATCGCCGCCGATTGAGCGGCGGTCGGCCCGAGCCCGCCTCCAGGCAGCCGGCCGGCGGCGGAACTCGCTGCCGGCGCTCGGGATTGGTGCAAAGCCGAGCTTGAACCTGCACCCCTTGCGGGGTATATACTTAGGATGTGATGACCGCGCGGCCTGCCTGGCCTGCGCCACACGAGTGGAGGAGCCGTGAGCACGACCAATACCCCCGAAGTGCTGATGACCGTCACGCCCGGCGCGGGCGCCGAGGTCAAGAAGTTCATGGCCCAGGAGAATGTCGACCCCGCGGTCGGCGGCCTCCGGGTGAGCGTGCAGCCTGGTGGCTGCAGTGGATTCAAGTACGGCCTCCTCATCGAGGACGCGCCGGCCGAGGACGACCTGATCGTCGACCAGGGCGATTACAAGGTCTTCGTCGACCCCTTCTCCGCCCAGTACATCAGCGGCGTCGTGATCGACTACGTGACGTCGATGCAGGGCTCCGGCTTCACCTTCAAGAATCCGAACGCGACGGGCGGCTGCGGTTGCGGCAGCTCGTTCTCCGCCTGAACTGAATCACCCATGGAACCGGTCACTGGCGTCGCCACGCGTGCGGACGTCGGCGCCGGGCACGAGGCCCGCGAGAGTGTCGTGACTCGCGGGCCTTCGCATGTCCCGCCGACTCCCCACTCCACTGCGCTCGAGCGCATCCGTACCGTCGTCGTCGAGGAGCACGAGGAGCTCGCGCGCCTCGTCGCCCATCGCATCGCCTCCCTCATCCGCGAGCGTGCGGCCACTGGCAGCACCGCCGTGCTCGGCCTCGCCACCGGCTCGACGCCGATCGGCGTGTACCGGGAGCTGATCCGGATGCATCGCGAGGAAGGGCTGAGCTTCGCCAACGTGGTCTCGTTCAACCTGGACGAGTACTACCCGATGGCGCCGGACAACATCCACTCGTACCACCGGTTCATGTGGGAGAACCTGTTCTCCCACGTGGACGTGAAGCGCGAGAACGTGCACATCCCGCGCGGCGACATCCCGCGCGACCAGGTGGACGGATACTGCCGCCAGTACGAGGAGGCCATCCGTCGGGCGGGCGGCATCGACTTCCAGATCCTCGGCGTCGGCAAGACGGGGCACATCGGCTTCAACGAGCCCGGCTCGGGCGTCGACAGTCGCACCCGGCTCGTGCATCTCGACGCGGTGACCCGCCGCGATGCGGCGGCTGATTTCTTCGGTGAGGAGTTCGTGCCGAAGGAAGCGATCACGATGGGCGTCGCGACGATCCTCGAGGCGCGCGAGATCGCCATCCTCGCGACCGGCGAGCACAAGGCCGCCATCGTCCGTCGCGCCGTCGAGGGCGAGATCAATCACGAGGTCGCGGCCACGTTCCTCCAGCGCCACCCGGCTACCACATTCTACGTGGACCGCGCCGCAGGCGCCGCGCTCACCCGGATCGCCACTCCCTGGCTGCTGGACGAGGTCGAGTGGACCACCGACCTGATGATCCGCGCCGTGGTCTGGCTGTCGCTCAAGTCGGGCAAGGCGATCCTCAAGCTCACGCAGCGCGATTACTCGGAGCACGGCATGTCGTCGCTCGTGGCGAAGATCGGGTCGCCCGGCGCCGTGAACGGCGAGGTGTTCAACGCGCTCGGCGCGAAGATCCGCGGCAAGAGCAAGCTGCCGACCGGTCGGCGCACCATCTGCTTCTCGCCGCACCCGGACGACGACGTCATCTCCATGGGCGGCATCCTGCGCAAGTTCGTGCAGAACGGCAACGAGATGACCGTGGCGTACATGACGAGTGGCAACATTGCCGTCTTCGACCATGACGTGCGCCGCTACATCGACTTCCTGCGCCGGCTCGCCGCGGAGAGCGGCGTGGGCGGCAACGCGGTCAATCACCTGGCGGATCGGGTGCTGAGCTTCCTCGACTCCAAGCAGCCGGGCGACGTGGACATCCCGGAGGTGCAGGACATCAAGCGGATGATCCGCGAGAGCGAGGCGGTGGCCGGCATCGAGGTCATGGGGCTCAACCGCGAGAACGCGCGATTCCTCAACCTGCCGTTCTACCAGACCGGCAAGGTGAAGAAGGATCCCATCGGCCCGGCCGACGTGGCGATCGTCCGCGACGTGATGAACGAGCTCCAGCCGGAGATCATCTTCGTCGCCGGCGACCTGTCGGATCCGCACGGCACGCACCGAATGTGCAAGGAAGCGATCGACCTCGCGCTGCGCGAGATCGACTTCCCCCGCCCGGAAGTCTGGCTGTACCGCGGCGCCTGGCAGGAGTGGGACGTCACCGACGCCACCTGGCTGGTGCCGATGTCGCAGGAGGAGCTGCGGCTCAAGATCCAGGCGATCTTCAAGCACCAGTCGCAGAAGGACTCGGCGCCCTTCCCGGGACAGGACGACCGGGAGTTCTGGCAGCGGGTTGATGCGCGCAACAAGGACACGGCGCACCTGCTCGACCAGCTCGGCCTCGCCGAGTATTTCGCCATGGAAGCGTACGTCGTCGAATAACGGATAACGGAGCCCACCACCCGTGACCCGATTCACCACGCTCGACGCGATCGTGCTCATCGCGTACCTCGCCGGCACGACCGCCCTCGGGTTGTGGGTGGGGCGCCGGCAGCGCGACGCCAAGGACTACTTCGTTGCCGACCGGGCGATCCCCTGGTGGGCGGTGATGTTCTCGATCGTCGCCACCGAAACGAGCGCCCTTACCTTCATCAGCACGCCGGGCCTCTCGTACGGCAACGCACCCGGGTTCGGCAACCTCGGCTTCCTCCAGATCGTCGCGGGCTACATCATCGGCCGAGTGGTCGTGGCGGCCGTGCTGCTGCCGCGCTACTTCGAGGGAAACCTGGTCACGGCGTATGCGCTGCTCGAGACGCGCTTCGGCCTCGGCGCGCGACGCTTCACGTCCATCGTGTTCATGATCACGCGCGCACTGGCCGACTCGGTGCGCGTCTTCGCGACGGCGATCCCCGTGGCGCTGATCATCAGTCCGTCGGTGACGAACAAGTCGTGGGTGATGCCGATCGCGGTCGGCATCATCGGGTTGCTGACGGTGGTCTACACCTACAAGGGCGGCATGAAGGCCGTGGTGTGGACGGAGCTCCTCCAGGCGAGCATCTACATCACGGGCGGCCTGGCGGCGATCCTCATGCTCGGGCACCTCGTGCCGGGCGGGTGGTCGGAGATCTGGAGCTCAGCCCACGCGGCGGGCAAGACCCAGGTGCTGGACTTCTATCCCGGCCTCGACCGCGCGCACACGGTGTTCGCGGGCCTCATCGGCGGTGCCTTCCTCGCCATGGCGTCGCACGGTACCGACCAGCTCATCGTGCAGCGCCTGATGTCCTCGCGCTCGCTCAAGGATGCGCAGAAGGCGATCATCGGCTCCGGCTTCGTCGTCTTCCTGCAGTTCTTCCTCTTCCTCGTCATCGGCCTCGGCCTCTGGGCCTTCTACCAGGGGAAGCAGTTCCCGCTGACCGACGAGATCTTCCCGTCGTTCATCATCTCGCACATGCCGCACGGGCTGATCGGCCTGATCGTGGCCGCCATCGTCGCCGCGACGATGAGCACGCACTCCGGCGCGATCAACTCGCTCGCCGGCGCGACGACGATGGACATCTACCTGCCCATCACCGGCCGCTCGGCGGATGACCCCGTGACGCTCCGCATGGGCCGCTTCTTCGCGCTCGGGTGGGGTATCGTGCTCACGCTCGGCGCACTGCTCTTCCCCCAGGATACGAAGACGCCCGTGGTCATCGTCGCGCTCGGCATCGCGTCGTTCACCTACGGCGGGCTGCTCGGCGGCTTCTTCCTCGGCATCTTCTGGAGCCGCGCCATCCAGCGTGACGCGATCCTCGGCATGTCGGTCGCGATCTTCATCATGGCGTTCATCGTGTTCGCCGGACCGATCGCGGCCGCCTATCCCTCGCTCGCCGGCGCCCTGGCGCCGTTCGGCAGGATCGCGTGGCCCTGGTACGTGCTGATCGGGACGCTCATCACCCTGATCGTCGGCATCCTGTCGTCGTTCACGCACCCTGCGCCGGCGCGCACGCCGGCGACGGCATGACGCTCATCGTCGTCGGCGTGGATGGTGGTGGTTCCAAGACGAGGGCCATCGTCGCGGACGAGAACGGCGCACAGCTTGGCGAAGTCGTCGGACCGGCGAGTGCCGTGCGTCCGGGCCGCGTCGAGCATTCCGCGGACGTCATCGCCTCGACGGTGCGCGACGCGCTCGCGTCGTGCGAGATGACGCACGTCCTGCCGCGCGTACTGTGCGTCGGCGTGGCGGGCGTGGCGCGCGAGCCGGAGCGGCAGGCGCTGTGGCAGGCGCTCGTCGGTCGCGAGCTCGCCGAGGAGACGGTGGTGCATCCCGACTTCGCCGTCGCGCTCGACGACGCCTTCGGCGAAGGCGCCGGCGTGCTGCTGATCAGCGGCACCGGCTCGGTCGCGTTCGGTCGCAGCCCCGCGGGCACGATCGGTCGCTGTGGCGGCTGGGGCCCGATGTGTGGCGACGAAGGGAGCGGCGCGTGGATCGGCCGGAAGGCGCTGAGCGTGGTGACGGCGTCGGCGGATGGCCGCGAGCCCGAGACGGCCCTCCTCGGCGCGGTGCTCACCGCAGCGCAGGTGAACGAGCCGCAGGAGCTGATCGCGTGGGCGGCCAACGCGACGCCGGCGCAACTGGCGACGCTCGCACCCATCGTGAGCAGCGTCGCCGAAGCGGGGGACCTGCGCGCGAATGCGCTGATCAGCCTTGCGGTGGAAGAGCTGGTTCTGCACGTGCGCACGATGGCGCGCCAGCTGTTCGGCGACGAACGCGCCGCGCTGCCCGTCGCGCTCACCGGCGGCATGCTCACGCGCGGCACCATGCTGCGCAAGCGCCTCGAGCACCGGCTGAAGAGCGCCGTGCCGGGTGCGCAGGTGCAGCAGGGCGAGGTGAATCCGGCTCGCGGTGCCGTGCGCGGCGCGCTGCGCTACCTCGGCGAAACGGCGGTGTAGTAGTCCGGCACCGCACGCCGCGCCGGTCCTACGTCACTCCCAGTAACCGAGGACTACAAATTTGACGACAGTCCACCCGTGCTGGTTCGATAGAATGTAGTCGCGCACCTCAGCCGAGATGCCCTCCGGTCCGATCCCTGCAATTACCACTCGCACTGCGCGTGTCAACGAGCCTCTCGCATGCGTTCCGCCGAGCGCACGGGCACGCGCGAGACTGATCGCTGCAACCCGCCGGGATGTTTGCGGACAGCCGGCGTGCGCCGAGCCATTTGGAGGGTCGGGCACGAGCACGCCAGCACAATCAGGTGGGAAAGTGGCATCGGCCTCGTCGATCCCCCACGCCTGAAGAAAGTGACGTCGTCGCGCTATCAGAGCAGCCGATGTACTCGCGAATGAGGCCGGCGTAACGGATCGAAGTTGGTCGTCGGGCAGCAGGGGCCGTGGATCGACCGTGAGTAAAATCCTCGCATTTTGATTGTCGGGTTCGCCGGTCAGGGACCTAATCACTGCGACGAAAACACTGTCTTCCAAGTCAGCTGGTTTCTGTGCCGCGATGTGCGCGGCGCTTGTTGCTTGCACACTTATCGAAAGCAGCGACAGGTGGCTGACGCGCCTCATCAAGCGCGCGAAGGACAAAACCGCGAAGGCGGTCATTGATTCCCTCCACACAGAATGGAATTCTCCGTCAAGTACGTCTTTCCGCCCTGCGATTTTAGATCCAGATGCTGGCGACCGCGCAAGTGATCGAGTTCGTGCGCGAGCGCATATTGCAGATTACGCTTCACGGTTACCCAAGCGCCAGTGATGTAGGTAGACTCCTCGGCGTACTTGTCCTGATCGTAGTAGAAGTCGGTCCACCCGGCATCCAAGAGCAAGTACCCACCGGAGCCTGCGCCTAACGGGGCAAAACCGCCGCCCGCGTAACTGGTGTTTGGCCCGCGGTTGTAGACGCGGAGCCATCCGGAGCTCAAGAGGGTCTGCCCCAGGCTAGCCAAGTCCGCACACACCCCTCCTAATGCCGCCATTCGGTTCAACGCATCCGTAATCCGTTGCTTCCGAAGCGGGAAGACCGGTCCGGCCTTGCACCAGGCGTCGTCTCCAGGGTAGCTCTGCTTGTACCTGCAGTTGGGCCTCGTGCTCCGCTGGACGGCATCCTCAGTGTCAGCGATTGGCGCGTACGCGTAAGGGCCCGCGGCTGGGCCGCTCTCCTCAGGACACTCCGGGCATTCGCTGTCCGTCATTTTCACCTCCGTCAGAGAGGTGTATTGCGGTGCGTGCTGAAAATCGGCCCAGCCGGCAAGATAAGTCGACGTAGAACCGGTGTACTCGCAGTTCCAAGTCGACTCAGAAACAAACCTCCAACACGAATACCAATCAGTAATGATTAGAGATCGACTGGACGAAGTCGGTGACTGAATCGTTCTCGGTCCCGTCGAATCGGAACAGGAGCCCAACGATAGTCCCAAGCAAAGGATGCTGATACAATTTGCCGTGAGACGCAGTAACGACAGTCGAAGGACGTCCATGATGTCGCCTCATCTCGGCGCAGAGAGGGCCACAAATGTTGTGCATACCCCGTGGGTTGGCAATGCCCAAACACGAAGATCGATGCTGCTGATGGGTCTGCCAAACGCTGGCAAAGAGGGCGAGCATCGCGCGAAGCTCGCCCTCATTCGAAGCTAGAACGAGAGCTGCTATATCGGGAACGCCCGCTCCCCCGCTTCCTTCACCACCGGCATGCTCAGCGGTGCGCCAATCAGCGAATCGGTGACCGGCATGTCGGAGCCCGGCGTGTCGAACGATCCCTCCCAGCGCGACATCACCACCGTCGCCAGGCAGTTGCCGACGAGGTTGATCGAGGTGCGCGCCATGTCCATGAGCGCGTCCACGCCGAGGATGACGGCGACGCCCTCGAGCGGCAGGCCGAACTGCGCCAGTGCACCGGAGAGGATCACCAGCGATGCACGCGGCACGGCCGCCACGCCCTTGCTCGTGAGCATCAGCGTCAGCATCATCAGCAGCTGCGACTCGATGGACATGTCGATGCCCGCCGCCTGGGCGACGAATACCGACGCCACGGCGAGATAGAGCGTGCTTCCATCCAGGTTGAACGAGTAGCCGGTGGGCAGCACGAAGGCGACGATGCGCCGCGGCACGCCGAGACGTTCCATGTTCTGCAGCGCCAGCGGGAACGCCGCCTCCGACGACGCCGTGGTGAAGGCGATCAACCACGGCTCCTTCACGCTCTGCCAGAACCGCCGCAGCGGCACCTTGAACGCGATCGCAATCGGGATGAGCACGAGCAGGATGAACGCGATCAGCGCGCCGTAGAGCGTGAGCACCAGCACGCCCAGATTCCGCAGCACCCCGAGCCCGCTCTGCCCCACCGTGACGGCGATGGCGCCGCCGATGCCGAAGGGCGCGAACGCCATCACGAGGCCGACGAACTTGAACATCACCTCGCTCAGGCTCTCGCAGACGGAGAGCATCAGCGTCTTGGCCGGCCCCTGCACCTTCGACAGCGCGACGGCGAACAGGATGGCGAAGAAGACGATCTGCAGCACCTCGTTGTTCGCCGCCGCCTCGATGAAGCTCTGCGGCACGGTGTGGATGATCACGCCCGTGAGCGAGGTATGCTTCGTGGCCAGCTCGGCGCCCGTCTCCGCGCTCGCGGCGGTGATGTTGACGCCAAGGCCGGGCTTGATGACGTTGACGAAGATGAGGCCGACGGCGAGCGCGAGCGTCGTGACGACCTCGAAGTAGATGATGGAGCGCAGCGCCAGCTTGCCGACCCGCTTCATGTCGTCGCCGTGGCCCGCGATGCCGACGACGAGCGTGGCGAAGAGCAGCGGGACGATCAGCGACTTGATCATCCGCAGGAAGATCGTCGACAGGATCTGGAGGTCGGCCGCCTGGAACCCCTTCGCGTCAGCGGGTCCCGGGAAGAGATAGCCGAGCAGCACGCCGAGGACCATCGAGATGATGATCCACTGCGTCATCGTGACGCGACGGAGGCCCGTGCGCGGAGGCGACGGCGACGTCGCCGTCGCGGAGTGTTCTGCAGTCATCGGATTACCGGTTCGAGGGGAGCCCGGCCGCCTCGCGGCGGAGGGTCGAGTTTCGGTAGCCGTACGCGAAGTAGAGGAGCAGGCCGATCACGAGCCAGATGGCGAACCGTTCCCACGCCTGGCGCGGCAACCCCCACATCACATACACGCACGCAGCCGCACCGAGGATGCTCACCGGCCACACGAAGGGCACGCGGAAGGGACGCGGACGATCGGGCTGCGTGTAGCGCAGCACCAGCACCCCGATGCATACCAGCGCGAACGCCGACAGGGTGCCGATGTTCGTGAGGTCGTAGGTCTCGCCGGCGTCGCCGATGAGCGCCCACCCGGCGACGAACAGGCCGGTGAGCAGCGTGGTAGCGTAGGGGACGCGCGCCTTCGTCGAGACCCTGGCCGCCCACTTCGGGAGCAGGCCGTCGCGCGCCATCGCGTAGAAGATGCGCGGCTGCCCGTACTGGAACACCAGCAGCACCGCGGTCATCGAGAACACGGCGCCGAGGGCCACGAGCCAGCCGACGTTCTGCATGCCCGTACGCACCAGCGCGTAGGCGAGGGGATCGGCATGCAGGCTCGGATCGAGCTCCTTGTAGTTCACCATCCCGGTGAGCACCGCGCCAACGATGATGTAGATGACGGTGCAGATCGCCAGGCCCCCGAGGATGCCGATTGGCAGATTCCGCTGCGGGTTCTTCGTCTCCTCGGCCGCGGTGGAGATCGCGTCGAATCCGATGTAGGCGAAGAAGACGATGGCCGCGCCGTGGTGAATGCCCTGGAAGCCGTTCGGCGCGAAGGGGTGGTAATTGACTGGATTGATCCGCGTCACGCCGGCGCCGATGAAGAGCGCGAGGGCAAGCAGCTTCACGATCACCATGATGTTGTTCGCGCGCGCGCTTTCGCGGACCCCGCGGAGCAGCAGCCAGGTGATGAAGATGACGATCGCCGCCGCCGGCACGTTGATGAGGATCGGAATGCCGGCGATCCGGGGCGCCGACTGCAGCAACCCGTGCACACCGGGATCGGAGCTCAGGAGCGCCGTCCGGTAGCCGGTGGTGAGCCAGACGGGCAGGTTGATCAACCCGCCGGTGAGCGTCTTGAAGTAGTCACCCCACGAGATGGCCACCGCCACGTTGCCGACGGCGTACTCGAGGATGAGGTCCCAGCCGATGATCCACGCCACGATCTCGCCGAGCGTGGCATAGGTGTAGGCGTACGCGCTTCCCGCCTGTGGGATCATCGAGGCCAGCTCGGCGTAGCACAGCGCGGCGAGCGCACAGACGCCGCCGAGCAGCAGGAAGGAGAAGACCAGCGCCGGACCGGCCCCACTGCGGATGACGTTTCCCGCGGCGTCCGTCTGCCCTGCTGCCGCCGTACCGATGGCACCGAAGATACCGGCGCCGATCACCGCGCCGATCGCCAGCATGATCAGGTCGCCGGCGCCGAGTGCGCGCTTCAGGGCATTGGGGTGATCGCCTTCGACCAGCAGCTCGGCGATCGGCTTGCGCGAGAAGAGTGAAGTCATCCGTCGTGGGTTACGGGCCTAGATGAAGAGCGGCGCCAGCACCAGCGTGATGGTGCTGAGCAGCTTGATGAGCACGTGGAGCGACGGGCCGGCGGTGTCCTTGAACGGATCACCGACCGTGTCGCCGACGACCGCCGCCTTGTGTGCCTCGGAGCGCTTCCCACCGTGCGCTCCCGTCTCGATGTACTTCTTCGCGTTGTCCCAGGCGCCGCCGCCGTTGTTCAGGAAGCCCGCCATCAGGATCCCGGCGATCGTGCCGACCATCAGCAGCGCCGCCACCGACTCCGCGCCGATCCACTCGCCCGGCCCGCCGAAGTGCTTGAACACGAGGCCGACGATGATCGGGAATAGAACCACGAGGGCGCCCGGCGCGATCATCGCCTTCAGCGCGCCGACCGTCACGATGTCCACGCAGGTGGCGTAGTCAGGATCTTCCGTCCCCTGCATGATCCCCGGACGCTCGCGGAACTGGCGCCGGACCTCGGTGATCACCGAGGACGCCGCCTTGCGCACCGCCGTCATCGCGAGCGAGGAGAACCAGAACACCAGCATCGCGCCGAGCAGGCCCGCCACGAACACGACTGGCTTCGAGAGGTCCACGTGCAGGGCCTCGCCAGTCAGGTTGCGCACCTCGTCGAGATACGCGGAAAAGAGCAGGAACGCTGCGAGCGCCGCGGAACCGATCGCGTAGCCCTTCGTGAGCGCCTTCGTCGTGTTCCCCACCGAGTCGAGGCGGTCGGTCTTGTCGCGCACCTCCTGCGGCTGCCGCGACATCTCGACGATGCCGCCGGCGTTGTCGGTGATCGGCCCAAACACGTCCATCGCGAGGATGTAACCCGCCGTGCCGAGCATCCCCATCGTCGCGACGGCGGTGCCGAACAGGCCGCCGATCGGCTGGCCGGCGTCGTTCACCAGGCCGCTCATCTGGCCGAGCGAGTAGCTGGCGACGATGGCGAAGCCGATCGTGATCACCGGCAGCACCGTGGATTCCATGCCCACCGCAAGACCGGCGATGATGTTGGTCGCCGGGCCCGTCTTGCTCGCCTCGGCGATGCCCAGCACCGGGCGATAGCGGTACTCCGTGTAGTACTGCGTGATGAACACGAACGCGATCGACGTCAGGATGCCGATCATGCCGCAGAAGAAGAAGTACAGCCAGGCGCGCGGCGCGGTGTCCGTCACGAGCAGTGTGCGCGTCGCTGCGAAGAAGGCGATCGTGACCAGCGCCGCCGTCACGTAGTACCCGCGATTGAGCGCCTTCATCGGGTCGGCGTCCTCGCGCGTCCGCACCACCATCACGCCGATGATGGAGCAGATGAGGCCGAGCGCCATGATGACGAGCGGGAAGAGGATGCCGGCGATGCCGAACGAGCGGTACAGGAGCACGCCAAGGATCATGGCGCCGATGTTCTCCGCCGCCGTGCTCTCGAAGAGGTCGGCGCCGCGACCGGCGCAGTCACCCACGTTGTCGCCCACGAGGTCGGCGATCACCGCCGGGTTGCGCGGGTCGTCTTCGGGAATGCCCGCCTCCACCTTGCCAACCAGGTCGGCGCCCACGTCGGCCGCCTTGGTGTAGATGCCGCCGCCGAGCTGGGCGAACAGCGCCACGAAGGACGCGCCGAAGCCGTAGCCGACGATCAGGAAGGGGATGTGCCGCGCCCATTCACCGGCGGGCAGGCCGGCCGGCGGGAACGCGGAGAGGACTGCGAACAGGCCGCCGACGCCGAGCAGGCTCATCGCGACGGTGAAGATGCCCGACACGGCACCGCCCCGCAGCGCCGTCTGCAGCGCATCGTTGAGCGACGACATCGCGGCGGCCGCCACGCGGATGTTGGTGCGGATGGAAACCCACATGCCCACGTAGCCGGCGACCCCCGAGCTCAGCGCGCCGAGGAGGAAGGACGCCGTCACGTAGAGGGCGAAGGTCTTCGCGTCCTGCACGGGATCGTTCGCCGTGGTGTGGCGGAAGAATCCGTAGCCGATGCCCAGCAGCGCGGCGACGACGACCGAGAGCATGGCGATCGTCTTGTACTGCCGTGCCAGGTACGCCTCGGCGCCCTCCTGGATGGCGTTCGAGATCTTCTGCATCTCGGGGGTGCCGCGGCTGCGCGCGAGCACCCAGCGGGCGAGGAACACGGCGAAAATCAGGGCGAGGGCGCTCGCGCCGATGACGACGGTCAGGAGCGATGACTGCGTCTGCGTCATGATGCGTGAATGTGGATTGCGAAGGACGTCGCGGGATCAGGCGGCCGCGACGGCGGGCCGTTCGGCACGGCGCCAGAGGTAGAACACGGGAATCCCGATCAGCACCAGCACCAGCCCCGAGACCGACTCGGTGCGCGTGGTGGGTGCGAGCAGGAGGAGCACCGCCACCCCCGCCGCGAGCAGGATGTACAGCGCGGGGAGCACCGGATACCCGAGGGCCTTGTACGGCCTCGGTACGCCGGCCCGCGTCCGGCGCAGGACGAAGAGCCCTGCCGTGGTGGCGACATAGAACAGCAGGGCGGCGAAGATCACGTAGTTGAGGAGCTGGTTGTAGGTGCCGGTGAGGCAGAGGATCGCCGTCCACACCGACTGCACGATCAACGCGAAGGCGGGGACGTGATTGCGATTCAACGTCCCCGCCTTCCGGAAGAACACGCCGTCGCGCGACATGGCGTACAGGACTCGCGCGCCGGAGAGGATGAGGCCGTTGTTGCAGCCGAAGGTGGAGATGAGGATCGCCACCGCCATCAGGATCCCGCCGCTCGCGCCGAAGATGGTCTCGGCCACCGCCGTGCCGACGCGGTCCTCGGTGGCGAAGCGCACGCCGCGAGCGACGACATCTCCCGCCCCCGCCACGCCGTCGTACGGCAGGACGCTGAGGTAGGAGACGTTGGCCACGATGTAGAGCAGCGACACGAGCCCCGTGCCCAGCACGAGGGCGAGCGGCAGGTTGCGCGACGGGTTCTTCACCTCCGCGGCCGCGAAGGTCACGCTGTTCCACGCGTCGCTCGAGAAGAGCGAGCCCACCATCGCCGCCCCGAAGGCGACGACGAGGCCATAGGACAGCGACCAGTCACCGACGAAACGGCCGCCGCTGAAGTTGGCGGCGATCGCCTCGGCGTGCCGTCCGACGGTGAGACCGAGGATGATGAGGAGCGCCAGCGCGCCCGTCTTCACCACGGTGAGCGAGGTCTGCACGAACTTCCCCTCGCGCACGCCGCGCAGGTTGACCCAGGTCAGGATGGCGATGCTCAGGAGGCCCACCAGCCGCTGCGGGTTGAGCCCGAGGGTGATGGCGTTCGCGGGATCCGAGCAGCCGAGCGCGGCGACGCAGACGTCGGCGCGCGGAAACCAGCCGAAGAACTGCGGGCTCACCGCCGGAAACAGCACGCCCATGAACTTCCCGAACGCGACGGCGACGGCCGCGATGGTGCCCGTCTGGATGACGACGAAGAAGGTCCAGCCGTAGAGGAAGCCCATGAGGTTGCCCATGGACTCGCGCAGGAAGACGTACTGGCCGCCGGCCTGTGGATACATCGCCGCCATCTCGCCGTAGGCGAGGGCGCCGAGCAGCGTCATGATGCCGGAGAGGACCCAGGCGATCATGAGCCACATGGGCGAGGGCAGTCCGCGCGCCATGCTGGCCGACACGATGAAGATTCCCGACCCGATCATCGACCCCGCGACGAGCATTGTCCCATCGGTGAGGGACATTGCCTTGACGAATCCGTGGCTGGACTGCGGCGTTGCGTCGGTCGTGACGGCCGAGCTGCTCATGCAGGGGATCGGAATGCGGAAGGGTGACCGTCGGCAGCGGGCCGGCGGTGCATCTGTGGGAATTCCGAAAAATGTAGGGTTGGGTCGGAGCGGCCGCTAGAGCGAGCGCGTCATCCGTTGCGCGCGCCGCGCGCCGGTGGTGCGTCTAGAACTCGTAGCCGACCTGTGCCTTCATGCGCACCGGCGTTCCGTCGGGCCGCGTGCCCGGACGAAATCGCATCGCGCGCAGCACCTCGGCGATGCGCTTGTTGTAGCCGCCGTCGCGTGTCGGCGTGAACTTGAAGTCCAGCACCCGACCGGTGGAGTCCACGTCGAACTCGGCGATGAAGTGGAAGCCGCGGACACTGCTCGGTGGCGGCAACGGGGGAAGGAAGAACTCGATGGGTTGTGGTGGATAGTTCGCCTGGTTCCCCCCACCCGTGCCCGGCCCGTTCGCGCTTCCCTTCCCCGAGCCGACGCCGGAGCCCACGCCGCCGCCGCTGCCGGGGCCCGCACCGGCCGATCCATCCGCTCCACTGCCGCCGCCCACTCCCGGTACGGCGGCAGCGACCGTCGTGGGTACCGCTGGCGCGACGCTCTGCTGCTGTGGCTCCGGCGCCTTCACCGGAGGCGTCTCCACCGGCTTCGGCTTCGGCGGCTCGACTTTCGGTACCACCGCCTTCTCGACCGGAGGAACGCTCGACGGCGTGGGGACGGGATCCGGCACGAGCTTCACGTAGCGCACCGTCTCCACCGTGCCGCCGCTGCCACGTGTGCCCCCGCCACCGCCGCCGGCGGGCCCCGCGCCACCCGCACCCTGCTGCATCCGTTCGATGACCGAGCCCGGCATCAGCAGCGGGATGACGAGCAGGCCGATGATCAGCGCATGCAACAGCACCGACACCACGGCGCCCATGCGCCGGCTCTCCCGGCCGCGCGACGGCAGGCCGATCGGCACGCGGTAGCGCGGCGGGCCGACGGCGGGAGGATTCGGTGGACGGTGACCGTCGGGAAGAGTCATGCGGCCTCGACAAGCAGTGGAGCGACGGCGGTGTTCAGGATCGAATGTTATACGGCGGACGACCCCCGAAGGGTTCGTCCGCCGTGACTCCATCCGTGCCGGCGTACCGGCTCGGCCGGGGTGCTACTTGGTGGCCGGCGCGGCAGTCGATCCGGTACCGCCCGGCGTATCCTTGGGGGGCACGCCGATCACCTTCACGCCTGCGCCACGCGCCACGTCCATCGCGTGCACGACCTGCTGGTACTTCACCTTCGGGTCGCCCTTCACGAAGATGATCTTGTCCGGGCGCCCTTCGTAGATGCCCTTGAGGCGGCTTGCGATGTTCGCCTCGGTCACCTTCTCGGTGTTGACCGCGTACGAGCCGTCGGCGTTGACCTCGAGTACGATCTGGTCCGACTTCGTGTTCGCCGGCGCCACGGCGGGCGTCGGGTCCGGCAGCTGCACGTCGATCGCCTTGCGCATGCTGGGGAGTGCCGCCATGAAGATGATCAGCAGCACGAGCAGCACGTCGATCATGGGAGTGACGTTGATCTCGTTCGTCAGTCCCCCGCTTCCACCCGACGTGAACGCCATTACGGAGTACCTCCACCAGCGGGTGGCGCCGTCTGCTGCGCCTTCGAGTCACCTTCGACCGTGCTGATCGTTCCCATCTTCTGGTCACTGATCAGCGCGACCATGCGGACACCGTTCTTCGCGGCCATGTCCGTCGCGTCCACGACCTTGGAGTACTCCAGGTCCTTGTCCGCCTTCAGGTACATGATCTTGTCCACCTGGCGCGCGTCGTAGATCCGCTTGATCTCGCCCGCGATCGCGTCCTTCGAGATGGGCCGCTTGTTCAGGTAGTAGTTCCCGTCCCGATCGATACCGAGGACCTGGTCCATCTCCTCATCCTCGGGATGGTCCTTCAGGTTCTGCCCGACCGGGGGCTGGGCATTGAAGCCCGCGAGGAGTGCCGGCGTCACCACCATGAAGATGATGAGCAGCACGAGCATGACGTCGATCATCGGCGTCACGTTCGGCTCCGCCTTCACTCCTCCGCCCGAACTCGTGCTCATGGCCATCGTGCTGCCTCCTGTGCGTGATGACCGAGGTTACTGCGCGAGCGGCGCGTTGGCGCCCGACGAGGTGTTGAACTCACGGGTGAAGCGCGACCGGCCGAACTCGCCCGACACGCCCTTGATGAGGTAGTCCACCATCTCCTTGGAGACGTAGGTCATCTCGGCCGTGAGGTTGTCGATCTTGGTCTGGAAGTAGTTGTACGCCCACACGGCCGGGATGGCGACGAGCAGACCGAACGCCGTCGTGATGAGCGCCTCGGCGATACCACCACCGATCGACGCGAGACCGCCCGAACCCGACGCGGCCATGCTCGTGAAGGCGTTCACGATACCCATCGTGGTGCCGAGCAGGCCGACGAACGGCGCCGTGGCGCCGACGGTGGCGAGCACCGCGAGACCACGCTTCAGGTTGGTGATCTCGAGGAGCATGTTGCGCTCGACCGCACGCTCGGCCGAGTTGATGTCCGACACCGTGACCGAGCCGTCCTGGATGAGGGGCTTCACCTCACCGAGGGCGCCGCCGAGCACGAGGGCGACGTGGGACTTCTTGTAGCTCTCCGCGAGCTTGATCGCCTCGGTGAGGTTGTCCTCCTCGAGGAACTGCGAGAACTCGGGAGCGAACTTGCGGGTTTCCTTCTGGGCGGCGCGCAGGCTCCACCACTTGGAGACCATGATGGTCAGCGAATAGATGGACATGAGCGCCATGACGATGACGATGCCCTTGGCGAAGCTGCCCATCTGGTGCCACAGGCCGAGAAGCGAGACATCCATTGTGCGTTATCTCCGGTAGGTGTCTTACTTGGTGAGCGCGAAGGTGAACGGCTGCTGCACCATCTGCTTCACCTTCCGCCCGCCGATCTCGGCGGGATAGAAGCGCATCTGGGGCAGGACGTTGCGGACGGACTGCGTGAAGAGCTCGTGGCTGGACTTCAGGACCTTGAAGGTGCTCATCTCGGCGCGTCCCGTGGTGTCCACGACGAACTGCGCGAGCACTTCACCTTCCACGTTGGCCGACTTGAGCATGTCCGGGTACCGCGGCTGCGGCGAGCCCGGCGCGGTGGACACCTGCTTCTCCACCTGGAACTCGAAGTACGGCTGGTCGGTGTTCACGGGCGCAGTGCCACCCACGACACCCTTGGACGTACCACCGGCAACACCCTTGCCCGAGAAGTCGGCCTCATCGGTCACCTTCTTCGAGAGGTCGATGTCGGGGATGACGTCAGGCACCTTGATCGGCGCCGCGAGCACCTGGAACCCCTTGGGCGGTGGCGGCGCGGCCACCACGTCCGGCGGCGGCGGCTTCGGCTCTTCCTTCGGCGGCGGCGGCTCGTCCTTCTTCTTCATCTCGACGAACTCCACCTTCTCGGCCTTGGGCTTCTCGAGCTGCTCCTTGGCCTGCAGCGTTCCGTACACGGCTGCCGTGATCAGCACGGCGTGGAGCACGCCGCTGATGATCAGGCCGCCCGTCGTGCGCTGCTTCTTGGGCTTCGATTCGATCAGGTTGTTGAACATGTCCGCGTGAAGCTGGCTGTGGCTGAAAACGGGACACTTCCTCTTCGAAGCGGAAGCTAGCGGCCACGGCGTAGGAGGGAACCTTACGCGGATTAAGTTTTCGTGAAGGAAAAATTATGCTCTCATGTCATGCGGCTCTCGCGCTGCGCCGTCATCGGAGAGCGTTGGACCCGGCAGCTCGCTCAGCATCGGGAGCGTGACCGTGAACGTCGAGCCGCGGCCGAGCCGCGACTGGACGGTGACGCGTCCGCCGTGGGCCTGGGCAATCCACTGGCTGATGGCCAGCCCCAGCCCGAAGCCGCCCCGCTCACTGGCGCGCGAGCGCGCTCGGTCGGCGCGCCAGAATCGGTCGAACACATGCGGCAGGTCGACGGCGGAGATGCCGATGCCGGTGTCACGCACGGTGAAAGCGATCTCGTGGCTGAGCCGCTGGCTGAGCGACAGCTCCACCCGACCTCCGCGCGGCGTGTACTTGATGGCGTTGGTGATCAGGTTGAGGAAGAGCTGGCGCAGGCGCCGCACGTCGCCATTCACCGTCCCGTCCTCCAGCACGGCAAGGCTGACATCGATCCCCGCCTCCTCGCCGAGGATGACCGCCGTCTCGTAGACGTCGCGCACCAGCGGGACCATCGCGATGGGTTCGCGATGGAGGTCGAACCGCCCCTCGTCGGCACGCGCCAGGGTGAGCAGGCTGTCCACCAGATCCGCCATCCGGGTGGTCTCCTGCAGCGCTTCCTCCAGTGCCTGCATCCGCTCGCTGCCGGCGGAATTCGGGTGCATCGCCCGCTCCACGTCGGCCCGCAGCACGGTCAGCGGCGTCTTGAGCTCGTGACTCGCATCGGCGGTGAACCGGCGCAGGGCGCCGAAGGAGGTCTCGAGGCGGGCGATCATCGCGTTGAGGGTGATCCCCAGCCGCGACAGCTCCTCGTTGCCGAGGTCGGACGGCAGACGGCGGTGCAGCGAGCGGCCGTCGGTGATGGCCTCCACCTCGTTGATGAGCGTCTCCACCGGCTCGATGGCCCGGCCGGCAATCACGTATGACGCGGCGATCGAGAGCAGCACGATGAAGGGAAAGACGACGAGCATCGTCCCGACGAGGAGGCTCGGGCTCAGCTCGGCGAGCGACGTCGGCACCCCGGCGACGATGCGCGTGATGTTCGGCAGCAGCACGGAATCGCGACGGGCGGCGAGCAGGAGGCGGCCGCCGAACAGGGAGTCGCTGACCGACACCAGCGCCCCTTCCCCATCGGGACGGAGCCGTACCGCCGTCTCGTCGATCGCCGCTCGATCCTCGGCAGGAAGCTGGCGGATGCCGATGGAGCTGTAGATCTGCCGGTCGTCCTTGTCGTAGACGATGAAGTAGCCCGGGACTCGCTCGAGCAGCGAGCGCAGCTCCTCGGTGCCGGTGACGCGCAGGTCGTTCGGCCCCTCGCCGACGCGGCGCAGCGTCGTGAGGGTGTCGTGCTGCAGCGTCGCCGCGCGCAGGTACGCGAGCGCGCGGTCCCCCTGCGCCAGCGCCACAGGGCCGAGCTGCTGGATGCCGCGCGCGCTGCGCGCCACGTACAGCGCGACCGCGAAGACGATCAGGCTGCCGACGAGAGCGAAGGCATAGGCGACCGTGAGCCGTGCGCGCAGCGTGGCCATGCTACTCCTTCAGTACGTAGCCGACGCCACGCACGGTGGAGATCAGCTTCCGCGGGTGCCTGGCGTCGATCTTCTTGCGCAGGTGGTTGATCACCACGTCCACGATGTTCGTGCCCGGATCGAAGTGATAGCCCCACGCGTACTCCGTAATCAGCGTCCGGCTCATCACCCGCCCCGCGTGGCGGGCGAGGTACTCGAGTACCGTGTACTCCTTCGGCGTGAGCTCGATCCGCTCGCCGGCACGACGGACTTCGCGTGTCGCCTGGTCGATCTCGAGATCGGCCACGTGCAGCACGGGTGACGCGAGGGCGCGCGGGCGGCGCGCCAATGCCTCGACGCGGGCCAGCAGCTCCTCGAACGCGAACGGCTTGGTGACGTAGTCGTCGGCGCCGGCGCGCAGGGTACTCACCTTCGCATCCACGGCGTCCTGCGCCGTGAGCACGAGCACCGGCCGCTCGAGGCCGCGTGCGCGGAAGCTGTGCAGCACCTCGAGCCCCGATTTCCCGGGCAACCGCATGTCGAGAATGATGAGGTCGTACGCTTCCGAGCCTGCGCGACGCTCCCCCTCCTCGCCGTCGGTCACCAGATCCACCGACCACCGCTGCTCCTCGAGCCCGCGCTTTACGTACTGGCCAACGGTCGGATCATCCTCGATCACGAGAATACGCATGAGCGGAATCTAGAC
>DASUXT010000081.1:0-2093 GCA_036377775.1 Gemmatimonadaceae bacterium | reverse complement strand
GATGGACGTGCCCTGACGACGAGCAGCGCCCCGATGACGAGCAGCATGGCGACGAGCGCGCCGGCGAGATCGGGGAGGACGTCCGTCAGGCGACAGTTCCCGGTGCGTGTCGCCCCTTCCTCGAGCTCGACGAGCAGGCCCATCGCGGCCGTGGCGACGAGACTCCAGCCGAGCGCTCGCCGATCCACGCGATCGAACATGGCCAGGGTGACGAGGAAGAAGAGCCCGAACAGGATCATGTGCGGGACCTTCGTCATCGAGAGCGCCGCGTTGTGGAGCGTGAGGCGCGTATCGCACCGTAGTGCGTGCAGCTCGAAGCCCGTGCGCGCCGGGATGCGCGTGAGGGAAGAGAGGAGCCAGACGGCGTAGCCCCAGCGGCGGTACGACCAGAGCGCCCGAATGGTGACGTCCTCAGTGCGGCGTGTTCACCCGTCCGTCGCCCGGGCTGGCGCGATTCTCGGACAGGAGCTTCGTCGTGAACCGCTGCCCCTCCGAGATGCGCTCCACCTCCAGCGCGATGGCGTCCAGCGCCTGGTAGACATCCTGTGATTCCCTCGGCACGCTGGCGCCCCGCCGGGCGCCCTCGAGCGCGATGTCCCGGATCGTCGTCTCGGCTCGCTGCAGGCGGTCGCGCATGCCGAGCGTGTAGAGCACGAGGGGGATCATGACCGGGAAGAACGCCAATCCGAGATACACCAGCGCGTCACGCATTGTGACCTCCTGTTTCCCTCATTCTACGTGTCGCGCCGGCCAGGGTGTCAGGGGGGCGGACCGGTACCCGCCACGACATGCAACATTTCTCTTGCATATCGCGGCGGGGCGCGTTACCATAGGCAACAGAAACGTTGCATGTCCACTCCTCGCCCTTCCGGAGACACGTCCATGTCCGCCACCGCCCAGCCGTCCGCCAGCACCTCGAGCTCCACCGACCGCATCGAGAAGAAGTTCACCGTCGCAGCCCCCCGCTCCCGCGTCTGGCGCGCCATCGCCGACTCGAAGGAGTTCGGCACCTGGTTTCGCATGCGCCTCGACGGACCCTTCGTCGCCGGCAAGCCGATCTCGGGGAACATCACCCACCCCGGCTACGAGCACGTGAAGGTGGACATGGTGGTGGACCGCATCCAGCCGGAGAGCTACTTCTCCTACCGCTGGCACCCCTACGCGATCAACATGAATTCCGACTACACGAAGGAGCCGATGACCCTCGTCGAGTTCACCCTCGAGGAAGTGAAGGACGGCACCGCCGTCACCATCGTCGAGTCGGGCTTCGACCGCATCCCGCTCGGCCGCCGCGCCGAGGCGTTCCGGATGAACGAGAAGGGGTGGGAAGGCCAGGCGAAGAACCTCGCCAAGCATGTCGAGGCGTAGCGCTGCCGCGCTGAAGGTGAACGAAGCCGTGCCGGTGTTCGCCGCCCTGGCGGACCCGACCCGGCTTCGGCTCATCGGACGTCTCTCGGCAGACGGGCCGCTTTCCATCACGCGGCTCAGCGAGGGAGAGCCGGTGACGCGGCAGGCGATCACGCGGCACCTCGAGACGCTCGGGCAAGCCGGGCTCGTGCGCGACTCGTATCACGGGCGCGAGCGCGTGTTCGAGCTCGACCTCAAGCGTCTCGAGAAGGCGAGGCAGTATCTCGACGTCATCTCCGCGCAGTGGGACGACGCGGCCGCGCGGCTCGAGGCCTTCATCAAGGACAATCCGTGACGGTGTGGCGGGAATTTCATGCGCCCGTAGATTGGAGCGCATGAAATTCCTCCTCCTCGTCTACATCGACCCCGAGCTCGTCGACACGCTGCCCGCGCAGACGTACGATGCGGAGATGCGCTCGTGCCTCGAGCATGCCGACGACCTGCACCGCGAAGGCTGCCTGATCGAGTCGCAGCAGCTGAAGGCCGCGTCGACCGCGAAGTCGGTGCGCGTCCGCGACGGCAGGCAGACCATCCACGACGGGCCATTCGCCGAGACCAAGGAGCTGCTCGGCGGGTTCAACCTCATCGAGGCGGCCGACATGGATGAAGCCGTCCGCATCGCCGCCACCTTCCCGTGGACGAAGGTGGGGTGCATCGAGGTGCGGCCGGTGCACGACATGGACGAG
>DASUXT010000080.1:0-12232 GCA_036377775.1 Gemmatimonadaceae bacterium | reverse complement strand
CGACGGTGGTCGCAGGCGTGACGAGCTGCTGGCCAAGATTCTCATCGTCGACGACGAGCCGGACATCGTCACTGCGCTCGCCCGGTTCTTCGAGCGCGGGGGCCACGACGTGCTCCGCGCCGGCACCGGTGAGGAGGGAGTGGCGCTCGCCCAGCGCGAGCGCCCTGCGGTCATGCTCCTCGATCTCTACCTTCCCGACATGTCCGGCTTCGACGTGCTCGAGCGCACGAGGGAGCACAGGCCGGTCGTCATCATGGTCACCGGGCACGGCGACATTCCCATCGCCGTGCAGGCGATGCAGGCCGGCGCCGAAGGGTTCCTCACCAAGCCCGTGGAGCTCGCGCACCTTGGCGCGGTGGTGGATCGCGCGCTGGAGAAGGCCCAGCTCCGCGAGCTGACGCGCGTCGCGGGCGCGCGGAGCGGACACGCCGCGACGGAGATGCTGCTTGGGCCGTCGCAGCCGATGCGCGAGCTGGCGCAGCAGATCGAGCTGCTGGCGCGCAGCGAGCGGACGGTAGCGCTCCTCGTCGGCGAGAGCGGGGTGGGGAAGGGACGGGTGGCGCGCGCCATCCACGCGCTGAGCCCGCGTGGCGCGCGCGCCTTCCACGAGGTCAGCTGTGCCATGCGCCCGGTGGAAGCGCTCGACGTGGAGCTGTTCGGCGCCGAGCGCCAGGACGAAGGACCGCTGCCCGGGCTGTTCGAGGCCGCGGACGGGGGCACGCTCTTCCTCAATGACATCAGCGAGCTCCCCGCCCAGCTGCAGCCCACGCTGCTGCGGGTGCTGGAGACGCGGCGCGTGCGTCGGACGGGGGGCAGTCGCGAGGTGGCGGTGGACGTGCGGCTCATCGCCGCGACGTCGAGCGACCTCGCCACCGAGGTGACCGAGGGGCGCTTCAGCGAGGATCTCTACTACCGCCTCGGCGTGATGCCGGTGCACCTGCCGCCGCTGCGGGCACGATCGCCGGAGGACCTGCGCGAGACCGTGCACGCGCTGGTCACCGAGCTGCGACGCGGGCTCCAGAACGCCCCCTACGGCGTGAGCGACGAGGCGCTCGAGGTGATCGGGAGCTATCCGTGGCCGGGGAACGTGCGCGAGCTGCGGAACGTGCTCGAGCGCGCGCTGCTGCTGGCGCGCGGCGAGGAGCTGGTCGGCGTCACGCACCTGGCGGCGGAGGTGCGCGGCATCGGCGACGACGCCGCGTTGCCGCACGTGTCGCGCTCGCTCGCCGAGGTGGAGCGCGCGCACATCGAGCGTACGCTGCGTGCGCACGGCGAGAACCGCACGCGTGCGGCGCGCGAGCTCGGCATCTCCCGCGCAACGCTGATCAAGAAGATCCGCGAGTACGAGCTCGGCGAGCGGCCGAGCGGCAGTCACCTTCGCCTGGAGGACGCATGAGCAAGCTGCAGGAGCACGACGCGATGACCTGCCGCGCGTGCGGCAACGAGGAGCGCGCCTCTGAGGGATACCCGTGCGAGAGCTGCGGGACTTTCATCTGCCAGATCTGCAACCTGCGCGGCGTGACGAAGTGCAAGGCATGCCGGGTGAAGGAAGCGCCGATGCCGAAGTGGCTCGAGGACTGAGGCGGGCGCGATGACGACCTCCTTCGCGCCGTGCGGGCTCGTGGTGGGCCACGCCACCGACGCCGACGGCGCAACCGGCTGCACGGTGGTGCGTGGCGAGGGACGACCCTTCCGCTGCGCTGCACACGTGCTCGGCCGCGCGACGGGCACGCGCGAGCTCGCGCTGCTCGACCCGGCGCACCTGGTGGATCGGGTGGATGCCATCCTGCTCGCCGGCGGCTCGGCGTACGGGCTGGACGCTGCGGCCGGGGTGATGCAGTGGATGGAAGCGCACGAGCGCGGCTTCGCGGTCGGTGCGGGCGTGGTGCCCATCGTCCCCGCGGCGGTGGTGTTCGACCTCGCCCCGCTCGGCCGGTTCGACGCGCGGCCCACGCCGCAGATGGGTCACGACGCGTGCGCGCAGGCGACCCACGCGCCAGCGGAGGGCAGCGTCGGGGCCGGTACCGGAGCGACAGTGGGCAAGGCCGCCGGGCCCGGCAGCGCGATGAAGGGCGGCCTGGGACTCGGCGCTGCCGATGCCGGCGACGTGACCGTGCGCGCGCTCGCCGTGGTGAATGCGGTGGGCGACGTGCGTGACGCGAGCGGGCGCATCATTGCCGGCGCGCGGACGCCGAATGGCGAATGGCTGGACAGCGCGCAATGGATGGCGCGCGGCGCCGGCGAGCCGCAGCGGTTCGACTCGGTGGCTGGCCACAACACCACGCTGTGCGTGGTGAGCACCAACATCGCGCTCGATCGCGTGGCGCTCGGCGCGGTGGCGCGGGCCGCGAGCGCGGCACTCTTCCGGCGCATCACGCCGGTCGGCACCTCCTTCGATGGCGACGTGATCTTCGCGACCGCGCCGACGGCGAGCGAGGTGTCGGCGCCGGCGGCGCAGGTGGAGGCGCTCGCGGTGGAGGCACTGGAGACGGCGATCGAGCGAGCGGTGCGCACACGCCGACCCGGAGACGTACTGTCCTGATGCACGAGAACGACACGCCGCACGCCACGGTTCGCACGCCCGTGGCCCCCGTCTTCGCGGAGGCGCGGGTGGCGAGCGCACAGATCTCGCAGCTCGTGGCCGGCCGCCGGCTCGAGCTGCTGGAGGAGCGAGACGACTGGTACCGCGTGCGCGGCCCCGACGAGTACGAGGGCTGGGTGCATCGTGGCTACCTGGAGCACGGTGCGGAGTATCACGCGCGGCTCGACCGCGTCTCGCTCGGCTGCGTGACGGTGGACGCGGCCGGCGCGCGCCGCGCCATGCCGTTGGGCGCACTGCTCGAGCCGGAGGAGCAGGTCGAGAGCGGCGAGGCGGTGCACGTGCGCGCGCGCGCATCGCGCTTTCCCACCGAAGCCGCCGCGATCACGCGGAGCGCGCTCGATTACTTCGAGGGGACGAGCTACCTCTGGGGCGGCATCACGCCCTGGGGTGCGGACTGCTCGGGACTCGTTCAGGCCGTCTTCTCCCTGCACGGTGTCCAGCTGCGGCGCGACGCCTGGCAGCAGGCGCAACAGGGTGAGCCTGGCCCTGACGAGCTGCTCGATGCGGAGGCGGGCGACCTCCTGTTCTTCTCAGATCGCGTGGATGGTCATATCACCCACGTGGCCATCTCACTCGGCGCACGCCGCCTCGTTCATCTCGCTCTCGGCCGCGGTGGGTATGCGGTGGAGCAGCTGGACGACGAGACTGATCCGTACGTGGAGAAGCTGCGCGAGCGGTACGTGCATACGAGGCGGGTGCTGAGGGATACGCGTTGACCGTGAACCGTTGACCGTGAACCGTGAGCCGTAACAGCGAACGGCACACCTGACTGAGCTCGGTGTGCCGTTGTCGCTCACGGTTCACCGTTCACCGTTCACCGTTCACCGTTCACGGTTCACGGTTCACGGTTCACGGTTCACGGTTCACGGTTCACGGTTCACGGTTCACGGTTCACGCGTCGTTCAGCTCATCCACACCGGCGTCGGCGCGGCGGTGGCGTTGGCGGCGGGACGGACCTGGATCGGCACCTCGGCGTGCGTCGTCCCATCGAGGCCTACGCGCATGAGGTAGCTCCCCGCCACGTCCAACGGCAGGTCGAGGTGCGCGACGAGCGGGAAGTCCATCTCCACGACGCCGGCGGGCGGGGCGGCGATGCCGAGCTCGCCCTCGCTGCTCCAGAGCTCGTTCCCGCTCGGGCTCAGCCACTGAAGCGACACGCTGTGGCTGCCCACGTCGGCCGGTGTGCCCTTGAGGTGAACCACCAGCGTGGCGCGCGGATGCAGGGCCGGGAGCGTGCCCACCTGCAGCGCGTCGAACACGCCGAGGATGTTGAGCTTTCCTTCCTGCGAGAGGTTCGCCGCGTCGGCGAAGAGTGCGAAGGCCACGTGCATGCTGCGAAACTAGCACGCCGTCATGCCGTTTGCGACAGCGGCCTGTCCCCCTAGCTTTCATCATGGCTTCGACTTTTCGCGTGGCGGCCGGGCGCCCATCCGAGGCAGCCCCAGCCGGGCTCACCGCCACTGATCTCCTGCTGCTCTGCATGGCCCTCATCTGGGGGGTCAACTATGCCGTCGTGAAGTTCGGCGCGGGGCAGGTGGCGCCGCTCGTCTTCAACGGCGCGCGAGTGCTGCTCGCGTCCGTCGTCCTCGTCGGCATCGTCACCCTCGGCGCTCAGGCGTGGCCGCGTGGGCGTACACTCTGGGCACTGCTCGGACTCGGCGTGCTCGGAAATGGACTGTACCAGTATCTCTTCATCGAGGGGATCGCCCGCACGCGCGCCGGTGACGCGGCGCTGATCCTCGCGGCCGCGCCGGCGTTCATGGCCATCATCGGACGGCTGCGCGGCACGGAGCACACCGGTGCCGTCGGAATCGCGGGTATCGCACTGTCGCTCACCGGCATCGGGCTCGTCGTGTTCGGCGATACCAATGGAGGCGCGCGCGCGGCTTCCCTCACCGGCGACCTGCTGCTCCTGCTCGCGTGCCTGTGCTGGTCGCTTTACACGGTCTTCCTGCGCCCGTACACGGAGCGCGTGGACGGGATCACGCTGTCGGCGGTGACGATGGTCGGGGGCGCCGTGCCGCTGGTGCTCGTTTCCATTCCGTCCATGCTGCGCACGCAGTGGGGGACGATCGGGTTCGGCGGCTGGGCAGCAGTGGCGTACAGCGGACTGTTCGCGCTGGTCATCGCGTACCTCTTCTGGTATCGCGGCGTGCGTACCCTCGGTCCCACGCGCTCGGCGATGTACGCGAACCTCCAGCCCATCATCGCGCTTGGCGTGGCGTGGGCCACCCTGCACGAGACGCCGCACCTGCTGCAGCTCGTCGGCGCCGCGTGCATCATGGGCGGCCTCCTCCTCACGCGGCTCCAGGCGGCGCCGGTCAACCCACCCTGCGAATGAGAGTCGTCCTGTTCGACATCGACGGTACCATCCTCTGGACCGACGGTGCCGGTCGCCGCGCCGTGCACCGCGCCCTCGAGGATGTGTTCGGCGCCCCGGTTCCCGATGGACACGAGTTCGACGGCAAGACCGATCCCCAGATCGTCCGTGAGCTGATGCAGCTGGCAGGCGTGACTCACGGGGACATCGATGGGCGCATCGAGTCCGCCCTCGAGCGCTACGTGGAGCTGCTGCACACCGAGCTCGGTGCGCTGGAGCAGCACGATCACGTGCTGCCCGGCATCCGCGAGCTGCTCGACGCTCTCCAGGCGCGGGACGACGTGATGCTCGGGCTCCTCACCGGCAACGTCCATCCGGGCGCGGTGGCGAAGCTCACCGCCGTCGGCATCGACGCGACGCGGTTTCGGGTCGGCGCGTTCGGCTCCGATCACGCCCACCGTCCCGAGCTTCCCGCCATCGCGCGCCAGCGTGCGGAAGCGCTGCTCGGGCACCAGATTCCGGGGAGTGACCTAGTGGTCATCGGCGACACGCCCGCCGACATGGGATGCGGCCGAGGCATCGGCGCCCGCGCGATCGGGGTGGCCACGGGCCGCTATTCGGTGGAGGACCTGCGTGCCTGCGGCGCGGCGGCGGTGTTCGAGGACCTGTCGGATACCGCCGCCGCAGTCCGCGCAATCATGGGAGACTGAAGCGAATGCTCGAGGTGGAGCTCAAGAGCGTGGTGGACGATGTCCCGCGCCGGCGCGCGATGGTCGAACGCGCCGGCGGCACGCTCGCCTGGGCCGGCCGCCTCCTCGACCGTCGCTACGACACGAGCTCCCGGACCCTCGCCCAGCGCGACCACGTGCTGCGTCTGCGGGTGTATCACGATGCGGCGAGTGCGCGAGCGGAGCTGGACTGGAAGGGCCCCACCGGGCATGACAACGGCTACAAGGTGCGCGAGGAGCTCGGCGTTCACGTGAGTGAGCCGGATGTCCTGGCCGACATGCTGGTGCGCCTCGGCTACGAGGTGACGGTGGAGATCGAGCGCGAGATCGCGCAGTACGAGCTCGAGGGCGCCACGGTGCGCTTCGAGCGCTATCCGCGCCTCGACGATCTCGTCGAGGTGGAAGGCACGCCCGAGCAGATCGAGCGCGCCATCGCGGTCATCGGCCTGCCTCGCGAGGGATTCACCAGCGAGCGGCTGCCGGACTTCGTTCGGCGCTTCGAGGCACGGACCGGCGAGCGCGCGGCACTCTGTCACGCGGAACTGCGCGGTGAAGCACACTATGACCCGGCCAATGCCTGAGGACGCACAGCTTCCCGAGCTGGCGCGCTCGCTGCGCACTTTTGGCGCCGCGCATGGCGCGGCGGCCGAGGCGGCGCACGCCGCCATCTTCGGCCCGCTGCTGGACGCACGGGCGCTCGCCGCGGCGCGTGGATACGAGGGCGCGATGACGGTGTTTCGCGGGCAGGCACTCGCCGCGCGGATCATCGCGCGCGCCGCAGAGGCGGCGCGCGACGGTGAGGCCGACCCCGCGCGGGCCCGCGCGCGCGTCGCTCGCGCCCGGGAGGCGCTCGAACCGTTGCGAGAGGCGCTTCGCACGCTCGACACGCTGCTGCCTGCTCCCGCCGCTGACGACGAGATTCGCGGGGTGAGTGCCGCGGCAGCCTGGACGACTCACCTCGCTCGCGCCTTCCGCATCGCCGACGAAGCATGTGTCGCCCTCACGCGCGTGCTCGCCGAACACGAGGACGTCGTGGTCCGGCGCCGCTGGTTCGGCCGCTTCGGCCGGTGATCGTCGGCATCGGCATCGACCTCGTGGAGGTTCAGCGCATGCGCGACCTGCTGGCGCGAAAGGGGGAGCGCGCGCTGTACCGGCTCTTCACCGAGGGCGAGCGCACGTACGCCCTCATGCATCCCTCGCCCGAGCGCCAGCTCGCCGCACGCGCGGCAGCGAAGGAAGCGGCGTTCAAGGCACTCGCCGGCAACGACCTGGCCCGCGGCATCGGCTGGCGCGAGCTGGAGGTCCTCTCGCGCGCCGGCCGCGCCCCCGCTCTCCTGCTCCATGGTCGCGCCGCCGAGCGCGCGAACGAGCTGCTGGTGACACGCATCCACCTGTCCCTCACCCACACCGACAGCTCGGCGGCGGCGGTGGTGGTGGTGGAGAGGGACTAAGCGGCGGAAGGTCAGAAGGTCAGAAGGTCAGGATGACCGTCAGACCGTAGACTACAAACTACAGACTACAGACTACAGACTACAGACCACAGACCACAAACCACAGACCACAGACCACAGACCACAGACCACAGACCACCGTCCATCAGACCGACCATCCGACCAAAGATCCCGCCCCTCCGCTTCCCCCGACGTCCTAATCCCGATTAGTTTTCTCGGCTATGGGAACCAGAACCACGCTCGGCGGCTTGCTTCTGCTCGCGGCCGGTCTCGCTCCACTGCCGGCAACCGCGCAGGAACCCCCCGCTCGCCGGGTGGCAACCATCGTCAGCGTTGCCGTGGAAGAGTACGGCAAGGCGGTGGATACGAAGGGCAGGCTCATCAGCTCGCAGGAATTCCAGGAAACCACGGATTTTCTCGCTGACGCCGGCCGCGCCGCCGAACGTCTCTCGGGTCCCACCGCCGCCCCCGCGCGTGCCCTGCTCGACTCCATCAGCAAGGCGGTACGCGACAAGCGCCCCCCCGCCGCCCTCGACTCCCTCGAAGCCCGTTTCGCGAAGCTGCTCGGGAACGACGCCAAGCTCGAGCTTCCGTCCGGTACGCTGAATCTCGCGGAAGGGCGGGTCATCTACGGAAAGACCTGCGCGAGCTGCCACGGCGAGCGAGGGCTGGGCGACGGGCCGCAAGGAGCCGGATTGCATCCCGCGCCGCCGGCCATCGGCACGGCGACGCTGATGCACGGCGTATCGCCGGCGATGATGTACCGCATCGTCTCCATCGGCATTGCCGGTACGCCGATGGCCAGCTTCGCCAGCACCCTGACTCCCGAGCAGCGGTGGAACGTGGTGGCGTACGTGAACTCGTTGCGCACCACGCGCTCGCAGGAGCTGGAAGGAGAAGGGCTGTACACGCAGCGCTGCGCTTCCTGCCACGGCGTGACTGGCGCCGGCGACGGCGCCTACGCGCGCTCCCTCACCAAGCTGCCCCCGGAGATCGGCAGCGTCGCCTGGCAGATGGAGCACAGCGACGAGGAGATCGCCAACGTCGTGCTGAACGGGATTCCCGGCAGCGCGATGCCCGCCGAGCGCGACATGACGCCGGCGCAGGCGGCGAGCCTCGTCGCCTACGTGCGCACCCTTCCGCAGAAGGACGGCACCACCGCAGGTGTCGCGGGCGCCGACACGCTCGGCGCGCATGCCGCCGCTCGCACCGTGGTCGCGCAGCTCGAGCAGTCGCTCAGCTTCGCACGAAGCGGTCGCTTTGGCGACGCCGGTGACAAGGCATTCGATGCCTACATCGCCTTCGAGCCGCTCGAGGGGCCGGCACGGGCGAAGAATCCGGGGCTCGTGTCCGCCATGGAGCGCCAGTTCGCCGACTTCAAGGCGGCGGTGCGCAACAATGACCTTCGCGCCGCTGAGCGCAGTCGCGACGTCATCGAGACCACGCTGCCCGACGTCGTGGCGCTCACCGCGCCGACCGGCAGCGGTGTGGAGGCCTTCTGGCAGTCGTTCCTCATCATCCTGCGCGAAGGGTTCGAGGCGATCCTCGTCATCGGCGCCGTCGTGGCGTTCCTGCTGAAGACGGGCCATCGCGAGCGCCTGCGCAGCATCTGGACCGGCGTCGCCCTTGCCGTGGTGGCGAGCGCAGTCACGGCGGTGGTGCTGAAGACGCTGCTCGGCGCCGTGCCGGCGAGCCGCGAGTTCATCGAGGGCGCCACGCTGCTGGTGGCCGTCGCGGTGCTGTTCTCCGTGAGCTACTGGCTCATCTCGAAGGTGGAAGCGGCCAAGTGGCAGCAGTTCATCCGCGAGAAGGTGAACACCGCGCTCGAGCACGGTGGCGGACGCGCCCTGGCGTTCGTGGCCTTCCTCGCGGTGTATCGCGAGGGGGCGGAGACGGCGCTCTTCTACCAGGCGCTGTTCAACGAGGGACCGCACGTCGCGCTGCCGATCTCGCTCGGCATCGTCGTCGGCTTCGCCGCGCTCGGGGTCATCTTCACCCTGTTCTACCGGTTCGGTGTGCGCATTCCGCTGCGCCCCTTCTTCTCCGTGACGAGCGTGCTGCTGTACTACATGGCGTTCGTCTTCATGGGGAAGGGCATTCGCGAGCTGCAGGAGGGGGACATCATCTCCCTTTCGGCCATCCGCGGATTCCCGCACGTCGAGTGGCTCGGCCTGTACCCGAGCTGGGAAGGCGTGCTCGCGCAGCTCGCGTTGCTGCTGCTGTTCGCCTTCGCGCTCCTGAAGACGTTCTGGCCCAAGCGCTCGGTCACCCTGCCAACGGTGATCCCGGCACCTGCTCCGGCTCAGCCGGTCGCGACTGTCGAGGAGCTGGCACGCATCCGCTCCGAGAACGACGACCTGCGGCGGCGGCTCGCGGCCCTCGAGGAAGCAGTAGCCCGCGAGGCGGCGCAGGGATAGATCGCGGTCCGCCGAAAAGCGGGAGAGGACACGACGGAAGGACCTGAAACGACAGGATGCGCTCCCCTCACGGGACGGCTCCATCCGCTGAGGAGAGTCCCGAGGCTGTTCCAATCAATTCGGGAAATTTGCCGGTGTAGCAGCCGGTGATGATGCGGGGAGCAACACTCTCGAGAGGGACGATCCTGCTGTTTCAGTAGTGTCCGCCCTTTCCTCTTCCGCTGTTCTTGAAGACCCTTACGCCTTCACTCCGCGCGGCATGATCTGCTTCTCGTAGATCCCCGGCTTGTCCGGCGTGACCCTCCAGCGCCACCACATGAACAGCGCGCCTCCGATCACGAACGCGATCGCGATGAGCTGTGCGTACGTCAGCCCGAACCCGAGGCGGTCGTCCTTGGCGCGGAAGAACTCGACCGCGAAGCGCTCCAGCCCCGCCAGCACGCAGTAGCCGCCGAACAGCCACCCTTCCGCATGCGTGTGATCGCGCAGGCGCCACAGGATGAGGAACATGATCACGCCGAGCAGGACTTCGAGGAGCTGCGTCGGGTAGACGGCGAGCACCGTGTTCGGCGCCACGCCCGCTGGTATCGCCACCCCGAAGTCGCGCGCCATGATCCCCGCCGTGCTCGGCGGAGCGCCATTCGGGAATGCGACGGCGAGGAACCCGTTCCACGGCCGGCCGTAATCGTCGCCGATCGCCCAGCAGCCGGTGCGGCCCACCGCGTATGCCGCGGCGATGGCCGGACCCGAAACGTCCATGATGCGCAGCACCGGGATCTTCTTGCGCACCACCACCAGCAGCACGGCGATCGCGCCGCCGATCAGCCCGCCCCAGAACACGAACCCCCCGCGGTCGAACAGCGCGTCCCAGTTGCCGAGCACGATGACGTAATAGAGCTTCGCGCCGAGCAGGCCGCCGATCACGGCGGCGAAGATCATGTCGCCCACCGGTTCCGGATCGAAGCCGCGCCGCTCCAGCTCGCGCTGGCCGACGACCTGCGCGATGACGAAGGCCAGCAGCACCGCGAGGCCGAAGCCCGTGATCTGCACCGGCCCCAGTCCATAGGCGAACGGATGATGGACGATGGGATGGGGAAGGAGGGTCATGCGCTGACGAGTCCGGGAAGCGGCATGGAGGCGAAGGCGTTCAGGTCGAGTGGCGCGCGCTCACCGCGCTCGTAGTGGAAGAGCCCGGCGCGCGCGATCATGGCCGCGTTGTCGGTGGCGAGTCGCGAGCTCGGGGCATACACCTCGGCGTCCAGCCGGCGCATGCGCTGCCGCATCGCCTCCGCGAGGGTGCGGTTCCCCGCCACGCCACCGCCGAGCACGACGCGATTCCGCCCGAACTGCTCCACGGCGCGCGCCGTCTTCTCGACGAGCGTCTCCACGAGTGCGTCGTGGAAGCCGCGCGCGATGTGTGCGTGGTCGTCGACACTGCCGTCACGCACGGCGTGCAGCACGGCTGTCTTCAGGCCACTGAACGAGACGTCGTAGTAGTCATCGTCGCCGGGCTGCTGGTTGCGGCGCAGCATCGGCCGCGAGAAGCGGAACCGTGACGAATCACCGGTGCGCGCGAGCTTTTCCACCGGCGGACCGCCGGGGTAGGGAAGGCCAAGGAGCTTCGCCACCTTGTCGAACGCCTCGCCGGCGGCGTCGTCGCGCGTGCGGCCGAGCACCTGGTAGCGCCCCCACTCCGGCACGTCCACCAGCAGCGTATGGCCACCGGAGACGAGCAGTGCGGTGAAGGGCGGCACCGCGTCGCGGTGGTCGAGCGCGGTGGCGAACAGGTGACCTTCCATGTGATGGACACCGACACACGGAATCCCGCGCCCGAAGGCCAGCGCCTTGGCGAAGCTCACGCCGACGAGCAGTGCCCCCACGAGCCCCGGTGCGTACGTCACCGCCACGGCGTCCACCGAATCCATCGGCGCGCTCGCATCTTCCAGCGCGCGCGTCACCACGGGCACGATGGCGGTGAGGTGCTGGCGCGACGCGATCTCCGGGACCACGCCGCCGAAGATGCGGTGCACGTCCTGCGACAGGATCACGAGCGACTCGAGCGTCACGTCGTCACCCTCGCCGGAAAGCACGGCGGCGGATGTCTCGTCGCACGATGTCTCGATGCCGAGGATGCGCGTCATGGCGTGGCAGTGGTCGCGGGGGCCGCGGGAGTGCCGCTCGCCCGCACCTTCACCTGCGCCGGCGACACCGTGACGCCGAGTCCCGCCGTGTCGAGGTCGGCGACGTGCGGCATCGTATCGCCAGCGGCCAGGGTGAGCGGCACCGGATACACGCCGCGCAGCCGGCGCACGATGCGCCGTGGCCCCGTGACGCGCACGGTATCGGGCTGGAAGCGCAGTCGCGCCAGCGCGGGCGCGCCGCCGACGAACTGGACGCGGATGCGACCGCCATTCAGGACGGCCACCTGGTTCGACGCCTTGGTCTCGAAGCGCAGCGTCACGCTGCGCGGCTGGACATCGAGCACGCGCACGTCCGCCGACAATTCCGGCGGGATGCGCACGTCCGAGGGAGTGAGGTCGAGCACCAGCGTATCCGGCACGTCGCCGCCGATACTGCGACGGATCTCCGGCGGCGTGGCGTAGAGCTTCACGATGTCGGCCGTGCTCCCCGCGACGAGGGCGCGCAGTCGCGGCGCATCGCCGAGCAGCACGAGCGAGCTGTCGAGCACCGGCGTCACCGACACGGGAACGAAG
>DASUXT010000079.1:0-30899 GCA_036377775.1 Gemmatimonadaceae bacterium | reverse complement strand
TGCCAGAACCCGTAGTGCGCGAACGAGTACGTCACCGCGCTCCACAGCGTCCGCTCCAGGCTCCCGTCCTGGAACCCCAGCACCGCGAACACGTCCGAGCTGGACACGATGGTCCACTGCAGGAACATGATCGCCGCATTGACGGCGATCAGCACCTGCACCGCCGGCGTGAGTCGGCGCGCCTCGGGCCTGATCGGCATGGTGGGAGTGGTCATCTATCTCTTCAACGTACTAACCGGATCGCGTGTTGCAGTTCCGGTCGCTGTCCTCGTCACTTCCGCCCTTCCGGTCCTCCGGTCCTCCGGTCCTCCGGTCTTTTCAACCAATCGCCAGCCGCGCGATGCGCTCGCAGAGCGTGGGGAAATCCATTCCCGCTGCCGCCGCGCCCTGCGGTACAAGACTCGTTGCTGTCATGCCCGGCAACGTGTTCGCCTCCAGGCAGTAGAACTCTCCCGCCGCGTTCAGGCGGAAGTCGATCCTCGCGCATCCGTTGAGCTTGAGTGCCGCAAATGCCTGCTGCGCCTGACGCTGCACCTCGGTGGTCTGGTCCGCCGTCAACGCGGCGGGAAAGACCTCCTCCGCCATCCCCGGCGTGTACTTGCACTCGTAGTCGTAGATCTCCTTCTTCGGGATGATCTCCCCGACCGGGAGCGCCTCGCCCCCCAGGATGGGTACGGTGAGCTCGCGGCCGGCGATGAACCGCTCCAGCATCACTTCATCGTCGTGCCGGAAGGCCTCGGCGATCGCCGCCGCCAGCTCTCCGGGCTGCTTCACGATCGAGAGTCCCACCGTGGACCCCTGCTTCGACGGCTTCACGATCAGCGGAAAGCCGAGCGTGCGCTCCACCGCCGCCACACTCGGCGGCGACTGTGGGTCGGTGGCCATCAGCCAGTCGGCGGTGCGCACGCCGTGCGCGCGCATGAGGTGCTTGGAGAGGTCCTTGTCCATCGCCAGCGCGCTCGCCAGGTGCCCGCTCCCCGTGTAGGGAACGCCAGCGAGGTCGAGCAGTGCCTGGATGGTGCCGTCCTCGCCGCGCCCGCCGTGCAGGGCCAGGAAGGCGACGTCGCACTCCCCGCGCTTCGGCAGCCGCGCCGCCGTGTCCGCCAGCGATTCGGCATTCATCCGCGCCAGCTCGTCGGGCGTGGGCGGCTTCGTCTTCACCACCCCGCCAGAGAGCATCTGCTGCTCGGTGGCGCGATCCACCGGCCCCTTCGCCGTATCCACGACCTTCACCTCGTGCCCGCGCGCCCGCAGCGCCTCGGCAATCCTGAGCCCCGACGCCAGCGAGACGTCGCGCTCGGAGGAGGTACCGCCCATGAGGACCGTTATGCGCATGCGAATGGAGAGTGGAAGTCAGGATGTCAGGATGTCAGGACGTCAGGCTGCCGGGAAGGCGGGAGCAGTTTCCTGACTCCTGACCTCCCGACTTGCCGACATCCGCGCGCTGGTCGCGCGCAGCGCGACTAGCGCGCCATCAGGTACGCCAGCATGTCCCCGCGCGTGATGACCCCGCGCAGCGTGGCGCCGTCGCGCACGAGCACGGCCGGCGTCGCCTTGCTGAGCAGCTTCTGGACCGACTCCACCGGCTGGTCGGCGCTCACGATCGGGAGCGGGTCGTCCATCACCTCGCCCACCACGGCATCGAGGAAGCGCGAGCTCTCGAGCCCGCGCTGGGTGAGCGCGTACTCCGTCACGCTGCCGACGCACTCGCCATTCTCGAGGACGGGGAGCTGCGACACGTCGTGCAGCCGCATCAGCCCCAGCGCCTGGCGCACCAGCTGTCCCGGGGCCGCGCTCACCAGCTCGGCGGGCGCTCCATCCCCCTTGTGGTCCAGCAGGTCGCCCAGCGTCACGAGCTCCGGCTCGAGCAGCTGGTTCTCACGCATCCACTCGTCGTTGTAGAGCTTCGATAGGTAGCGCTCGCCGGTATCACAGAGGAATGTCACCACCAGCGCGTCAGGATCATCGATCTCACGCGCCACCTGCAGGGCCACGTGCCCGATCAGTCCCGACGACCCGCCGACGAACAGCCCCTCCTCGCGCGTCATGCGCCGCGCCATGGCAAACGCATCGCGGTCGCTCACCGTGCGGTAGTCGTCGATGATCGAGAGGTCGAGCGTCCCCGGCAGCTTGTCCTGGCCGATTCCCTCCACCTTGTACGGCGCGCCGTCGATCTCGTGCTTCCCCTTGCTGCGCCACAGCTCGGCGAGGATCGACCCCTGCGGGTCGCCGGCGATGATCCTGATCTTCGGGTTCCTTTCCTTGAGGTAGCGGCCGACGCCGGTGATCGTGCCCCCTGTTCCCGCCGCGGCGACGAAGTGCGTGATGCGCCCTTCCGTCTGCTCCCACAGCTCCGGACCGGTCGTCGCGTAGTGCGCTTCCGGATTCGCCTGGTTGTAGAACTGGTTCGCCAGCACCGCATTCGGCGTCTCCGCCGCGATGCGCTTCGCCATCATCACGTAGTTGTCCGGATGATCCGGCGCCACCGCGGTCGGCGTGATGATCACCTCGGCGCCGAACGCCTTGAGCAGCCGCACCTTCTCCTGCGACATCTTGTCGGGCATCGTGAAGATGCACTTGTAGCCCTTGAGCGCCGCGGCGATGGCGAGTCCCACGCCGGTGTTGCCGCTCGTCCCCTCCACGATCGTCCCGCCCGGCCTGAGCTTTCCTTCGCGTTCGGCCTGCTCGATGATCGGCATCCCGATGCGGTCCTTCACCGACCCGCCCGGGTTGAAGAACTCCGCCTTGCCGTACACCGGCGTGCGGATACCGCGGGCCACGCGATGCAGGCGGATGAGCGGCGTCCAGCCGATCGTCTCGAGGACGTTGTCGTACGGACGGAGGTTGCGTCGCGGCGCCGCGCCGGTGTCGGACGCAGCGCGCTCGCGGGAAACCGATGTGCTCATGGACGCTCCGGGGTCGTGCTGTCTCGCCTCGTCAGGATGGTGTCGCCCGGCAGGGGACGCGCATCCGGATGGCGGAAGTAGACGGGAAAGAGGATGGTGACCGCCATCGGCTCGCCGTGCAGCCGGGCGGGCACGAAGCGCAGCTCCTGCGAGCCCTTCACCGCGGCGGAGTCGAGCGCGGGATACCCGCTCGATTCCTCGATGCGCGTCGAATCCGCCCGCACTTGCCCGTTGGTGTCCACCCGCAGGCGCAGCGTCACGTTCCCCTGCACCTTCTGCGCGTAGAGCGCCGGTGGATAGCGGAACGGCAGCTCGGTGTTGATCATCCGCGGGATCTCGTCCGGCACCGGCGGGCCAGCTTGGAGCGCGCGCGCCACCTTCTGCGACGTGTCGCGGTCCATGCATCCGGCGAGCACGACGAACGCGAGCACGGGTGGCAGGATGCGGTGCAGCGAGCGGGCAGCGGTCATGCGCGCAATGTAGCCGCGCGGCACAATGACCGGCGAGCGCGGCCGTTCCCTCATGTGCGTGCGCGCTCGGCGAGCTCGGCGACCAGCTGCAGCGCCGCGAGCGGGGTGAGCGTGTTCACGTCCACGGCGCGCAGCGCCTCGACCACCGCATGCGGCGGTGCAGCGAACAGCGCGAGCTGGTCGACGTCGCTCTTCTTCTGTGCGCGTGCGCCCGTGCCGCGCTGCCCGTCGCGCCCGGCAAGCGCCGACGCGAGGGCTGGCACCAGCGTGGCCCCTTCGCCCTCGAGCAGCGCCAGCACCTGGCGCGCCCGCTCGATCACCGGCGTCGGGAGGCCCGCCAGTCGCCCGACCTCGATGCCGTACGAGCGGTCTGCGCCACCGGGCTGCAGGCGGTGCAGGAAGAGGATCTGGTCCCCGACTTCGCGCACCCCCACGTTATAGTTCCGTACCGCTACCAATTCGTCGGCGAGCTGCACCAGCTCGTGGTAGTGCGTGGCGAAGATCGTCTTGCATCCGGTGCGCTCGTGCAGGTGCTCGCTCACCGCCCACGCAATCGACACGCCGTCGTACGTGCTCGTGCCCCGCCCGATCTCGTCCAGCAGCACGAGGCTCCGCCGCGTGGCGGTGTGCAGGATGGCGCTCGTCTCCGCCATCTCCACCATGAACGTGGACTGCCCGCGTACCAGGTTGTCGCTCGCCCCCACGCGCGTGAACACGCGGTCGCAGAGGCCGATCGTCGCCGATGACGCGGGGACGAAGCTTCCCACCTGCGCCATCAGCACGATCAGCCCGACCTGGCGCAGGATCGTGCTCTTCCCTGCCATGTTCGGCCCGGTGAGGATCACCACGCGCGCCTCCTCGGTGAGCCGCACGTCGTTCGGGATGAACTTGTCGCGCGGCATCATCCGCTCCACCACCGGATGCCGCCCCGCCGTGATCTCCAGGTCGAAGCCGTCGGTGAGCGTCGGCCGCACGTACCCCTCCCGCGCCGCCACGTCGGCCAGCGCCGCCAGCACGTCCAGCTCGGCCACGATGCGCGCCACGCACTGCAGCCGCGCGATCGCCCCACCCACCTGCGCGCGCAGCGCCTCGAAGAGCCGCCGCTCGCACGCCTCGATCCGCTCGGCGGCGGTGAGGACCTTCTCCTCGTACTCCTTGAGTGCCGGCGTCACGTATCGTTCGGCGCCGCTCAGCGTCTGCCGCCGCTGGTAGTCGGCCGGCACGAGGTCGCGGTTGGCGTTCGTCACCTCGATGAAGTATCCGAACACCTTGTTGAAGCCCACCTTGAGCGACGGGATGCCCGTCCGCGTGCGCTCGGCGGCCTGGATCGCCGCAATGGCGTCCTTGCTGCCGTCGCGCAATGCGCGCAGCTCGTCCAGCTCGGCGTCCACTCCCGGCGCGATCGTCGCCTCGTCGCCCAGCTGCAGCGGCGGGCGCTCCACCAGGGTGCGTGTCACCGCCAGTGCCAGCTCGGCGCAATCGTCCCACTGCTGCATCAGGCGGCCGAGCGAGCCGGCGCCGTCCAGGCGATCCATCGCGCGCTTCACCTCGGGCAGCCGCGCGAGTGACGCACCGAGTGCGGCGAGCTCTCGCGGCGTGGCGCGGCCGGCGGCCGCCTTGCCGCCGAGTCGCTCCACGTCGCGCACGCCGTCGAGCGCTTCGCGCAGGGCGCTGCGTGCGCTCGCGTCGACGAGGAGGGCATCCACTGCATCGAGCCGCGCCTCGATCGCCGGCCGGTTCACCAGCGGCGCGAGCAGCCACTGCCGGAGGAGGCGCGCTCCCATCGGCGTCGTCGTGCGATCGAGCACGGCGAGCAGCGTCCCTTCCGCGTCGGCGCCGCGCAGCGAGTCCACCAGCTCCAGGTTGCGCCGCGTCATCTCGTCGAGCGGCATCACGTCGCCGGTGCGCTCCACCATGGGTCGCGCGAGGTGCGGCACGCCGGCCGGCTGCATCTCCTTCAGGTAGCGCAGCAGTGCGCCCGCTGCACCCACGGCGGCGCCGTCGTCCTGTTCGATCCCCAATCCGTCGAGTCCGCGCACCGCGAACTGTCGAGCGATTTCGTCGCGCGCCATCGCCTCGTCGAACTCCCACCCCTCACGCTCCGTGACGAGCACGCCGTCGAGCACGGGGCCGCGAGGCAGCGCGGTGCTTCCACGCGCCAGCAGCAGCTCGCGCGGCGCCAGTCGCGCGAGCACCGCATCCAGCTCGGTGGGGGTGACGGTGGAGAGTCGCAGCTCGCCGGTTGACACGTCCGCCGCCGCCACGCCGATCGCCGATGCCTCCCGCGCGGCCGACAGCGCGACGACGAAGTTGTTGCGCCCGCCGTCGAGCAGGTCGTCGGCGAACGCCACGCCGGGCGACACCGTCTCCACCACCTCGCGCCGCACGATCCCCTTCGCGGCGCGCGGATCCTCCACCTGCTCACAGATGGCGACGCGATAGCCCTGCTGCACGAGTCGCCGCAGGTATTCGGGACCGGCCTTCACCGGAATGCCGGCGAGCGGCACCTCCGCCGCGCCGCCATTGTTGCGCGCGGTGAGGGTGAGGCCCAGCACGCGCGCTGCCGTTTCGGCGTCTTCGTAGAACATTTCGTAGAAGTCGCCCATCCGGAAGAACAGGATCGCGCTCTGGTGGCGGGCCTTGATCTCCCGGTACTGCTGCATCAGCGGCGTGGCGACGGCAGCCGTCACGGCGTGCGCGCTCCCGTGATGACCTCCTCCTCGGCGACGAATCCTTCGATGCCCCGCTTGCGCAATGATGCCAGCTCCGCGTTGGCGTCCTTGCGCGCGGTGTGCAGCGCGAGCCGCACGCGGAACGGCCTGGTCGTGCCGCTCACGTGCGCCTTGATGCCGCGCGCGGCGAGCCGCTTCACGAGCGCGCTGGCATCGGCGCGCGTGTTGTACGCGGCGACCTGCACGGTGTAGCGCGTGACGGTGCGCGCGTGAGTCGTCGCGCGCCTCGGCGCTGGCGCCTCACGCTTCGTTTCCCTTGCCGGCGCCTTCGTCTCCCTTGCCGGCGCCTTCGTCTCTCTTGCAGGTGCCTTGACCGTCTCCTTCGCAACGGCCCTCGACGTCGCCGGGGGCTTCGTTGTTTCGGCGCTCATCTTGCTCGGCCGCGCGGCGACCGCTGCAGGCGTACGTGCTGGAGTGGGTGCAGCTGCTGCCTGCGCCGGCGCACTCGGTGGCGCGCTCACCGGTGCACTCGGCGGCGGTGCACTCGCCACGGCACTCGTGGTCGCCGGCGTACAGCGGTTCGCGTAGTACTCCACCTGGTTGCGCAGCTCCACGTCGGTGGGCGACATGGCGCGTCGCGCCTCGCCAAGCATCACGCAGGCGAGCGTGCTGTCCCGCTGCTCGAACGCCAGGCGCGCCACGCCGAGCGCGACGTTGCCGCGGCCGGGATTCTCGGGATGCTCGCGCACGAAGCGCTGTAGGTGCTGCATCGCGCCCAGGCGATCACCGCGCGCCTGCTCCAGCTCGGCGATCGCGAGGAGCGCATCGCCGGAGTAATAGGCGAGAGGATACTCCACGATCACGCGGCGATAGTCCGCTTCCGCCGCGGCCGCCGTGGGCGCGAGCGCGCCGTGCCAGTAGAGCGCGTCGCCGTACTCGGCGGTGGATGGGTCGGTCGTGGCGAGCAGCGAGTCCACGAGCGCGCGCCCCGCGGCACCATTGCCTTCGCTCACCATGCGCCGCGCGCGCCGGAAGAGCGAGTCGTTGGCCGGCGGCGGGATCGGGTCGCGCTTCGCTGGCGCCACCGCCGCGCTGTCGGTTGCCGGCACGCCGGCCGGCGTCGTGGTCTGCGCGCCGGCGAGTGGAGCGGCGAAGGCGAGCGCGAACAGCGTGGAAGAGACGATGAGACGGGACATCACATGCACCAGCGGAGGGAAGGACCGGTCAGGCGGCGCGGCGCGACGAACCAGCGCCGCAGAGCCGAAGCACGAGGGTGGCGAGCAGTTGTTCGGGTGAGGACAGGCGTGTTTCCTTGAGCGCGGCGTCGGTGGCGAGCAGCGCCGCGAGTGCCGCGTCCAGCTCGGCGGCGCTCCAGCGCTCGGTGTGCTTCGTCCACGCGTTCACCGCCTCGCCCCAGGGACGCCCGGGAAAGGCGCCCGTCTCCTTCAGCAGCGCCATGTACTCGTTGAAGAGTGCGCGCGGCGGTGTGCCGCGGTCGCGCGCCGCCACACCATACGCCAGGGCGAGCGTCTGCGTCGTGAGGTTCATCACGATGGACACGGCCGTCGTCTTCGGCTGCTGCAGCACGCCGGACAGGAGGGCGAGCGCCTGCGTGGCGTCCTTCGCCGCCACGGCGTCGAGCAGGTCGCCGAGCGATTCGCCGCGGCGCACGCCGACCACGTCCGACACGGCGTGCTCGTCGATCGTCTCGGTCGCGTAGCTCGCCAGTTTCTCCAGCTCGAGGGCGAGCTGTGCGAGGTCGGGTCCCACCGCCTCGATGAGCAGCGCCGTTGCTTCCGGCGTGATCGGGCGGCCGAGCTCGTGCTCCGCGTGATAGGTCACCCAGCGCGGGAGACGGTCGCCGGTGAGCGGCTCGAACTCCACCGCCGTGCCACGCGACGTGAAGCCCTTGTCGAGCTTCGCGCCAGCTGGGGCGACGAGGAGCAGCAGCAGGTCGCTCGCTGGGCGCTTGAGGTAGCGATCGAGCACGCCGCGCACGTCCTTCTTCAGCTTGTCCACGTCGCGAATCACCGCCACGCGCCGTTCGGCGAGCATGGGCGGGGTGCTGAGCAGCGCGTCGAGTGCTTCCGCGGTCAGCTCGCCGCCGCGGCGCACCTCGAGGTTGAAGTCGCGCGTCGAGGGGTCCACCGCGGCATCCATCAGCTCGCGCACCGCGGCGTCCTTCCGGAATTCATCCTCCCCGAACAGGACGTAGACCGGATCGAACGTGCGCGATTTGAGCGCGGCGTGGAGCGCTCGTTCCCCAGCGGAAGCCATGCGGGGAATATAGGGCGAACGGAGAGGATGGGGACGACCGGCGCGGCGCGCGGTCGAATGGGCGTTAGCGCTCCAGCACTTCGCTCGCCAGGTGCCACGGCGCCTGCTGCGCCACGAACACCGCCGGCCACACCGGCATCCCCGCCGGCATGGATGCCACCATCGCCGGCGTGGCCAGCGCGGAGGGCTCGGGCTCCGGCAGCGTTGCCACCACCGGTGCCATGCGGATCGCCGCGGGCTCGCGATGGTTGAGGACCTCCAGCGTCGCCGTCAGGGCGACGACGGCCAGCAACCCGGCGGCGATTGCCGTGTAGGTGGTGAGCGACAGGGGTCGCCAGCCGCCGACATCCAGCGGTGACGACCCATGTGCCACCCGGCCGGCGGCGCGTAGCGCGCGCTCCTGCATCAGGCGCACCCGCAGCCGTTCATCGAATCCGCGTGACAGCTCGACCGTGGGAAGGTTCCGCGCGAGGAGCAGCGCTCGCCGCACCCGCGTATCCAGCCTGGCACATCGCGCACAGAGCTGCCGATGCCGCTCCATCGCCTCCTGCTCGACGCCACTCAGGGTGTCGTCGATGTACGCATCGTGCTTGCGGCGGAACTCCCGACAATTCATGAGGCGCGGCAGAAGGGCAAGGGAGATCGTTCTGGGGTCGCGTTCCGTACACGCGGGACCGGGGAGGGTTCCGGAAAGCCAAGGGACCGGAAGACCGGAAGACCGGAGGACCGAGGGACCGAGGGACCGAGGGACCGAGGGACCGGAACGACGAAGGGCACACCGACACTGGCTCGGTGTGCCCTTCTCGCTCTTTCGGTCTTCCGGTCCTCCGGTCCTCCGGTCCTCCGGTCCTCCGGTCCTCCGGTCCTCCGGTCCTCCGGCCTTTCGGTCCTCCGGTCCCTCGGCCTCAGTCCACCCACGGCTCGATGATCTCCGCGAACGCGTTCCGCGCGCGGTTGAGTCGCGACTTCACCGTGCCAAGGTTGCAGTCCGTGATCTCGGCGATCTCCTCGTACGACTTCCCCTCGAGCTCGCGCAGCACGAACACCTGGCGGTGATGCTCCGGCAGCTTCGCCACCGTCTCCGCCACCAGCTCCTTCAGGTGGCGCTTCCGGTACAGGTCGTCCGGCCGCAGGGTGTTGTCCTCGAACTGCAGCGGACGGTCATCGTCGTCCGAGTTCCCCTTGATGGTCTGGAAGAGCACCAGCGGGTTCCGCGACCGGTTGCGCAGCTCGTTCTTCGCCAGGTTCGAGGCGATGGTATAGACCCACGTCGAGAACTTCTTCGACCGGTCGAAGCGATGCAGGTGCCGGTAGACGCGGATGAAGACCTCCTGAACCAGATCCTCCGCCTTTTCGCGGTCACCGATCGTGCGATAGATGAAGTTGAGCAGGCGCGTCTGGTACCGCTCGACCAGCTCCTGGAATGCACGCTCCTCGCCGCCCAGGAACGATGTGACGACCCCTGCGTCGTCCATCGCGTGCAGCTGCTCGCGGACCGTCGCCCCTTGCTGGGCTACCCGCTTCGTTGCGATGTCAGCCATGGTTCCCACCCCCAGTGCCTACGTAAGGGACACGCTTCGACGACACAGTCTCGATATGCGCTCCTGTTGCTCTTTCGCTGCCCCTTGAAAAGGCATCGAGCATGCCGAGCGGCCACCGCGCGGGAACATTTCTCAAGCTGTTGTCGTATAATGACTTACGTTCTCGGAACCGAACGAGATGGCGTGCCCTGCCGTTCGTTTTCGTCCTCTTTTTGACACACGACGTGAGAACGCCCTCGGCCGGTGTCCACTTTCGACACGGCGGAGGGCGTCAGCGTTGCCAACAATTGTGAGGTCTGGCGAGCTCGACCAGGCTGGGCGTTTCCGCCCTCAGCCGCCGGTGCGGAACCCGGCCGCGTACAGGATCGCCAGGGCGGTCTTTCCATCCGGGATGGCGCCCTCGCGGATGAGCTCCAGCGCTTCGGCCAGCCGCATGATCACCACCTCGGCGAACTCGTCGGGCTCGCGCGCCGACTGGCCATGCGTGAGACCGGTGGCCATGAAGACGTGGATCGTCTCGTCGGTGAACCCCGGCGTGGTCAACATCGTGAACAGCGGCTCGATCCGGTCGGCGGTGCACCCCGTTTCTTCCTTGAGCTCGCGCACCGCGCAGTCCTTCGGTTCCTCCCCCGCGTCGAGCCGGCCTGCCGGTATCTCATAGATGTAGCCATCGGCCGCGTAGCGGAATTGCCGCAGCAGCAGGATCTGCGGCTCCTCTCCCTCCGGGTCGCTCAGGAATGGGACGACTGCCGCCGCACCGGGATGCCGCACGATGTCGAACTCCGACTCCGACCCGTCGGGAAAGCGCACCGTATCCTTGTCCAGGTGGAAGATCTTTCCCTTGTACAGCTCGCGCCGGTCCAGCTGGTGCCCCGGCTTCGTGCCGCGCGCTCGTGCGCGGATCTCGTCGCCCGTGACGACGTTGGGCTTCTTCTTCCGCGCGCTCACGCGTCCGCCTCCACGTCGGCCGCCGCCACCATGTCGGGCGACATGCCCGTCACCTCGCTCAGCGGGGCCGTCACGACGGCCGGGTCGCCCACGACGACCACGCGCAGCCGGTCCGGATGCAGGTGCTCGCGCGCCGCGCGCAGCACGTCAGCGGTCGTCACGCTGCGCACGCGCTCGCGATAGCGATCGTAGTAGTCCTCCGGCAGACCGTGGATGATGAGGCTCGCCAGCGCGCCGGCAATCGCGCCGGTCGTCTCGTACCGGATCGGGAACACGCCATCGAGGTAGCTGGTCGCCAGCGTGAGCTCGTCCTCGCCGATCTCTTCGCGCTGGATGCGCTCGATCTCGCCCAGGATCTCACGTACCGCGTCGCCAGTGACGTCGCTCTTCACCGCGGTGTTCACCACGAACGGTCCCGCCCCGCGGCGCCAGTCGAACGCCGAGAAGGCGCCATAGGTATAGCCATGCGTCTCGCGCAGGTTGAGGTTGATGCGCGACGAGAAAAGGCCTCCCAGCACGGCGTTCATCACCACCACGCTGAAGTAGTCCGGCGTGCGGCGCGGCAACCCGACGTGACCCACCCGCACCTCCGACTGCGGCGCATCGCCCTTGGCCACCACGCGCAGCAGGCGCCCCGGCTGTGCGGCATCGGCGGCTGCACGCCGATCGCTCGTCGGCTCGCCCTTCCAGTCACCGAATAGCGGCTCGGCGAGCGCCATCACCTGGTCCGTCGTCACGTCGCCGGCGAACACCAGCGTGACGGCGGAAGGTTGATAGCGCGCGGCGTAGAACGCACGCACGTCGTCGCCGGTGATCGTGCGGACCGTGTGGGCTTCGCCGTCGTTGGGCATGGAATACCGGGCGCGCGGCTCGTACACGGCGTGCGAGAATTGCTCGTCCGCCAGGCCGCGTGGTTCGGCGAGCTGTTGCAGCAGCTCGGCGAGCCGTTCATCCCGCAGGCGCGCCACCTCGCGCTCGGGGAAGGTGGGCGCGCGTAGCAGGTCGCGGACGAGGGCCAGCGCCTCGGGCAGCCGCGTGTTCATTGCGCTCAGCGTCACCGCCGCCACGTCCCAGTCGGCGTATGCTTCCACCGACGCGCCGATCCGTTCGAACCGGTCGGCGAGCGCCGCGCCATCGAGGCCGGCGGCGCCCTCGAGGAGCATCTGGGCGGTGAGCGTCGCCACGCCTTCCTTCCCTTCCGGCTCCTGCGTGGCGCCGGCCTCGACGAGTGCGACCGCCGTGACGAGTGGCAGCTTGGTCACCGGCGCGACGACGAGCCGCAATCCGTTGGCGAGGCGCCGCTGCTCGAAACGCGGGAAGTGATAGCTGCGCGGCTCCGCCGGCGTCGGCCGCGGCGTGGGCGGGTTCGTCGGCGTGCGGCTATTGGTACTCGTCGCCGGGCTCATGGAGTCTCCGCCATCGCGAGGTCGCTCGACGCCGGCGCCACGTCGCTGTCGCGCGGCACGTAGAGGAGGCTCGCGCGGTTCTCCGGCACCAGGCGCTCGCGTACGAACGCATTCACCTGCTCGGCCGTGACGGCGCGATAGCGGTCGGACTGCACGTTCACCAGCTGTGGATCGTTGAAGTACGTCGTGAACATGGACAGCCGGTCGGCGCGGTCCCCGGCCGACTGGAGGGCGACGACGAGATCCGTCTCGATGAGCGCGACGGCGCGCTCCACCTCGGACTGCGTCACGCCTTCCTGCAACAGGCGATCGATCTCCGCGTTCACCGCGCTCTCGAGCGTGTCGCTGCTCGTCTCGGGGCGTCCCGTCACGTCCACCACCAGCAGGTCGCTGCCCTTGGTGAGGTCGTACGTGAACGCCTGCGCCTCGGCCGCCACCTGGCGCTCGCGCACGAGCGCCCGGTGCAGCCGGCTTCCCTTCCGCAGGCCGAGGATCGCCCCGGCCACGCTCGCCGCGTAGTACGACGCGCTGCCGAACACCGGCGAGCGGAAGGCGAGGAACAGCCGCGGCAGCATCACGTCGTCGGGCACGACTTCCCGCAGCGGCTCGCCGAAGGTGGTGGGCAGCTGCATGTCCGGCAGCGGTGGCTTGTTCCCTCCGCGCGGGATCGGGCCGAACTGGCGCTCCACCATCGCACGCGCCGCCGCGGGGTCGAAGTCCCCGGCAATGGAGAGCACCGCGTTGTCGGGCGTGTAGTACGTGGTGAAGAAATGGGCGATGTCCTCGAGGCTCGCTGCATCCAGGTCGGCCATCGAGCCGATCAGCGAGTGATGGAACGGATGGTCCATCGGGAAACAGAGCGCCGGCAGCTTCTCCCACCAGGTGCCGTACGGCTGGTTGTCCATCGACCAGCGGCGTTCGTTCTGCACCACGTCGCGCTGCGTGTCGAGCTTCTGCTGCGTCATGGCGGGCAGCAGGTAGCCCATGCGGTTGGCCTCGAGCCACAGCGCGAGCTCGAGCTGGTTCGACGGCACCGTCTCGAAGTAGTTCGTGCGGTCGAGCCAGGTGGAACCGTTGAGGGTACCGCCGGCGCGCTGGATGAGCTCGAAGTGCTCGTTCGCGCCCACGCTCTCCGACCCCTGGAAGAGCATGTGCTCGAACAGGTGCGCGAACCCGGTACGACCCGGCCGCTCGTTCGCCGAGCCCACGTGATACCACAGGTTCACGGCGACGAGGGGGGCCGTATGGTCCTCGGAGAGGACGACACGCAGCCCGTTGTCGAGCGTGAATGTCTCGATGGGTATTTCCATGCGAAGTAAGTTGTGCTCTGGGCGGGAAAGGTGGTACCGCCTTCGCATGGGTTGCGCCGCCGCACCCGGGCACTACGGTAAAAAGTACCCCGTACCTTGTACCGGGTACGGGGTACTTTTTACCAGCTGTTTGCAGTTGAGAGCTATTTCATCGTGGCCGCCCCGATGACGTCCTTCACGTCGCGGATGATGATCTCTCCCGGATTGAGTGCGCGCAGCCCCGGCTCGATCAGCTTGCGGTCGCCGACGATCACGATCGTCAGGTGGTCGGGGTCCACGTACTTCCGCGCCACGCGCTGCACGTCGGCCTGGGTGACGGCGCCGATCTTCTGCACCGCGGTGTCGTAGAAGTTGAGCGGGATGCCGTAGGTGACCAGCGGCAGCATCTGGGACGCGATGTCTCCCGTCGTCTCGAAGCCCTGTGGCAGCCCGAGCTGCAGGTAGCGCTTCGCCTTGGCCAGCTCGTCGGCAGGCACGGTGTCACGGATCGCCCGCAGCTCCTTCATGAACTCCACGAACGCCGAATCGCTCTTGGCCGAGACCACTTCGGCCCCTGCCGTGAACGGACCGGCCGAGCGGCGCATCGAGAAGCCCGAGCTCGCACCATAGGTGTAGCCGTGCGTCTCGCGCAGGTTCTGGTTGAGCCGGCTCGTGAACGACCCGCCGAGGATCGTGTTCATCACCTCGATGGCGAAGTAGTCGCTCGTCGAGCGCGGCACGCCGATGCCACCGATCCGGAATGACGACTGCGCGGCACCCGGCTTGTCGATCAGCACGACCGTCGTCGCCTTCGGCGTCGGGGCCGCGCCCTCGGCGACCGCCGGCACGTCGGCGCGCTGCCAGGTGCCGAACAGCGCGAGCACGCGGCGTTCGATGTCGTCCGGCCGCACGTCGCCCACCACGAGCAGCGTCGCATTGTTCGGGCGGAAGTAGGTCGTGTAGAACTTCACGAGGTCGTCGCGCGTGATGTCGGCCACCGAGGTTTCCGTGCCGGTGAGCGGACGACCATATGGATGCTGCTCGCCATAGAGCGCGGTGGCGTACGCCAGGTTGGCGATCAGTGGGCCGCGATCGCGAACCTGCTGCAATGCCGTGAGGCGCACCTTGCGCACGCGCTCCAGGTCTGACGCGTTGTAGGCCGGATGGAGCGCCACGTCGGCGAACAGCGCGAGCGCGCTGTCCAGCTGTGCCGTGGGCGAGTGCAGCGACACGGTGGACTGTTCCCATCCACTGCCGGCGCCGACGCGCACGCCGAGATATGCCGCCTGGTCGGCGATCTGGAGCGCCGACCGCGACGTCGTGCCCTCGTTGAGCATGCCGGCAGCGAGCGAGGCCGTGCCCGCCTTGCCGGCCGGATCGGCTTCACCACCGGTGCGCACGTCGAGCACGACGTCCACCAGCGGGAGCTCGTGCTGTTCGACGACGACGAGCGAGAGCCCGTTGGGCAGCGTCCGCGTCGTCACGGGCGGAAGCCGCAGCGCCGGCGGTGGTGCCAGCGTCGGCGGTACGGTGAGATCGACCGGCGCGGCGGCCACCGGGGCCGGTGCGGCTGGCACGTTCGTCACGACGACTGGCGGTCCGCCGCACGCCACGGCGAGTGCAAGGGAGGCGAGCGTCGCGCGCATCAGGGAGGCTTCGAGGAAGGTGCGCATCAGCGGGTACCTCCCGACACCATCAGGTCCGTCTTGCCCTGGGGAACCACGGTGAGCACCACCTTCGGCTTGGTGAGATACTGGGCCGCCACCCGCTGCACGTCGGCGGCGGTCACGCGGTCGTAGCGCGCGGCATCCTGCTGGATGTAGTCCGGGGTGCCGGCGAAGTAGTTGTATTCGGCCAGGCGATCCGACTTGCCGAGCACGGACGAGATCTGGTCGAGGAACGCGGCGCGGCGCGAGTTCAGCGCACGCGCGAGCTCGCGTGGCGTGATGCCGTCCTTCACCACCTTGTCGATCTCTTCCTTCACCAGCTCGGCCATCCGCGTCGGCGTCTGTCCGGGCTTCGGCGTCACGATGATGTTGAAGTTGCCGTCCAGCTTCGTGCTGTTGTTGAACGCGCTCACGTCCTGGGCCACCTGCATGTCGAACACGAGGCGCTTGTAGAGGCGCGAGTTCTTGTCGCCGGCCAGCACGCTGGCCAGCACGTCGAGCGGCGCGTCATCGGGCGCGTAGATGCGCCCCGTTTCCCACACCTCGAACAGGCGCGGCAGCACCACCCGGTCTTCGAGCACCAGGAAGGTGTCGCGCGGCACCGTGACCGTCGGCACCACCGGGCGCGGCGGCATCGCGGGACCGTGCGGGATGCCGCCGAAGTAGCGGTTCACCCACGTGAGCGCCGAGTCGCGGTCGAAGTCGCCGGCGATGACGATCGTCGCGTTGTTCGGCGCGTAGTACGTGGTGAAGAACTGCTTCACGTCCTCCAGCGAGGCGGCACTCAGGTCGGCCATCGAGCCGATCACCGGCCAGTGGTAGGGATGGTTCGGCGGGTAGAGCGCGGCGAGCACGGTCTCGCGCCACTTGCCATAGGGGACGTTGTCCACGCGCTGCCGGCGCTCGTTCTTCACCACGTCGCGCTGCAGGTCGAGCTTCGCCTGGTCCATCACCGGGAGCAGGTGTCCCATGCGGTCGGCGTCGAGCCAGAGTGCCAGCGGCAGCGCGTTCGACGGCAGCGACTCGTAGTAGTTCGTGCGGTCCTCGGTCGTCGAGCCATTGTTGTTGGCGCCGGCCGCCTCGAGGAGCTTGTCGAACTCGCCCGTCGGCACGTGCTGCGAGCCCATGAACATGATGTGCTCGAACAGGTGCGCGAAGCCGGTGCGCCCCGGCTTCTCGTCGCCGGAGCCGACCTTGTACCAGGTGTTGACGACGACGATCGGCGTCGAGTGGTCCTCGTGCAGGATCACCTCGAGCCCGTTGGGCAGCGTGGTCTTCTCGAATTCCAGGCGCGGCACGCTGCTCGCCGGCGCGCTGCGCTGTGCCGTGACGGCGGGCGCGAACGCGCCCATCGCCAGCATCACGCTGAGTGCTGTCAGGTTCCGTGGATTCACCGGCTGTTCCTCTCGAAGATGAAGGCCAGGGGGGCTTTGATGGATTCGCTGAGCGCGTACTTCCACCGCTCGCTCGGGTTGGCGGCGATGGGACTGGTGGGAGTCGGGGAAGCGTACGGGACGAGCCCGTGACGCCGGGCCAGGATCGTGAGGCGGAGCATGTGGAAGGGATCGCTCACCAGCAGTACGTCACGGCGATGCCGTTGTGCCATGAGCGCCTCCACGGCATCCATGGATTGGCTCGTCGTGCGTCCGTTCGTTTCCATCAGGATGGCCGACGCCGGCACCCCCTGCCTGATGGCATAGCGCCGGCTCACCGCCGCCTCACTCGTCGTATCGCCCCGCCCCGTGCCGCCGGTCACGATGATCACCGGCGCCAGCTTCCGGCGCCAGAGGTCGATCGCGTGGTCCAGCCGCGCGCGCAGCACCGGTGACGGGCGCCCCACGTACTGCGCCGCCCCGAGTACCACGATCGCTGACGCCGGCCGCGCCTGGTCGTTCTGTTCCCAGATCAGGACGGCGGCAAACGAGGCGATCCAGACGAGCAGCACGAGCCCGATCCCGGAGAGCACGATCCGAACGAAGAGCGGGCGGGACGAAGGCATCGGTGCAAGCTAGTCGGCATCCGCTGGGACGCGGAAGACGTGCGCAACGTCACTCGGCGAGGCCGAGCACGGCGAGCCAGAAGACGTCGAACGCCACCCGGGGGTCGCTCCCCGCCACCGGCCCGGCGACCGCAAGGCCATTCATGAATGCCACGCTCGCCTCGCCCAGCAGCTCGGCCGGCACGCGCGGCTCGAGGCCGAGCCGGCGCATGAGATCGGTCGTCGTCCGGGCGGCGGCGACGCGTCGCGCATCCGACACGGCCGCCGCCGCGTCCTGTACGAGCGGCTCCCTGATCGACGACAGCTCCAGCAGTACCCGCAACTCGCCCCGTGCAAGTTCGTTCTCGAGCCAGCGCCAGAGTGCGTCCACGGCCTTGCTGCCGTCAGCGCCGGTGAGCGCCGACCGCTCGCGAGCGGCGAGTCGTTCCCCCAGCTGCGCCACCACCTCGGCCAGCAGCCGGGCACGATCGGAATAGTGGTAGTGGAGGAGCGCCTTGCTCACGCCGGCCTGGGCGGCGATGGTCGCCATGCTCGCCTCGGTAGCGCCGGCGCGCGCCACGCAGTCGATCGTCGCGTCGATGATGCGCTGCCGTGTCGCGCTCCCGTCGCGCACGGGTCGCGGCTCGCCGCGTGGCGCGGTCACAAGGTCGTCGTGGCGTGCGGCAGGGGCGCATCCACCGCCGGATATCCCGCCGCCTGGAGCTGGGCGGCGAAGGCGTCCTGCGCCTCGGGTTCTCCGTGCACCAGGTGCACGACCGGTGGCCGCTGGTCGCTGTTGCCCGCGCGCACCGCATCGAGCCAGGCCTGGAGCTCGTGCCGGTCACCGTGCGCGCTGTAGCCATCCAGCACCTCCACCTGTGCGCGCAGCGGGATCTCATCGCCGAACACGCGGATCACGGGCGCGCGCTCCACCACGCGCCGGCCGAGCGTGTGCTCTGCCTGGAAGCCGACGACGAGGATCGTCGTGCGCGGGTCGGCGGCGTTGTTCGCCAGATGATGCAGGATGCGCCCCGCCTCCATCATCCCCGACGCGGCGATGATCACCATTGGCCCGTGCCGCTGGTTCAGCGCCTTCGACTCGTTCACGTCGCGCGTGTACTGCACCTGCACGAACTCGAACAGCTCGTGCACCCGCTGCACCAGGTCTTCCGTCTGGTCGAACATCTCCGGGTGCATCGCGAACACCGTCGTCGCATCGATGGCGAGCGGGCTGTCCACGAAGATCGGGATGTTCGGGATCGCGCCGTTCAGCGCGAGCAGGTGGAGGTCGTATACCAGCTCCTGCGTGCGCCCTACCGCGAACGCCGGCACCAGGACCTTCCCTCCCCTCGCCGCCGCTGCGGTGATCACGTCCGCCAGCTGCTTCCGCGCGCCCTCCACCGGAGGGTGCTCCCGGTTGCCGTACGTGGACTCGAGCAGCACCACGTCCGCGCCACCCGGTGGCTTCGGGTCGCGGATGATCGGCAGTCCGTTGCGGCCCACGTCGCCTGAGAAGACGACGCGGCGCGTCTCCCTCCCTTCGGTGCACTCGAGAGCGACCGACGCCGACCCCAGGATGTGCCCCGCATCGGTGAAGGTCGCGCGCACGCCGGGCACCACGTCGAAGGCGCTGTCGTAGTTGAGCCCCACCATCTGGTCCACCGCCAGCGCCGCATCACGCATCGAGTACAGCGGCGCCACCGCGGTCTTGTTCCGCCGCGCCAGGAACTCGGCATCCTTCTCCTGGATGTGCGCGCTGTCGGCGAGCATCACGCTGGAGAGGTCGCGCGTGGCCGAGGTACAATAGATGGGACCGCGATAACCCTCGCGTACGAGGAAGGGGAGCCGCCCCGAGTGATCGATGTGGGCGTGCGAGAGGACGATGGCGTCGATCTCCTCGACCGGGAGGGGGAGCGTCGCGTTCTTCTGCCGCGACTCCTCCCGGCGCCCCTGGAACATGCCACAGTCGAGCAGCACCGTCTTGCCGCCGACGCGAAGGATGTGACAGGACCCGGTGACCTCGCGGGCAGCGCCGGCGAATTCGATCTGCATTCGGCTGTCGCGCTAGCCCTCGCCGTCTCCCGGGCGCTCGAACACCAGCGTCAGGCGGTGCTCGTCCTGGGCCATCATCGCCGGCCGCCACCCGCCGCGACTCCGCTCGTTCAGCAGGTCCGTGAGCGCGTCCTCGTCGTCGCGCGCGTGGCGCGACAGGCGGAGCATCACCGCTTGGTATTCTTTCATGCGCGCGAAGTTACTAGCTTCCGCCCCATGGACACCACCCCCGCGTTCCCCACGGTCCGCGTCGTTTCGCATCCGCTCGTGCAGCACAAGCTGTCACTGCTGCGGGAGCGCTCCACGCCGACGAAGATCTTCAAGGAGCTCGTCGACGAGATCGCCACACTCATCGCCTACGAGGCGACGAGCGAGCTGTCCCTCGAGCCGACGCCGGTGGAGACCCCGCTGGAGCGCACGACAGGGATGCGTGTCAGCGGAAAGAAGTTGACGCTCGTGCCGATCCTTCGTGCGGGCCTCGGCATGGTGGAAGGCGTCGCGCGCCTCGTCCCCGCCGCGCGGGTGGGCCACATCGGCCTCTATCGCGACCACGACACCCTGGAGCCGGTGGACTACTACTTCAAGGTGCCCGGCGACGCGAGCGAGCGCGATTTCTTCCTGCTCGACCCGATGCTCGCCACCGGTGGCAGTGCCGCGGCGGCGGTGACGTCGCTCAAGCGCGCCGGCGCAACGCGCATCCGCTTCCTCTGCCTGGTGGCCGCGCCGGAAGGTGTGCGTCGTCTCGCCGATGCACACCCGGACGTGATCGTCTACTGCGCCTCGCTCGACCGCGAGCTCAACGACCAGGGCTACATCCTGCCCGGCCTCGGCGACGCGGGAGACCGGCTGTTCGGGACGCGATGACTGAACGGTGAACCGTAGACCGTAAACCGTAAACCGTAAACCGTAAACCGTTAACGACAACGGCACACCGACTGAGTCCGGTGTGCCGCTCGCTGTTACGGTTCACCGTTCACCGTTCACGGTTCACGTACAGTTCAGCCGAACCACTCCCGTGGACAGTCGCGCTGCTGGCGCGCGGCGTCGACGACCCACTGCTGCGTGGCCGAGTCGGTGATCTCGCTGCTCACGCGATTGAACCACGCGGCCGCCTGGCGCTCGTCGCCCACGCGGCGCCAGAGCTCGCCTACGAGGTAGGTGAGCACCGCGCGCTCCTCGCGCGCCACGCCGTCGTAGCTCGCCAGTGCTTCCTCGAACTTCCACGCCGCCTTGCGGCGGAAGAAGCGCTCGGCCTCGGTATCGCCTTCGTCCACGCAGCACCACGCCGCGCGCAGCAGCAGGTCGGCCACGTGCCGCGCGTCGAGCGCCTGCCATTCCGCTACCTTCGCCGCGGCTTCGTATTTCTCCGAGCCCGACACGGCGCTCGTCGAGAGCTGCGGCGCGAGCTCGTTCCACACGTGCTCCCGCAGGCCGGCCGTCACCTCGGCTTCCTCGGTGAAGTCGCGCTCTGCCCCGGAGTAGCCGCACCGGTTGCACATGTGAATGAGGTACGGCAGCGGCTGGGTGCCCGCGGCCCGCTCGTGGAAGTCGGTGCGCTTGCCACCGAACGAGTTCGTCGAGATCACCTGCTGCGACTTGAAGCGCGTGTCGCAGATGGGACACCGCAGCTCAATTGGTTGCAACGTGGTCATGGCCATGTCTCTCCTGCACACCGCGCCCGCGTCCCGGGCCGCCTTCCACAGGCATCAAGGGAAAGAAGCGTGCCAGTTCGCGATTCCGACGCGTGCTGACCCTGTGCCGCCGCGATGAGCGCGCTCGGGACGCGCCGTCGGTGCGCAATCGTACCGCGCTCTCTTGTTGACCTCATCGGTCGCCGCTATCATTCCGCGTCCAATCCGCCCGCGCTCGTCACGATCGTCCGCGCGACGCTCGTCACGCTGCCTTCCCGCAGGTCGCATCCCGGTCGAATGCTGATCAACCTGCTGCCAGACTTCCTCGCCGTTCTCGAAAGCACCGACCGCGTCGCCGCCTACCAGCGCTACTTCTCCGCCCACCGCTCCATCCTCGAGTCCTACTGGCACAACTACGTCGTCGACCCCGACGGCCCGCACTTCCTTGATGTCGTGCGCGCCACGGTACTCGCCGATCGTGCCGACCTGCGGGACATGCTCGCGCGCACCGACGTGGTCGCGTTCGCGCGCGCCACGGAACAGCGCTGCGCCCAGCTGCTCGAGCAGGACGTGGACGTCGACATCGTCCTCATGGTGGGAGTCGGCGCGGCAAACGCCGGCGAGCTGGTCGTCAACGGGCGCGCCGCCGCCTTCGCGTGCCTCGAGCACTTCACCTCGGTCGCCAACCCCGAGACGCAGGGACTCGGCCTGGATCCGGAACTCCTTCCCCTCTGGCTCGCGCACGAAGTCGCACACGGCATTCGCTACACGTCGCCCACCAGTCGGAGCGAGCTGCGCCACCTCATCGAGGAGGAAGGCGGCGACTATTCCTACTGGGAGACCGGCCGCACGGCGACGCTGCGCGAGCTGCTGGTGAATGAAGGGCTGGCTGTGCATGTCTCGCAGGCCGTCAGTCCGGGTCACGCGGCATGGGAGTACTTCGGCTTCGGACGCCGGCAGTACGCCCGTGTCCGTGAGCTCGAAGCTGTCATCACGCGCGCGGTGGCGGGGGACCTGGATCGCGCAGGACTGGGCCTTCGATTGCGTTACCTCTCCGGCGGCATGAGCGACGAGGCGCGCACCGTGGACCGCTACGTGCTTCCGGAACGCGCCGGCTACTTCCTCGGCGCGCGGATGGTCGAGGCGGCCATCGAGGAACGCGGGCTCGCGTGGGCCGTGCGCGCCAGCGCCGACGAGCTGGCCTACCTCGCGCAGCGCGCCGCCGCCACGGCGTAGGCCGCATTCGGCGCATTTCGTTGCGCCGGACTGCAGTACGTTCTACTTGCCGACGCAGAAGCGCCGGAAGACCACGTCCAGCACGTCGTCCACGCGCACGTCGCCGATCAACTCGCCAAGCGCGTCGCCGGCCGTCCGCACGTGGACGGCCGCGACCGTGGCCGGCAGCGCATCGTCACGCCACGCCTCGGCAAAGGCGCGCAGTTCCTCGGTGGCGCGCGCCACGGCGACACGGTGCCGCGCATGGGTGAGCGCGGGCTGGTCGAGTGCCGGTTCGCCGACGGCGTTCGTGATGCACGACTCCACGAGCTCGAGCAGTCGCCGCAGTCCGCTGCCGGTGTGCGCACTCACCGCGACGTCGGCATCGGGTGGCGGCTCGCCGGACGAGAGGTCGGCCTTGGTCAGCACGCTCAGCACGGGTGCATCCGTGCGCTCGCGCACCACGGCCACCGCCGAGGCGAGCGTGGCGGGCGTATCCCCGCACGCGATCACGACCGCTGCCTGCGACGCGTAGCGGGCCGAGACCTCGATCCCCAGCCGCTCCACCGCGTCGGTCGTTTCACGCAGCCCCGCCGTGTCCACCAGGCGTAATGGCCAGCGCGGCAGGTCGAGCACCGCCTCGATCGCATCGCGCGTCGTGCCTGGCACGTCCGTCACGATCGCGCGTGCCTCGCCAAGGAGCGCGTTGAACAGCGATGACTTTCCCACGTTTGGTGCGCCGGCGAGCACCACCAGTGCTCCGTCGTGCACGAGCGTTCCCCGCTCGCCGGTGGCGAGCAGTGCACCGAGCGACTCGAGCAGCTCCTCGGCGGCGCGCCCGATCCGCTCACGCGGCACCGGGCCATCGTCTTCCTCGGGGAAGTCGATGTCGTAGGCGAGCAGCGCCTCGAGCTCGAGCAGGCGCGCGCGCAGCGTCTCGATGCGGCGGCTCAAGCCGCCATCCAGCTGGCGCAGCGCCATGCGGTGGGCGGCGGAGCTGCGCGCGTCGATCAGGTCGCCGATCGCTTCCGCCTGCAGCAGGTCCAGCTTGCCGTTGAGCACCGCTCGACGCGTGAACTCGCCCGGCATCGCCTCGCGCGCCCCCGCGGCGATCGCCGCCGCGGTCACGGCGGCGGAGACCACCAGCCCGCCGTGCGTGGTGATCTCGAGCAGGTCCTCGCCGGTGAACGAGTGCGGTGCCACGTAGCGCACCGCCACCGCGTCGTCGAGCACCACGCCCGTTGCATCGCGCACGGCGACATGCACGGCGCGGCGCGGCTCCTCCGGCCACGGATCGAGCAGCGCTTCCGCGATGGCCGGCACCTCGGGCCCGCTCAACCGGACGATGGCCAGCGCGCCACGACCGGCGGCCGTGGCACGGGCGACGATCGTGCTCCCGTCGCCGAGCGCGCCGGCGCCGATGGGTGCCGCGCCGACCGGCGCGTCCGTCATCGCCGCGCTTCGGGACCCAGCACGAGCGACTCGCCCGGCTCGATCACGTGCACGCGCTCTCGCGCGTCGTGCTCGGCGAGATAGGAACGCAGCCGATCGATCGCGTCGTGCGCGGTGGCGGTCACGTGGCGGAACGTGCCCCAGTGGTAGGGCATCATCGCCCGTGCGTGCAGGGTCTCGAAGAGGGCTACGGCATCTTCCCCGGTCAGGTGCCCGCGGCGGAATCCCGGTTTCCAGGCGGGAGCCCAGCCGATGGGCAGGAGGGCGAGATCCAGCGTGCGTCCACGGTGCCAGAGCACGCGCTCCACCAGGTGGTGCGTGGTGGGCGTGAGCGCCGTGTCGCCGGCGAAAAAGGCGCTCTCCTCGTCGGACTCGAGCAGATACATGTTCGCCGCGCTGCGCCAGCGATCCACTCCGTAGCGGTTGCCCTTGTGGGTGGCGCGTTCCGCGTGCACGCGCAGCGTACCTCCGCCAAGCGTGACCGTCGCCGCCGCGTCCAGCGGCTCGGCGTTGCGGTAGCCCTTTCGCGCGAGCCAGCGCGCCACGGCTGGCGGAGCGAACAACGGAATGTCGCTCGGCAGGGCGTCGAGCGAGCGGAAGGAAAGGTGATCCGCGTGGGCGTGCGTCAGGAGGAGCGCATCGAGCGTCGGCAACTCCTCGAGCGCGATGCCGGGCGGCGACACACGCGGCAGGAGCCGTCCGAGCTTCGGCTCGAAGTTGGGATCGGTCAGGAGGCGCGCGCCGCCGATCTCCAGCAGCAACGTCGCGTGACCTACATAGGTGATGTGCACGCCGCTTCTCCGAGCAGGAGCCACGCCAGCGTCGAGGCTGGCGCGGCCCGTCCGACGGGAAAACGCCCCGTGATCCCTATGATCGCCGTTTCACGGCCGGCGCTGCGACCGGCGTGGAGACGACCGTTGCCGGCGCATTCTTCTGTCGCTCGCGCGCCAGGAGCCACTGCTGGGGCAGCGCGGCGATGTTCTGCACCGCGTAGTAGAGGTTCAGCCCGGACGCGAGGTTGAGGAAGAGGACGGTGAGCATCACCGGCATCATGTAGCTCATCATCTTCGCCTGCGGGTTCGGTGGCGCCGCCTTCATGCCGATCCAGGACATCACGTACATCGACAGCCCCATCAGGAGGGGCGTGATGTAGTACGGGTCGCGCATCGAGAGGTCGGGGAGCCACAGGAAGGGCACGCCGCGGAACTCGATCGTGTTCTGGAACACGAAGTACAGCGCGTACAGCACCGGCATCGGCAGCAGCATCGGCAGGCACCCCATCAGTGGACTGAGGGGGCTCATGCCGTGCTCCTTGTACACCTTCATGATCACTTCCTGCTGCCGGCGCGGATCCTCCTTGTACTTCTTCTGGATCGCCTGCAGCTCGGGCTGGAGCCGCTGCATGGCGATGCTCGTCCGCATCGCCTTCTGGTTGAGCGGCCAGAGCGCGAGCCGGATCAGCACGCCGAACAGCACGAGCACCCAGCCATAGCTGAGGTTCGTCGTGTGCTTCATCCAGAGCAGCGCGCGCATGACGATCGCCACGAACGGCTGGACCGCGCCGTGGATCCACCCGCCGTACGGGTTCACCTGGTCGAGGTCATTCCCCATCCGCTGCAACCGCGCGAAGTCCTGCGGTCCGGTGTAGAGCTCGAACGCTGCCGCGCCGTTCTGGAGCGGCATCGCGACCGTCGCATCGATGTCGCGTGCGGCCTTCCCGGTGCGCGGCTGGCCGACGAGGCGCAGTCCGGAGAACGACTGCTTCGGCGGCGCCCGGAAGGCGACGAGGAAGTACTTGTCGCGCGTCGCCACCCAGTCGAGTGGGCCTGGCTCGATGCGCACCTCACCGGTGTCCAGCTTGGCGAAGCCGACGCTGCTCACGTCGCCGCGTGACGTGCGGTAGCTCACGCCCAGGTGATGGATGTCGTCGAGCGTGTCGGCTTCGTTCGATTGCAGGCCTCGCGGCAGGTCCAGGAGCAGCGCGCTCTTCGCCGGTGCCCCGCTCACTGCCGCCGACACGCGGACGAGGAAGCTGTCCGGAACGAAGGTATAGGTGAGCCGCACGTCGTGGCCCGCCTGGCTCCCCGTGTAGGTGAGCACCGGCGCGCCCGCCGGCGTGGTCGACCGCTGAAGCGCGAGCGATGCCCGGTCGAGGTCGATCGTGTCGGCGCCCACGGCGAACCGGTAGCCGACGAGCGGGGAGCTCGGACGCACGAGCTCCGCCGCCGCGCCGCGCGCCGCAGGGCGGCGTGACGGATAGCTGTCGAGCACCACGGAGACCGGGGCGGCGCCACGCGAGCTGAATGCGTACGTCGCCAGCCGCGTGTCCACGACCGTGGTCTCCGGCCGGACGGAAGCAGCCGCTGGCGCTGCGGTCGTGACGGTATCCTTCGAGGCCGCGGTCGTGGGCGGTGCGCTGTCCGGCCGCGCCTTCGCGACCGGCACGGCCGCCGTCGTCTGCGCCAGACTGTCGGCGTGCGCGGCCGTCACCCGTGCGGAGTCGGCGACGCGGGGCGGAGTCCGGCGCGCGTCAGGAAAGAGGAACGGCGTGCCGACGATGACGATCGCCGTCAGCACCAGGGCGAGAAAGAAGCGCTTGTCCATAGGCTGGAAAGGCCCGACGAGCTTGTGGCTCGATCAGGGCACCGGATCGTATCCGCCGGGTCGGAATGGGTGACACCGCCCGATGCGGCGGAGCGCAAGCCAACCGCCGCGCCACGCCCCATGACGCTCGAGCGCCTCGATGGCGTAGACGGAACAGCTAGGATAATAACGGCATGCGGCGGGCAGCAGATGGCCGAGGCTCACCTGGTAGCCGCGCACGATCAGAATGAAGAGCGTTCGCATCAGGAGGCACTTGGCGTGGGTGGCGGCGGCGCCGCTTCCGGGGAGCGCGCGTTCGAGGTCGAGCGCGCGAGCTGTGCAACGACGCGATCGACATCGGCGGCGAGTTGCGTGAAGCCGGCGTCGTACGCCTCCGGCCTCACGCGCACGACGATATCGTACGGCAGGCCGGTGGGGAGGATTCGCAGCCGAGTCAGCTCGCGCAGCCGCCGCTTGAGCAGGTTGCGCGCAACGGCGGAGTGGCGGTAGCGAGGCACGATCAATCCCACGCGTGGCGACGTCGGCGGTGAATGTGCGAGAGGGGAAGCGACGACCCGGACATCGAGGTGTCCGGCCCGGATACGCTTCCCCTCTCGCGCGATGCGTTGCAGCTCCGCACCCCGCGTGATTCGTGCCTGCCGCGGAAAGCCGAGCGACGCCTGAGGCGTCCTAGGCTCCCGCGTACTTGTCCGGGATGCGGACGGTGAGCTGCTTGCGGCCCTTCTTGCGGCGGCGCGCCAGCGTCGCGCGGCCCCACTTCGTCTCCATCCGGGCACGGAAACCGTGCGTCTTCACGCGCCGCGTGTTGCGCGGGCGGTAGGTGGGCTTCCCCATGACTACTCCAGGTGCGGTCTGAACGAACCCGCCAGTAACGGCGGCAACTTTGGTACAGATCGGTAAAGTTAGCCGAGACAGAGAGATAGGTCAAGGCAACTGAAGTGACGACGAAGCCGCGAATGGCGAGGGGCCTCGCGCTGCGCTGGCTGGCCCGTTTGCTTTTTCCACAGGGCCGGAATAGCTTCGCTCCCCCGCCCTCTCCAGTTATCCACATCCGCCATGACGCTTACGGCGACCGAAGTCTGGACCCGCCTGCTCGATCGCGCGCGGCTCGAGCTTCCGGAACAAACGTTTCGGACCTGGCTCGAGCCGACGGAACCGCTGGCACTGGAAGAGGGCGCGATCATCGTCGGCTCGCCGGACCAGTTCGCCGCCGACTGGAACGAGTCGAAACACGCCGAGCTCCTCTCCAGCCTGGCACCCGTCGCACTGGGGCACCCGCTGTCGGTGGTATTCCGCGTCCACGAGGAGCGGAAGTCGCGCAACCAGATGGATCTCTTCGTCGCGCCTCCCCCGGCGCAAGTCGAGCCATCACCGCAACAGAAGCGCGGCGGCATCAACGCACAACTCAGCGAACGCTATACCTTTGATCACTTCGTGATCGGCAAGTCCAACGAGCTCGCCGCCGCCGCCGCCCACGCCGTTGCCCAGGCACCCGGAAAGGTCTACAACCCGCTGTTCCTCTACGGCGATACGGGACTCGGCAAGACCCACCTCATGCAGGCCGTCGCCCACGACGTGCTCACCCGCCACCCCGAAACGCGGATCACCTTCATCGGAACCGAGCAGTTCACCAATGAGATGATCGGCTCGATCCAGAACCGCACGACCCAGGAGTTCCGCCGCCGGTACCGCGAAACGGACCTCCTGCTCGTCGACGACGTGCACTTCCTCAAGGGAAAGGAGGCGACCCAGGAAGAGTTCTTCCACACCTTCAATGCCCTCTACGAAGCGGGGCGCCAGATCATCCTGACCAGCGATCGCCCGCCGTCGGAGATCCCGGGGCTGGAGGCGCGCCTCGTCAGCCGCTTCCAGTGGGGCATGGTTGCCGACATCGAGCTCCCCGACCTCGAGCACCGCATCGCCATCCTGCGCAACAAGGCGCTGCTCGATCACCTGGAGATGACGATTCCCGAGGAAGTCATCCGGTTCATCGCCGAACACGTACGCTCCAGTGTTCGGGAGCTGGAAGGATCCATCATCAAGCTCCTCGCCTATGCCTCGCTCAAGCACCGCGAGATCACGGTAGACGTCGCCCGTGAAGCGCTTCGTGACAAGCTCCGCCCGGGCGAGAACACTGGCGGCAACGGCGCGGGGCTCAACACCGAGACGATCCAGCAGGCCGTGGCGAGAGAATGGGGGGTCACCCCCGAGGGCCTCCGATCGAAGACGCGCACCAAGGCGCTGACCACCCCGCGCCAGGTGGCCATGTACCTGATGCGGGAGCTCCTCGGTCTCCAGCTCGTGGAGATCGGCGCCGCCTTCGGTGGCCGTGATCATTCCACCGTTATCCACAGTCTCGACCGGGCCAGCAGCATGCTGCGCGAGGATCCGGCGTTCGCGCTGCGGGTCGCGAAGGTCCGTGCGCAACTGGAGGCCCTTGCCGCCTGAGCGGAGTTCGCCAGCTTTGTCCACATCAGCTGCCTGACGAAACGAACTTGTCCCCACCAATGCACATTCCTGGTGGCAAACTTCGCTGACAGCCGGTAGGCTGACGACACTCGCTGTGGACCGCCGTCGTTCTCGACATTGGTTCCACGCCTCGAGGGCGAGGCCAAGCGCTGAGCAGACAGTCGGTTGGACTGCTTGTCGACAATTCAACAGTCCCTACCGCTACTGCTAGTTTTTTTTCTTACTCAGAACAGAAAAAGCAGGATCTCCGCTTTGCACAGACCCAGCACCAAGGAGCGGTAATGCGGTTCACGATTTCCCGGGAGAAGCTCCAGGAAGGGCTCGCGGCCGTGGCGGCCAGCATCCCCGCCAAGACCACCCTGCCCGTCCTGGCGAACATCCTGGTGGAGACCACCGACAAGGGGATCCGGCTCTCCGGCACCGACCTCGACATCGCCGTGAGCACGGAGGTCCAAGCGGATGTCGAATCCAGTGGTGCTATCACCATTCCAGCGAAGAAGCTCAGCGAGATCGCGCGCGAGCTGCCCCCATCGCCGGTGAAGATTGCCGCCGCTGGCGAGCAGCGCATCACGCTCGATTGCGGCCGTTCGCACTTCAAGATCCTGGGGCTGCCTCGTGACGAGTTTCCGAGCTTCCCGGTCGTGCGCTTCGACGAGAGCTGGCGCATTCGTTCGGGTGACCTGCAGAAGCTCATCTCTCATACCGCGTTCGCCGTCAGTACCGAAGAAAGCCGGCCAATCCTCAACGGTGTGCTCTGGGAGCTGAAACCCGAGACGATGCGCATGGTCGCCACGAACGGCCATCGCCTCGCCAAGATGGAAGTCCCCATCAAGTCCAGCGGCGCTCCTGCGGCCGACCTCATTGTGCCACCCAAGGCGCTCGAGCAGATCCGCCGGCTCTTTCCCGCCGACGAAGAGCTCGAGATCGCGCGCGGCGAGAACCACCTGGGATTCCGGTCGCCCTTCACGGCGGTCTTCACCCGCCTGATCGAGGGGCCCTATCCGAACTACGATCAGGTCATCCCGAAGGACAACGATCGCATCGCCGTCGCTGACAAGCAGGCGCTCACGAGTGCGCTCAAGCGCATGTCCGTCATCGCCTCGGACCAGACGCATCGCATCCGACTGTCGTTCAACGCCGGCATGCTCCGCTTCAGCGTCCAGACCCCGGACCTCGGCGAGGCCACTGACGAGCTGCCGGTCCGCTTCACCGGTGACCAGCTCGATATCGGCTTCAACGCGAGCTATCTCCTCGAGATCCTGCGCTACATCCCCACCGAAGAAGTGAAGATGACTTTCAAGGCCCCCGAACGGGCGGCTACGGTGGAACCGGAAGGATGGACCGATCCGGCGAGCTATCTCTGCCTCGTCATGCCGCTCCGCCTCGTGGACTGATCATCTCCACCACGCGAGGTGAGCCGTGAACGCTCTGCAGACGCTCGTGCAGTCGGCAGGGATCGCCTATGCGGCGGGGCTCAACCTGTATGCGACGGTGGGCATCGTCGGCCTTGCAGCGCGCCAGGGGTGGGTCGGGCCACTTCCTGGCGCGCTCGGCGGATTGACCTCCTGGTGGGTCATCATCCTTGCACTGGCTCTCGCGCTCGTCGAGTTCGTCGCCTCGCTCGTTCCTGCGGTGGCGTCGGCCTGGGATACGGTCCACTCGCTCATTCGGCCACCCGCCGCCGCCGCCCTCGCGGCAGCCACCGCCTGGCACGGCGACCCGGTCTTCGTGCTCGTCGCCGCGCTCCTCGGCGGCGGCCTGGCCACGGCGACGCACACCACGAAGCTCGGGATTCGCTACGCGGTGGACATGTCACCCGAGCCGTTCAGCAATGGCGTGACGAGCACGGCGGAGCTGGGGCTCGTTGCCACGATTGCGCTTGCCGTCTGGCACCACCCCTACCTGACGCTTGCCTTCGCGCTCCTCGTGCTGGTGATCGTCGTCGCGATGGTGCGCCTCATCTGGCGCACGCTGCGTCAGGTCTTCGCCGGCCGCTGGGTACCGCGCCGCGGTTTTCTCCAGGAGGCGCGCACCAGCGATCGCCTCGGTCGTCGCGAGGACGACTGACGCTCCGCCGATCCATTAGTAGCAATAGGCTACTAACTGGCCATGTGGCACTCGTTTAGTGACATATAGATACTAATTGAGGCGACGCCTGTATGGCGTGCGCGGGTGGAGCAAGGGGTGGATGGCGCCGGCCTGTAAGCCGGGTTCTGTCGAGTGTTGCCACTCGGACGGTCATTCCTCTAGGAGCGCGGTCACCCGCGCCCTCGAGCAGCCGACCCGCAGCGTCTTGATCGGGACGGGCCGTCCCTCGCTGCC
>DASUXT010000078.1:0-4508 GCA_036377775.1 Gemmatimonadaceae bacterium | reverse complement strand
GCGCGACGCTGCTCGATCGCGCCGCCGAGCTGCTCGGCGAGTGCATCGGCGCTCTTCGGTCGCTCGCTCGGCTCCTTGGCGAGGCACTGGTCCACCAGCGACGCGAGCTTGCGCGGCACGGAGAGCCCGAGCGACCCGAGTGGCGCCGGATGCTCCGTCACCTGGCGAGCGAGGATCTCCGTCGCGCTGCGTCCCTCGAATGGCGGACGTCCGGCAAAGGCGTAGAAGGCGGTGGCGCCGAGACCGTAGAGGTCGGAGCGCGCGTCGATGTCCTTGCCAAGTGCCTGCTCGGGGCTCATGAACTCGGGAGTGCCACGCACGCCGTCGGCGTCATCGCCGGCCACGGCCGCGATGCCGAAGTCGGCGACGAGCGCGCGCCCCGACGACGCCTCGATGAGGATGTTGTCCGGCTTCACGTCGCGATGCACGACGCCCATGCCATGCGCGTAGCCGAGCGCCCACGCGACCTCGCGCAGCATGCGGACACCGTCGCTCGCCGATACGGGCCCGCGCGTGCGCACGCGTTCGGCCAGCGTCTCGCCTTCCACATATGACATGACGTAGAAGACGAAGCCGCCGACCTCGTCGACCGAGTGGATGGCGATGATGTGCGGGTGGGACAGCCGCGCGGCGAGCCGCGCCTCGCGGAGGAAGTGCTCGCGCAGCTCGGCGCGCTCGGCCTTCTCAGGCGGGAGGAGCTTGATGGCGACGAGGCGGTCGAGGTGCACCTCGTGCGCGAGGTAGACGACCCCCATCCCGCCCCGCCCGAGCTCGCGGACGATGGAGTAGCGGCCGGCGAGGGCGAGCTGGAAGGCGAGGAAGAGAGCGTCGGGATCGCCGGGCGTGGTCATGCGGGGCCTGTGGTGGGGGATACCTGAAGGACGTCCCCCTCGGGGCACAGGCAACGACGGGCGGCTCGGGAAGCCGAGCCGCCCGTTCAGTACTCGAGCGGCCGCTGCTTCATGACGAAGGTGCCCGTGTAGTAGCGGTACGCACAGCAGTTGACCGAGGTGATGACCGTGATCCGGCCGGAGATGCTGTCGCCGGCGATCCAGCCGTCGTAGTCGATCCACGCCGGACCCGTCATCGTCGCCTCGAACGCCAGGCTGTCCCTGCCGATCCGGTTGACGTTCGCCGGACTGACGGAGAACTGGGCCGCCGTCGGCGAGCACGATGTGCCGCACTCACCGAGTCGCAGTGCGGCATTCGTGATCGGGAGAACGAACTCCGGAACAGTGCCGCGGATCGTGTCGCCGAGTATCACCGTGCCGCTGAGCGTCCCGACCATGTTCACGACCGTCGTGCCGTGACAGTCGGGCGGTGCACCGTTGCTGGATGTCGTGCAGCCATCGGTGTACGTGAGCGAGTCGAGAGCGGTGGTGAGGTCGTAGGTCCCGGCGATGCTGCGGGTCTCCGGAGCCGGCCCGGTCGACTCCGAGCAGGCCAGAGCGACGGTGAGGAGCATCGCGCCGGAAAGCGCGAGCAGGATACGAAGGGGCGGGTTGCGCATGAGTCGGTTCACCGAGGGGCGGCAGATGCAGGCTGCCTGCCGAGATTGCGGCAGGGCGGCCGGGGCTATACTTTACGGTATAAAGCTCTTGACGTTCGTCAGGACAGGCTGGCTGGCAGGAAAGTCGGCGCCAGGAGAGCGGAGATGATCATGCGGAATCTGCTGCGCCGCGTTCGCGGTGCATTCGGGATGGGATTGGCGTGGGCGCTGGCGTGGGGCGGCGCCGGCGTCGTGATGGCGGTGGTCACCGGCTTCACCGCCGACGTCCCCTTCCCGCTCTTCTTCGCCCTCCTTGGCTTCATCGCCGGCGTCATCTTCTCCGCCGTCCTCGCGCTCACATCGGGGCAGCGCAGCTTCGACCAGATGTCGCTCCCCCGCTTCGCGACGTGGGGCGCCGTCGGCGGCATCGTGATGTCCGCCTTCTTCGCGCGCGCCGCGTCGCTCGACTGGAAAGACATGTTGATGGTTGGAACGATCTTCGCCCTCGCCAGTGCGGTGTGCGCCGCCGGGTCGCTCGCCCTGGCGCGGCGTGCTCAGCGCTCGCGCTTCGCGACGAAGGTGCCGCTGTAGTACCGCTGCGCGCAGCAGCCGAGATACGTGTGCCAGTCGACCTGGCCACGGATCTCGTCGCCAACCACGGAGCCGTTCATGACGACGAACATCGACCCGTAGAGCGGCGCCACGAACGTCAGGCTGTCCCCCTTCACCGTGGCCGAGCCGGAGTACGAGGCGACGGCCTCCGTGCAGGGATAGGTATTCGTCGGGGCACAGCCGGCCTGGTGGAAGCTGGCGTCGGCGATCGTGAATCCCATGTCCCCCCCGCGGCCGGCGCTCGTGTCCACGAGCGTGAAAGTGCCGTAGAGCTTCGACGGGCCGGCGGCGACGGTCGTGTCGGTGCAGACCGTTCCGTTGTTCGTGCCCTCGCAGATCGTGGAGTACGTGTACGTCTGCAGGTCCGTCGTGAGTGTGTAGGTGCCGGCGATCCGGCGCGAGAGCGGCGGTGCGGTCGAGTCGGAGCAGGCCAGTCCGAGCGTCACGGCAGCTCCAGCGGCGATCAACGTGAGCTTGCGGGGCGGTACAATGCGCATCCAGATCTCCATCCATCGCGGGGCAGCCGAGAGAGCTCCCCCTCGGCCAAGCGTCGCCAGCGTCGGCGTCCCATCATGCAGCCAGTCGACCAGCGCGGTCAAGACGTGGATGGTTCGCGCTGAGAGAGATCTCAGCCTCGCTGGCCTACACCCCGCGCGCCACCTTCGGCTGCACGCCCAGCGCCACCACCGCGCCGCCGAGCAACCCGCCGAAGTGCGCCCAGTTGTCGACCTGAGGATCGATGGCGCCGATGAAGATGATGTACGCTGCCCACGCGGCGAGCACGAACCCGATCTCCTTGTTGCGCACATGGTACACGCGACGGTACCGATAAAGGATCAGGATCACCCCGCCCATCAGCCCGCAGATCGCGCCCGATGCGCCGAGCGACGGGCCCGGTCCGGTGAGCACGCTCGCTACCGAGCCGGCGAGACCACTGGCCAGGTAGAGCACCAGCATCCGCCACGCGCCGAGCGCGTGCTCGCCCGCCATGCCGAGCACGTACAGCGCGAGGCAATTGCCGATCAGGTGATCGGTGCCGCCGTGCAGCAGCGTGGCGCTGAACAGGCGCCAGTACTCGCCCTCCAGCACCCGGCTGCGCACGAGCGCGCCGGCATCGACGATGGCCGCCTGCGATCGGAGCGCGCCGCTGCTCGCCTGCCAGATGAAGACGACGAACAGCAGTGCGATGATCGCCAGCGTCGCCGGCGGCGCGTAGCCCATCCCCTGCTCGAAGTCCACCAGCCCGCTCGACTCGTCGGCGAGCATGTCGCTCGTGATGACGAGCGGCTCCTCGTCGAGGGGACGGATGCGGCCGGGTTGGCTCAGCGGCGCTCTCCCGTGTCGAGCATGACGCCGAGCGCGACGGCGACACGGCGGTCGAAGGCACGCGTGCGGTCGGCGGTCAGGTCGAGCGAGTAGCGGTCGAGGATCGTCATCTTGCGACGGAACTCGCCGATTACCGTATCACTTCCGGCGCGCTGGAAGATGAAGTTCGTGCGGATCAGGCTCATGAACGGCACGAGCCGGCGGACGAGGGAGAGGATGATCGAGTCCTCGCGCGCCACCCAGGTGACGTTGCCGTAGGGATCGAGGACGTCCCACTTCCGGCGGATGAGGTTGAACAGGTAGTTCTTGCGGAACTGCCCGAGCACCGTGCCGTCGGCGCCGAAGATGGTGAACGTCGCGTTGATGAGGTGGAACTTCTGATCCTGGCTTACCTCGAGCACGCGCACCTGCTTGTCCTCGCCCGTGTAGAACGAGACGTGGCGCTTCTTCGCCAGCTTCATCAGCGTGAACACGAAGACGACGAACAGGCCGATGCCGCCGATGATGGCGACGACGTTCGACGCCGGCCCTCGGCCGAGCGCATCGGCCACCCTGGCGAATGCGGTGGCCCAGACGAGAGCGGCGGCGACGGCACCGAAGGTCGCCAGCAGGTTGCGGAAGAAATGCGCGGGGCGCTCGACGAAGAGGATCGGCGTGCCGCGATCGTCGGTGACGTTGTAGCGCTCGTTGATGCGGAGCGCCTGCTGGCGGAGCAGGAAGACGTCGCGGCCGAAGATGGGGTCGAGCTGCGAGTCCGGCGTGAGCGCCGTATCGATCGCGGGTGCTGCAGCGACTGTCGCCGCCGTGGTGGCGCGGACACGAACGGAGCCGCCGCAGCCGGGGCACTTCACCACGCGTCCGATGAATTCATCCTTCAGGGAGAACGACTTGCTGCAACCGCAGGTGACCGTCACTGGCATGCTGGCTCCTGGTGGGGAGGATCGCTGGCCGAGAGGCGTTGTGGGGGCTGCCGGGGATTGGACGCGGAGGCGGGGAGGGCGGTAACGGTTCAGCTCGCGCTCGACGTGCCTGCGTCGAACGCGGCGACGAGCTTCCTGGGCGCGCGCCGACGCCATGCCGC
>DASUXT010000077.1:0-20838 GCA_036377775.1 Gemmatimonadaceae bacterium | reverse complement strand
TTCCTCCGCACGCGACTGACGGACCTGCATCGCGTGCGGCTGTCCTCCGTTGGCGGTGAGATCGTGATCGAGGTGCCGGAGGCGACGGGCCGTCGCACCGGTCCGTGGTATCGGTACAGCAACGGCCGCGCGATGAACGAGATGACCGGCGACGCCGCCATCCGTGCCGCCGGTGCATTGTTGCCGCGCATCAACCAGCGCGGCGGGAACCAGGCGGAAGTCCAGCGCGCCGTGTCGCTGCTCGAGGCGGATCCCTCACCGGACAAGGTGTTCACGCGCGCCATCGGTTCCATCGAGCGCACGTCACGATGGGACACGGGCAGGCGCGGCGCGAGCATGCTCCACAAGCTGCCGCTCCACACCCGCCTCGCCCTCGAGATGGCGGCCCACGAGGACGCCGAGCGCCGCGCCCTCGAGGGCGAGCTCTACATCCTCGAAGCCGCCTGGCGCGATGCCGAGGAGATCGCGAAGATCGCCGACGACATGTTCGTGCCGGAATCGGTGGAAGCCGAGCTGGCGCGGCTCAAGCGGGAACGAACACTGGGAGATCGACCCGACAGCGAATGACCTGAGCGGGGCAGATCCTGCCGTTTCAGTTTCCTTCCGGCCCGTTCATTCTTCTCCTGGATGGTCGCGACCTATCCGAACCGCTCCCGCGCCACCTCGGTCACCAGCTTCGCCGCACCATCCAGGCCGAGGGTGGCGGTATTCACGCAGAGATCGTAGTTCCCCACGTCGCGCCAGTTGCGCTTCCAGTGCAGGCGCACGTACGCCTCGCGCTGGTGGTTCATGTCGGCCACCTTCTTCGGCGCTTCGGCGGCGGGGATGCCGAGGTTCTCGATCACGTAGCGGATGAGGTCTTCCTCCGGCGCGTAACAGTAGACGTGCAGCGCGTCGCTGCGGCGGGCGAGCATGCACTGCGCGCCGCGCCCCACCAGCACCGCCGGACCGGCGTCCACCGCGTCCTCGATCACGCGCTTCGTCACCATCACCATCCGCTCTTCGCTCGGCACGGCGGCCATGTCGCCCACTACGGGCATCACCTCCGGCACGCCGAGCGCCATCGCCGACGCCATGCGCTCCACCAGCGACGGCACCCGCTCCTCGCGCGCCGAGACTTCCGCCGGCGTGAGGCGCAGGCGCGCCGCCACTTCTTCCACGACTGCGTTGTCGTAGAGCTTCCAGCCGAGCGCGTTCGCCACGCGCTCGGCTACCTCCGAGCCGCCGGACCCGTACTGCCGCGACACGGTGACGATCGGCATCACTCACTCTCCGCGCTGAGGTCGCGCAGCCGGACCTGCTCCACCACGCCGAAGCCGAGTGCCGACCAGGCAGCCTCCGCGTTCGTGCTTCCAGCCACGTTGTGCAGTCGCATCTGGTGCAGCCCACGGGCACGGGCCCACCGCTCGGCGGCGCCGAGCAGTGTGCGCAGCACGCCGCGTCGCCGGACCTCGGGTCGCACGTACACCGAGGACACATAAGCGTAACGCGCCGGCTCCATGAGTGGCGAGCCCACCGATTCCACGCAGCGCAGCACCCCGATCGCCTCGCCTTCCTGCTCGGCGAGGAAGATCACCTCGTTGGGCGAGCGAAGCTGCGACGCGAACAGCTCGCGGGCCCGGTCGGCCACGTCGCGGCGCAGCCGGCCGTACACCGGATGCTCCGGATGCTCCCGCAGGAGCGCGAGCCGCAGCGCGACGACGGCCGCCAGGTCCCGCGGCGTCGCCTCGCGGATGCGCACGCCTCGCGCGCCGGTCGGAGGCGTCTCGGCCGGCGCCCCGCCGAGGATCGTCATCCCGTCAGGCGGACATGCCGCCGCCGAAGAAATCCTCGTTCGGCCGGCGCCGACGCTTCTCCGGCTCGGCGCGGCCATAGATCCCGCTGTCCGAGCGCGAGATGCGCTTGCGTGCGACCAGCGCCTCGAGCACCAGCTCGCACGCCGCCACCGTGAGCTGCGCGTCGCCGCGCGGGGCGAGCCCCACGCGCTGCACGAGCTCCACCAATCCCGGCACGACGGCGAAGCCCTTCACCATCGCCTCGGCGCGCTCGTCGTCCGTCACCTGCAGCGCGCCGCCTTCGTCGAACCAGATCACGATGTCGTCCACGTTCACGCCGCCAGCGCGCTCGTCGAAGGTGGCGTCGGCCGCGCGCCGGATCAGCTCGCGCGCGATGGCGTGGCCGCCCACCAGCTCTCCCTCGTATTCCAGCTCGATCTTGCCGGTGATCGCCGGCTGCGCCGCGTACACGTCGGAGATGCGCGGCACCACCTCGCTCTCGCCGGTGACGATCGCCCGGCGCTCCGCGTTGGAGACGACGTTCTCCATCACGCTGATCGGCATGCGCTGCGACACGCCGGAGCGGCGATCGATGCGCTTGTCGGTGCGGGCCTCGAACGCGACGCGTTCCACCAGCTCGGCGATGAAGTCGGGGACGCGCACGGGAGTGCCGCCGCGATCGGTCCACGCTTCCTGTTCGGTGATCGCCATCCCGAGCTCCACCGTCTCGGGATAGTGCGTGATGATCTCGCTCCCGATACGGTCCTTGAGCGGCGTGATGATCTTGCCGCGCGCCGTGTAGTCCTCGGGGTTCGCCGTGAAGCAGAGCTGCACGTCGAGCGGCAGGCGCACGGGATAACCCTTGATCTGCACGTCCCCCTCCTGCATCACGTTGAACAGTCCCACCTGCACCTTGCCGGCGAGGTCGGGGAGCTCGTTCAGCGCGAAGATGCCGCGGTTGGCGCGCGGCAGCATGCCATAGTGGATCGTCAGCTCGTCGGAGAGCACGTGGCCGCCGCGCGCCGCCTTGATCGGGTCCAGGTCGCCGATCATGTCGGCGATCGTGACGTCCGGCGTCGCCAGCTTCTCCACGTAGCGGGAGTCCCGGTCCACCCACGCGATCGGCGTGTCGTCGCCCGCTTCATCGAGCAGGTTGCGCGAGTAGCGTGAGATCGGCGCGAATGGATTGTCGTTCACCTCGCTCCCGGCAACGACCGGCATCGCATCGTCGAGCAGGGTGATGAGCGAGCGCAGGATGCGCGACTTGGCCTGCCCGCGCAGGCCGAGGAGGATGAAGTTGTGCCGCGAGAGGAGGGCGTTGATGATCTGCGGCATCACCGTCTCCTCGTAGCCGATCACGCCGCTGAACAGCGGGCCGCCGGCCGCCAGCCGCGCGAGGAGGTTCTGGCGAATCTCGTCCTTGACCGAGCGCAGGGCCCGGTCCGGTGCGCCGTACGGCGAGCGCTTGAGCGCGCCAAGGGTCTCAGGGTACTTCGACAACACGTGCCTCCATGACCTGTCCATCGTGAAGAAGCGTGGCGGCTCCGGGCCACGCAAGGTGTTCGACACCGCGACACCGGCTTCGGTCCGGTACCCTGCGGCCACGGCTCGGTACGCTTCCTGCGCACCAGTCCGGCGGACCGTCATCCACAACCTGCGTGACCATTCCCAGCGCCTGTACGCTCCTTCCTGCAGGGAGCCGGCGACGCGTCCGGAGGACGCGTGCCGTGCTCACCGCCCTCGCGCTCTTCGTCCTGCCGGTCGCGTGCGCACGAAAGGACCTGAAGTCCGAGATGGGCCGCGTGCGCTCGTGGACGGCGACTACGAAGCTGGCTGCGGAGCTTCGTGGTGTGGGCTCGACCAATCGCGCGGTCACCCACCAGCTCCTCGAGCGGGCCAGGGAGACCCATGCGCAGCAGGAGCGGGAGCTCGCACGGCTGGCGACGACCGATTCGCAGCGTGTCGCCGCGCGCCTCCTGCTCGATTCCCTCCAGCGGGGAATTGGCCGGCTCCAGCAGGTGGCGCCATGAAGAAGTGGGGCGAGGTCGCGCTCGGCGTGGTCACGAGCATGGGCGGCTTTCTCGAGGTGGGCTCGATCGCGACCAGCATCCAGGCCGGCGCGGCGTTCGGCTTCCAGCTCGCCTGGGCGCTCGCGCTCGGTACGATCTCGCTGGCCCTCCTGATGGAGATGACGGGTCGCCTCGCCGCCGTGAGCGGCCGCAGCTACGTGGACCTGCTGCGTGAGCACATGGGCGTGCGCTTCTTCCTCATCCCGCTCGTCGCCGTGCTCGTGCCGAGCTTCATGGTGCTCGTCTCCGAGATCGGCGGGGTCGCGATCGGGTTGCAGATGGCCACCGGCATCGGATTCCAGTGGTGGGCGATTCCGATCGCTTTCTTCGGCTGGCTCCTCCTCTGGCGCGGCACGTTCAAGATGGTGGAGAACGGCACGGCCATCCTGGGTCTCACCTCGGTCGTCTTCCTCGTCGCCGCGCTCCTGTTGAAGCCCGACTGGAGCGCCGTCGGCGCGGGACTCATTCCCAGCGCGCCCGATCACGACAAGGCGAGCTACTGGTACATCGCCGTCAGCATCCTCGGTGCCTCCATCAGTCCGTACCTGTTCCTCTTCTACTCCTCCGGCGCGCTCGAAGATGGCTGGAGCGTCGAGTACCTGAACGTGAACCGCCTCACCGCCGGCCTTGGAAACCTGTTCGGGGGCGGCCTGGCGCTGACGGTGCTCCTCTGCTCGGCGATGGTGTTCATGCCGCGCAGCCTCGAGGCGGACGCCTACGAACAGATCTCCCTCGTTCTCGCCTCACCGCTCGGCCGCGGTGGGTTCTCGCTCTTCCTCATCACCCTGTGCATCACCTGCTTCGGCGCCACGGTGGAGATCACGCTGGCTGGGGCGTACCTCGTGGCGCAGGGTCTCGGCTGGCCATGGAGCGAGAACATGAAGCCGGCCAGGGACGCGAGATTCGCGGCCACCTACACCGTGCTGATCGTGCTGGCGGCGGTCCCCATTGCCCTTGGCGCCGATCCGCTGCGCCTCACCAACATCTCCATGGTCGTTTCGGCAGCGAGCCTCCCAGTGACGGTGATACCGCTGATCGTGCTCATGAACGATCGACGCGTCATGACGAGCCACTCCAACGGCTGGTTCAGCAACATCGCCCTGGTGCTCCTTGCCCTGATGTCTCTCGTGCTGTTCCTCGCCGCCATGCCATTGCGCTGGTTCGGAGGCGCCTGATGAACGACGGGCTCGATCTGCGTCACGACGTCCTCGATGCCCAGCTCGTGGACCGCCACCGGGAGAACATCGGCCGCTGCGACACGGTGATGCTCGAGCTGCGCGACGGCCGCCCACCGCGGGTGGCGGCGATCCTCATCGGCGGCGCGGTCCGCGACGAGCGCATCGGACGCTGGATGCAGGCGCTCCGACGGCTCGTGCATCGCGGCGAGGCCCGGAGCGATGGCGTGAGCCGCATTCCCTTCGCCGCGGTGCAATCCATCGGTGACACCATCCAGGTCGACGTGCTGCGAGACGAGCTCCCATCCGAGAACGTGGAGCGCTGGCTTGCCGAGCGCGTGGTCTGCCACATTCCCGGTGCGCAGCGGAAGCAGGAGAAGCAGAAACGATGAGCCGCGAAGTACCGCTGCATCACCTGCTTGGCCGCACCGTGCGCGACCCGCACGGCCGCACGGTCGGCCGCGTCGAGGAGCTCCGCGCCGCGATCGAGCTGCACGATCGCGGCAATGACTACGTGGTCACGGAGTTCCACGTCGGCTCGTTCGGCGCCATCGAGAGCGTCGCCGGTCCGTACTTCGCGCGCCAGCTCCTGCATCGCCTCGGCCGCTTCGCCCCGTACAGCAGCCATCGCATCCCGTGGGACCGACTCGACCTCACCGATCCGCGCAACCCCAGGTCGCTCGATACGGTGGAGGAGCTGACGGCGAAGCAGCGGGCGCGCGACCAGCAGTAGGTCGCGTGGAGCCTTACGCCTGCTCCACCTCGACCCGGTTGTCGTAGAACACCGGTCCGTGCCCGAGGTCGGTCTCCCGCTGCGACGTCGTCTGGTTCGCGTTCGCGCCGTCGTCGGCGAGCTTCCCCCACCACACCGACGGTGCCCACACCACTCCTTCGCGGATGGACGGCTCCACGCGCGCCGTCGCGAGGAATGCGCCGCGATCGTTGCGCACCGTCACGCGCATCCCTGCCGCGATGCCGCGACGCTCGGCATCCGCTGGATGGAGGAGGACCTCCGGCTCCCGCGCCTGCCGCCTGAGCGATGCGATGTTGACGAACGTCGAGTTCAGGAACGTGTGCGCCGGCGACGAGATGAGCGTGAGCGGATAGCGCTTCACCAATTCCGGATCACGCTCCGGCGACTCGTACGGCGGCGTGTACGTCGGCAATGGATCGAATCCCATCGCCGCCATCCGTGCCGAGTACAGCTCGCACTTTCCGCTCGGTGTCGGAAACCTGCCTTCGGCGTAGGGGAGGTATGGCGTAGGGAGGCTGAGGCGCATCCAGCCACGCTCGAGCAGCTCTTCGAGCGTCACCTCGGCGAGGTTGGGCGATGACGATGCCAGTGCCTGGCGGATGATCGTGAGATCGTCGTCGTGCAGGCACGGGTGCTCGACGCCCATGCGCGCCGCGAGCAGCCGGAAGATCTCGCTGTTCGGCTTCGCTTCCCCCTCCGGTGCGATGGAGGGGCGATTCAGCGACACGTAGTGGTGCCCGTACGCGAGATGCACGTCCCAGTGCTCGAGCTGCGTGGTGGCGGGGAGCACGATGTCCGCCCAGTCGGTGGTGTCGGTGCGGAAGTGCTCGAGCACTACCGTGAACAGGTCGTCGCGCGCGAGACCGCGCAGCACCTCGTTCCGCTCCGGTGCCACCGCCGCCGGATTGCTGTTGTAGACGACGAGCGCCCGTACCGGCGGGCCGCCGACACCGGCATCGTCGCGGGTGAGCGCCTCACCGAGCCGGATCATGTTGATCGTGCGTGCCGGCGGGCCGAGGTCGGGACGCTCGAGCGCCGCGCGATCGAACGTGAAGTTCGCCGACGTGGACATCTGCACGCCACCGCCGGCACGACGCCAGTGGCCGGTGATCGCCGGCAGGCAGGCGATGGTGCGCACTGCCATTCCGCCGCCGCCGTGACGCTGCAGCCCGTAGTTCACGCGAATGAAGGCGGCCCGCGCGCGGCCGTACCGCTCGCCGAGCGAGACGATGGTCTCCGTGGGCAGTCCCGTCACGAACGACGTGCGCTCCGGCGTCCACTCCGCGGCGCGCTCGCGCAACGCCTCGTGGCCGAGCGTATGGCGCTCCAGGTACTCCCGATCCTCGAGCCCGCGCGCGAAGAGCACATGCATCATCCCCAGCGCGAGCGCGGCATCGGTGCCGGGACGGATCGGAATCCATTCGTCGCACTGCTGGGCGGTGCGCGTGCGAATGGGGTCGATGCAGATGATCGGCGCGCCGCGCTCGCGTGCCTGCAGGACGAACGGCCAGAGATGCGGATTCGCGGTGAGGGTGTTCGTTCCCCACAGCAGTACGAGGTCGCTCTCCGGCACGCCTTCGCTGTCGGCGCCGACGTTCGCGCCCACCGTCATGCGCATTCCCACCGTGCCGGCCATCGAGCAGATGGTGCGATCGAGTCGCGACGCGCCGAGCAGGTGGAAGAAACGGCGGTCCATGGACGATCCCTGCACCATTCCCATCGTCCCGGCGTACGAGTAGGGGAGGATGGCCTGCGGTCCGTCGGGCGAGCGGGCGATGTCGCCGAGCCGCGACGCGATCTCGTCGAGCGCCTCGTCCCACGAGATCTCGGTGAAGTCTCCCGCGCCCTTGGGCCCCGAGCGCCGCAGCGGCGAATGCAGCCGCTCCGGATGATAGGTGCGCTCGATGTAGCGATTCACCTTGGCGCAGAGGAACCCCTGGGTCACCGGATGCCCGGGATCGCCCGCGATGCGCGTGGCGCGTCCCTCCTCGACGGTGACGAGCGTGGCGCAGGTGTCCGGGCAGTCGTGCGGACAGGCGCCACGCACCACGCCGTCGCGAGGGAGCGCAAGGAGCTCGGGAGGGAGGAGCGTGTCCACGAGGGGAACTTAGCGCGCTTCGAGCGAGGAAGGAGATGAAAAGGGCGGAAGGCGGGAAGGTGGGGTGGTGGGAACACCGGCGGTCCGATCGTCGTGGGACGATGGCCCATGGACCAGAGTCGATGGACCATGCGCCATCAGACCGTCCCGACCTTCCCGCCTGCTCGCCTCACGACCGTCCCACCTCCGCCCCTAACTCCATGCCCTTCCGCCCCTTACTCCCGTCCGCCAAACATCCGTGTAGCGCCATCGAACTGCCAAGGCCGGAGCTGGCTGGAAACCCCTTGGCTCGTCAGCACTTGCTCACCGCGACTGCCCTTGACACGAAATTTGGTGTGTCTATCTTTTCACGCCGCCGCTGCCGGGCACAGCTTCGCGTGCACGGAACTCGCGACATTCACTCATGACACCCCAGGAGATCCACATGAAGCGTCTGGCCCTTGTCGCCGCCGTTGCGCTCGTCGCCGCCTGCAGCACCCAGGAAAAGCCCGCCGACACCGCCGCTCCGGCGATGGCTCCGGCTCCGGCGATGTCCGCCGACACCAGCATGGCGCACGATTCCGCCATGGCCGCGATGGACACCACCAAGAAGGACACCACCGCCAAGGCCGACACGACCAAGAAGAAGCCGTAATCGGCTCTCCTTCGTCGATTGAAACGGGGCGCCACTTCATGAAGTGGCGCCCCGTTTCAGTCTGCATCACGATCGCGCTCGCCCTGACGACGCGAACCAGCGGAAGGCGTCCACCACGCCACGCTCGGGACGCAGGGGTGGGTCCCAGCCGAGCTCCCGCCGCGCGCGCTCCGACGTGAACGGATTGTCGCGGGTGAGGAAATCCACCGACTGCCGCAGCGACGACCGCAGTCGCGCCGGCGTCGCCAGCGCCGCGACGCGCACCACCACTCGCGCTGCCGAGGCGGGAATGGACACGAAGCGCAGGCGCTCGCCGAGTCCTTCCCCCGCCAGCCGGAAGAACTCACTCACCGTCACGTCGAAGTCGTTGGCCAGGTTGTAGGCTCGACCACCGGCCTCGGGACGCATCGCTGCGCGCACCATCCCGTCGGCCACGTTCGCCGCGTGCACCACGGCCAGCGTCGAGTGGCCGCCTCCCACCACGGGGGCCACGCCGAATCGCAGCAGGCGGGCGACGCGAGGCACGAACTGGCGGTCACGCTCGCCGTAGATCACGTCGGGACGCACGGCCGTGGCCCAGAGCCGGCCTTGCGCATGGGCCTCCAGCACCAGCTGCTCCGACTCGCGCTTCGAGCGCGCGTACCACGCATGCTCGCCGAGCGGCGCGAGCGGCGTCTCCTCGCTCGTCTTCCCGCCGGACGGTGCGTACCGTGCCGCCGCGCCGTACACGGCGACGCTGCTCACGTGCACCAGCCGCGCGCCGGCAGCGGCGGTCGCCTCCACCACGTTTCGCGTCCCCTCGATGTTCGGCCGACGGAATGCCTCCCAGCCGCCGTCGGGAGTGACCGCGGCGGCGGTGTGAAAGACGACGTCGCATCCCGTGGCTGCCGGCGGCAGCGTGGATGCATCGAGCGTGTCGCCGAGCGCGAGCTCGATGCCGCTCCGCCGCAGCCAATCCGCTCGCGCCGCGTCGCGCACGAGGGCGCGCACCTGCCAGCCATCGCGCTGGAGACGCTCCACCACGTGGGATCCCACGAGCCCCGTGGCGCCGGTCACCAGCGCGGTGGGCACCTCAGGTCACGGCGAAGGGCAGGGCGACGACGTCCACCTTCCGTTCGGCAAGCGCTCCCTCTGCAGCACTGCCCTCGGGCCAGCGCGCAACGAGCGATGTGCCCGGCTCGACCTCACGCCGGATCATGGCGAGCCCGATCCCACCCAGCATCGGCGAGCGCACCGCGCTTCGCACGTCGCCGACCCGGGCGCCGCTGTCGTCGTGCAGGGTCGCGCCGCGCGGAACGGGCTCGCTTCCCTCGGTGCGCACGCCGCGCAGGTGCCGGTTGACGTGGCCGCGGAAGTGCACGCGCGCCACCGTCTCCTGTCCGACGTAGCAGCCCTTCGTGTACGAGATGGCGTGCAGCTCGTCGAAATTCGCTTCCTGCGGGATCGTCGAGTCGTCCATCTCGATCCCCCACTCCGGACGCCCCGCTTCGACGCGCGCGATCTCCCATGCCTCGAGGCCGGCCGGCGTCGCGCCGGCGTCCATGGCGCGCTGCCACATCGCCGGGAACGCCTCCGTGGGGAGGATCAGCTCGAACCCTTCCACGCCAAGGTCGGGCACGCTCGCCACGATGGCACGCACGCCGTCCAGATCGACCGTGACGTGCGCGTATGGCGCGAGCGCGCTGAGGGCGGGGGATGGCACGCCCGTGATGGCGCTCATCACGTGGCGCGCGTTCGCGCCGAAGATGCCGATGTCACGCAGCGTGGCGGTGACGTCGGCGTGCGGCGCGAGACGCGGGTTGACGTACTTCTTCACCATGGTGGCCCACGCCTCGGCGGCACGCGGGGGAGCGTCGGTGAGCACCGATCCCTCCTCCACGAACACGCGCACGTCGGCGATGATCTTTCCCTTCGCCGTGAGCGCGGCGGCGTAGCAGCCCTGGCCGGGCGCGAGGCCGCTGACGTCGTTCGTCACGAGCCCGGCCACCATCTCCGCAGCGCGCTCGCCGAACACCTGCAGCCGACCGCGATGGCTGCGATCGAACAGTGCGGCCTGGGTGTGGAGAGCTTCGTACTCCGCGGCGACGCTCCCATAGGCGAGCACCACGCTCCTCCCGCCGATCTCGCCAGTGGTGGTTGCCGTGACGGATGCGCTTCGCGTGCTCACGTGTGGTGCTCGCTCGGGGTGATCCCTACCAGCGTGGCCAGCTCGTCGGTGGTCAGCGTGGCGAGGTCGTCGGTGGCGCCGTCGGCATCGAGGGCCACGTGCGCCGGCGCGCCAACGGCGAGGACGTGGATCCCGGCTGCGCGTGCGGCACGGATGGGTGCCGTGGCGTTCACCAGCGCCACGGCGCGCTCGCGCCGTACGCGACGCGTTCGCGCCAGATGCGATACCGCCTGCTCGTACAGCTCCGCGGAGGGCGGGGGCTGGAGCACGTCGTCCGCGGTGAACACGCACGCCATCAACCCGTCCAGCGCCGACAGGCGAAGGAAGAGATCGGTTTCGGCACGACTGGCGCGCGAGACGATGGCGAGCCGCGCGCGCGGCTCGGCGGTCCGGAGGAACTCCAGTGCGCCGGGCTGGAGCACCACGCCACGCGCGAGACGCTCGGTGAAGGCGCGACCAGCGCGCAGCACCACGAGGTCCACCAGCGCGGGGTCGTCTCCGCGCGTTCGCTCCACCGCCACCGTGGCGGCGGAATGCACGTCGAGGGCGGCGCAGTGCGCATCGAACTCCTCCGCGCTCCACGCCACGTCCTCGTCGGCCAGCGCCTGCAGCAGCGCATCGCGCCGCGCAACACCGGTGTCGGCGAGCACTCCGTCCCACTCGAGGAGCACGGCGTCAACCATGCCCTTAAGTAAATTCGGGGCCGCGGTGCGCGCTATGGTTGGTTGGGGAGACCGGGCTCCGTGCCGGGACCAACTACAGGTAAACGGTACCTCGTACCTGGTACCAGGTACGAGGTACCGTTTACCGGTGTGGCAGTGTGCCTTGCCGGAATCCTTCGGTGCTACCCCAGATCCTTCGCGTAGGACGCATCCAGCACATCCACGGGATGCACTACGCGCGCGCCCACCCTCGCCTGCCGCAGTCCGGCGCCGATCTGCATCAGGCAGCCGGGGTTCCCGGTCACGACGAGCGGCGCCTTCGTCGCGGCGATGTTGGCGAGCTTGGGGGCGAGCACGCGGTCGCTCACGTCCGGCTCGATGAGGTTGTAGATCCCCGCGCTGCCGCAGCAGTGCTCGCTCCCTTCGAGCGGCACCCGCGTGAGTCCCGGCACTGCGCCGAGCACGGCGAGCGGCGCGCTGACCACGCGTTGTGCGTGAAGCAGGTGACAGGGCGCGTCGTACGTCACCGTCACCGCCACCTCGCCGCCCGGCTTCGGGCCGGCGTCGGCGAGCAGCTCGCTCACGTCCCGCACCTTCGCCGCCATGGCTTCGGCGCGCGCGTGCCATTCCGCGTCGTCGACGAGCAGGGCACCATACTCCTTCATCATCGCTCCGCATCCTGCCGCGTTCGCCACGACGTATTCGGCGCCGCTCTTCTCGAAGGCCGCCACGTTGGCACGCGCCAGCTTGCGCGCCGTGTCGTCATCGCCGGCGTGGGCGTGCAGCGCGCCGCAGCAGCGCTGGCCTGGTGCCTCGACCATCCGGTAGCCGTTCACGGTGAGCGTGCGCTCGGTGGCGCGGTTCGTCTCCGTGTACAACCCTTCCATCACGCAGCCGGTGAGCAACGCGGCCGAGCCGCGCCCGCCGTCCCCCTCCGGCTGGTACTTCCTGCGCTTGAGGGGCGAGCGCGTGGACTCGAGCATCGCCATCGCGAAGCCGAGTCGCCCCGGCAGGCGCGAGAGCAGCCAGGAGATCCGCGTCGCGCGTGCGACGCGACCTCCGAGCATCGCCAGCGTCGTCAGGCTGCGCCGCGCGAAGACGAAGAGGATCAGGCGGGCGATCGGCGGATTGGGCTTCACGTCGGTGAGCGTCGCCCGCGTGGCTTCCAGCAGGTGGCCGTACGGGACGCCGGAGGGACACGCGGTCTCGCAGGCGCGGCAGCCAAGGCACTGATCGATGTGCGTGCGGACGTCGGAATCGTCCACGGCGAGGGTGCCTTCCACCACCGACTTCATGAGGACGATGCGACCGCGCGGGCTGTCGTTCTCGTCCTCGAGCGTGAGATACGTCGGGCAGGCAGGGAGACAGAATCCGCAGTGGATGCACGCGTCGATCCCCTCGCGCGCCCTGGCGAGCGGCGTGCCGGGAATGGCGCAGTTGTCGGGATATGGTGACAGCGGGTGGCTCAACCGAGCTCTCCGAAGATGCCGGGATTCAGGATGTGATCGGGATCAAACGCCGCGCGAATGCCGCGCGAGAGATCGTCCGTCGTTGCCGCCGGAACGAACGACGCCCAGAGCGGCGCCGGCAGGCGTTCGGCGACCAGGCTCGCGTCGACGCGGAGCGCGCCGATGATACCCCGCAGGCGCGCGAATTCCTCGTCGGCATCGTCGGCGGGGATGATGCAGCGCACGACGCCGCGCCTCGGCGTGGCGTGTGCCTCGCCCCCCACCCGCTCGAGCATCGTCGTGACTCGCTCCCATACCGCACCCAGGCGCGACGGGCGGGTGCTCAACCGCACCACCGAGGCGCCGGCCACGTCACGAACGGACAGCCGTGACCACACGTCGCTCTCCAGGTGGCGCACGTCGCCCAGCGCGGCCACCGACTCGAGCGTCGCCCGGACCAGCGCCTCGTTGCCGCCGATGCGCAGCAGCATCGTGCTGGCGTCCCCAACGCCAAGCGCGCGCGCCAGCGACGGGGAGAGGAGCTCGGCGGCGTACGGCGTGTACTCGCTGGCGCTCATCCACTCCCATGCGACGGCGGCCGATGCTGGCACCGCTACCGTGGTCTCCAGTGCGGGAAGCGCGCGCAGTCGTACCGACACTTCCGTGATCGCGCCCAGCGTTCCCCAGGCGCCGGTCATGAGGCGCGTGAGATCGAAGCCCGCCACGTTCTTCACCACGCGACCGCCAGCGCGGACCACCTCGCCACGCCCGGTGACCACCTCCACGCCGAGCACCTGCTCGCGCGGCGTGCCGAACGCCGAGGCGAGCGGGCCGGCGGACGCGGTGGCGATCGTCGCACCGATCGTGCCCTCCGTGCCGCCGGGCGGATCGAGCGGGAGCCATTGCCCCTCGGGACGCACGAGCCGGTCGATGTCGCGCAGGGTGGCGGTTGCACGCACCGTGAGCGTGAGGTCGCCCGGCTCGTAGTGCACCACGTCGGGGCTCACGAGTGAGCGGAGCTCCAGCGTGCGCTCGGCGCGCACCGGCCGGCCGGCGTCGAGCCACCGGGCCGCATTCACGATGCGGAGCGGCGCACGGTCGGCGCGCGCGCGCTGCACTTCCTCCGCGACGGCGGCGGCCTGCGCGACGGCGGGTGCTTCGCTCGCGGTCATCCTTGCTCCCGCGTGGCAGGTGCGGCGTGCCACTCTCGACAGGCATGCACCGGCACGACCTTGCCAGGATTCGCGCGGCGCTGCGGATCGAACACCTCGCGCAGCGCGCACATCGCTGCCAGCGTGGGCGGCGTGAACAGCGCGTCCATGTACGGCATCTTGTCGAGTCCCACACCGTGCTCGCCGGTGATGGTACCACCCGCGGCGATGCAGGCGTGCATCACCTCCGACATCGCGGCGTGCACGCGCGCTGCTTCCACCTCGCTCTGCGGGTCGTAGCCGATGTTCGGGTGCAGGTTGCCGTCACCGGCGTGGAACACGTTGCAGATGTGCACCTCGTGCCGCTCGGCGATGCGATGGATCTCGTCCAGCAGCTCGGGGAGCCGGGTGCGCGGCACCACGGCGTCCTGCACCACGAGGGCGGGGGAGATGCGACCCATGGCACCGAACGCCTTCTTGCGTCCCTGCCAGAGGCGCGCGCGCTCCTCCGGGTCCGCCGCCGTGTGCACCCCACGGGCACCGGCCGTGCGGCAGAATGCGGCGACACGCTCCACGTCGTCGTCGAGGCCGGCGGCGGCGCCATCGAGCTCGATCAGCAGCACGGCCGCCGCGTCGGTGGGGTACCCTGCCGCGTAGATCGATGATTCCACCACCTGCACGGCGGCGGCATCCATCATCTCCATCGCCGCGGGAACGATCCCCGCCGCGATCACCGACGACACCGCGTGCGCCGCCGCGTCCACGGACATGAAGTCGGCGAGCAGGGTGCGCACCGCCTGCGGGTTCTTCGTCAGCTTCACCGTGACGTCGAGCGCCACGCCGAAGCATCCCTCCGAGCCGATGAAGGCGCCGAGCAGGTCGTAGCCATCGGTCTCGCCATCGGGATTGCCGAGCTGCACGATCTCGCCGCTGGGCAGGAGCGCGGTGACGGCCAGCACGTGATTCAGCGTGACGCCGTACTTGAGGCAGTGCGGCCCTCCGGCGTTCTCCGCGATGTTGCCACCGATGGTGCACGCGGTCTGGCTGGACGGGTCGGGCGCGTAATGCAGCCCGAACGCTGCCGCCGCGCGGCCCAGCGACGAGTTCACGACGCCGGGCTCGACGACGGCACGGGAGTCGCCCGCGTCTATTGAGAGGATGCCCTTGAGGCGATGCAGGCCGAGCAGCACGACATCCTCGGCGAGCGCACCGCCGGAGAGGCCGGTGCCGGCGCCGCGCGGCACGAACGGCACGTTGCGCTCGGCGAGCAGTCGCACCACGCCGATCACTTCGTCGCGCGTGCCCGGGAAGACGGCAATGGAGGGACGCTTCTGGTAGCCCGGGAGGCCGTCGGACTCGTAGGTGCGCAGCTCGCCGGCTCGCACCAGCACCCGCCGCTCGCCCACGATGGCGCGCAGCGGCTCGACCAGCTCGTTCATGACGGAGGCGGACACACTATGGAAAGTGCACCGCTGCGCAGCTCGTAATCCAGTGGGGTGCGAAGGAGGGCGACCTCGCCGTCGAGCGCCACCCAGCCGGCTCCCTTCATCGTGATGCGCAGCCGATCCGTGATGATGTCGTCGAAGTGGCCGGTACGTGACACGGCATCGAGCCCGCGCAGGATCGCCGTGGCGCTGATCAGCATCAGACGTAGACGCGAGCGTCCCTTCACCACCATCACGTGCAGGCCGGATCGGCCATCCGGCACGCGCTTGCCAAGAACGGGGAACTGCAGCTCCCGCTCGCCGACGCCGATGAACACGAGCGGGGTGCGGAAGATCCGCGCGCGCCCGTCCACCTCGATCTCGACGCCCATCCGTCGCACGCTGGTCATCATCCGAACCGCGGCCAGCAGCGACGCGAAGCGATAGCCGAGGTGACGCTCCAGGTTCTCGCGCGTGCGCACGTAGCGCACGTAGCCCCCCACGCTGCTCGTGTTGAGGAAGACGCGGCCGTTCACCACGCCGACGTCCACCTTTCGCGTTTCGGGACGCACCGCGAGCTCCACCGCTTCGGCAGCCACCGTGCTGATGCCGAGGTCGCGCGCGAAGTGGTTGAGGGTGCCGCCGGGCAGGATGGCGAGCTCGGTGCCCGTGCCGACCAGCGCGCAGGAGGCCGTGGCGATCGTGCCGTCGCCACCGGCAACGAGGATGCGCTTCGCGCCTCCTCGGACCAGCGCCTGCACCGTGTCGGCGATGTCCGCCGGCGCCACCTCGTGCACGTCGAACGCGCCGCTGGCGTCGAGCGCCTCGCGCGCCGCGGCTGCCGTGCCCGCGGCGTGGTTGACGATTGCCGGGATGCGCGTTGCGTCAGCCAAGGGCGCCGAGCCGCGGTGCGTGTTCGGGAAGCGCCACGGTCGCCTTGCGATCGAGCTTGCCCCAGCCCACCAGCCGCCCGCTCAGGGCAGCGGCGAAGGAACGCACCACTACCCAGTACATCACCTGACGATACGCGAATCGCTGGATGAAGATCAGCCAGGTGAGCTGCTTCTCCTCGTCGGGCTCCATGAGGAAGGCGAGCATCGCTGCCACCCAGTCCACGAGCAGGAAGATGGCGTAGTAGGTGAGCACTTCCTCGAGGTTCACCAGCCCGTAGGCGAGCCGCCCATCCACGCTGTGCGCCATGGCGTTGAGCCACACGGAGAAGATGCTCAGCACGAACATGAGGTCGGCCACCGGCGAGATCGCGGGGAGCAGGAGCTGGAAGAGGAAGACATTGGGCAGGGCAATGAAGCCGAGTGAACCGTACTCGCGCCGGAAGAAGGCGTCGCGGTGCTTCCACGCGCACTGCAGCGTGCCGAACGACCACCGGAAGCGCTGCTTCGCCAGTCCGCGGAGGGTATCGGGTGCTTCAGTATACGCGACCGCGGCATCTGCATAAGCTACCGACCAACCCGCGCGACGCATGGCCAGGGTGAGATCCTGATCCTCGGCCAGCGTATCCTCCCGGAAGCCGCCGACCCCGATCACGGCCGACCGGCGCCAGGCACCGACCGCTCCCGGCACGACCGTGATGCAGTCGAGCAGCGAGAAGGCGCGGCGGTCGAGGTTCTGGCTCGTGACGTACTCCAGCGCCTGCCACCGGGTGACGAGGTTGATCCGGTTGCCAACTTTCGCGTTGCCCGCCACGGCGGCCACCGAGGGGTCGGCGAGCGGTTGCACCAGCTCGGCCACCGTGTCCTCGTCGAAGATGGTGTCGGCGTCGAGGCCGATCACCACCTCGTGCCGTGCGACGCCGATGCCGTAGTTGAGCGCACTCGCCTTGCCGCCGTTGGGCTTCCGGTGCACGCTCACGCGCTGGTCGTCGCCATATGCCGCCTCGCACGCCGCCGCCGTGCCGTCGGAGGAGCCGTCGTCCACCACGATGACCTCCAGTGCCCCCCGGTAGTGCTGTGCGAGCAGGGAGGCCACGGTGCGAACGATCACCTTTTCCTCGTTGTACGCCGGCACGATGACGCTCACCCCCGGCGTGTACGACGCCGGCGCATGCCGGTCCTGATGACCCTTCAGCCGCTGCACGAGGGCGAGCATGCCGATGATCACCAGCCGTGCGATGCCGAGCGCGACGGCGATGCTGAAGATCCAGAACAGCGTCGTCTCGCCGGTGCCGAGCATGAGGAAGCCCGCCTTGCGCACGAGGCGGGTCGCCTCGCTCGCGGGGGGGAGCTGCGGCATCGCGTCGTCGCGCGTGATGCCGGCGAGGTCGCTCACGAGCACGATCGTGTCGCCGCGCGCGCGGAGCGAATCGATGAGCGGGCCGAGGGCAGCCACCGTCTGCGACCGATCACCGCCGGCATCGTGCAGCAGGATCACGTTGCGCGCCGAGTCCTGGGTGGTGGCGTTGATGGAATTCGGTGCGGCGCGCCGCTCGAGGACGAGCCTGACGATCGAGTCGGCGGGGATCCCCTTCCAGTCGTCGCCGTCCACGTGAAGGCCGATCGTCCAGTAGTGCCGCTTCGAAGCGATTCCCACCGGCACCAGCTCGGCATCCGTCGTCGGCTCGGCGTCGCCGAAGTACGGTGGACGGAAGAACGCGGTGCGGCGGTTGATGTCCGCCTCGAGCAGGGAGGTGGTGGCGTCCAGCTCGATGCGGTCACGGCGCTCCCCCTCGAGCGCCATGTTGGGATGGGTGTACGTGTGGTTGCCGATCTCGTGTCCCTCGACGAACTCGCGCTCCACGATGCCGAGGTGCGTGTCCACGTTCTGCCCGACGACGAAGAACGTTGCCTTCACCCCGCGCGACCGGAGGGTGTCGAGGATCATCGGCGTCCAGCGCGCGTCGGGTCCGTCATCGAAGGTGAGTGCGACCCGGTGCGCGTTGCGTGGCTGCCCGCCGGTGCGCGTGAGCACATATGGAATGGGCACCTGCACCAGCGTCTGGCTGGTGATGAAGCCAGTGGCAGGATCGACGCGGATGTTGCGCGCGCCTTCGTTCGGGTAGTACGTGAGCTGCAGGATCTCCCCGGTGCCGTCGAACTCTGCGTCGTAGCCCGGTGGCATGCGACGGAGGCTGTCGGGGGAGAGCAGGGAGCCGTCCGCCGTGACGACGTTCCACAGCGAAGGATCCTCGCCGCCGAGGTGCCAGAGGGCATGACCGGCCACGCCGAGGGCTCGGCCGACGCGCATCTCGTTGTATGCAGTGGTGGCGTCGAGATACCAGAGCAGGTGGTCAGTGGAGTCCGCGTCCGACCACGTCATGTACGGATTCAGCGACACCGGATCGTAGTGCGGGCGCGGCTGGCCGGCGCCGCGCGCAGCCCGCATCGTCTCCTGGAAGTCGAAGTTCTCGGCGCGGTGCACGTTCACCGCTTCGGCGTCGTTCCAGTCGTAGCCGTAGGCGCCGATCATGAGGACGAGCTTCGACGGGGACACGAGCCGCGCGAACCGCTTCGCCTGCGTGATATAGAAGTGCTGGCTGGCGATCGGGCCCGGCTCGCCCTGCGGGTAGTGCTCGTCGAACAGCATCGGGAACAGCTCGTCGTTCAGCTGTCCCGCCTGGCGGACGTAGGCGTCGTCGTCGCCCGCGGCCACCGCCTGGGTGGCGAGGCGGCCGATGCCGTGCATCGAATCGCGAAGCTCCCGGGCGAAGGCGAGCACCTGCGGCTGCTGGCTCGCATCGAAGCCCTCGAGGTCGAGGGTGGTGCCGGCGAGCCCGTACTTCACCACGGCCTCGTGGAGCTGGCGCACGGCATTGGCGCGCGCCAGCGGATTGGCGAGGAAACGCGCCATGACCTTCGCGTCGAAGCGCCCACCCGCCGAATCGCCGCCGGCAACCACGAAGTTGCTGAGCATGATGAACAGCGCCGGTCGTGCCTCGGGTGGACGGCTCGCGAGCAGGTCGAGGACCTTTCGATCCACGCGGAGCTGCAGCGAGTCCCCGCTGGCGGGGACGAACGCCCACTCGCCGATCACCCAGTCCAGCTTGCCGAGATGCTGCGAGAGCGACGAGAAGGAGTTGTCTGCCCAGTTCACGTAGAAGCCGGCGACGACGGCGTCGCGACGCGGCGGCGCGCCGGACACGTTCAGCGTGGGGACCACGTCGGCGCGGCGCGACTTCGTGGTGCCGTACTTTCGCACGATCGCGGCGAGCTTGCGCCGATACGCCGTGCGCAACCGGTCGACGCGCGTGAACGGACCAGGCTTGCCGGTGGTCGGTCGCGCGATGGGCTGGTTGTTCGCCGTGGCGAGGGGCAGCTCCGGCGGCACCGGCGGGTTGAGGACGATCGACCCGACCAGAAAGAGGGCGATGACCGTCGTCGCCACGCCGAAGGCGAGCGCGGCACGACGAATCCGACGCCATCGGCGACCGGTGTGATCTATGAAGACGGGCGAGTGGCGGTCGGACATCGGATGGAAGAGGAGGTCTGCCATCCTAGTACACGCGAACCGCAAAAAAAGCAGGAATAGGACACAGCGGAAAAAGCTGAAACGGCAGGACCAAATTGAATTGGTCCTGCCGTTCCCGTCGTTTTCGTCGTTTCCTCTTAAAGCTCTTTCAAAAGGACGAACTCCTACGCCGCCTGCCAGAAGCCGGCGAGGGCACGGCCGTCAGGGGATTCGCGGAGCTTCTCGAAGGCGCGCTCGCGGATCTGGCGGATGCGCTCGCGGGTCACGCCCATCAGCGCGCCGATCTTCTCCAGCGTCATCGGCTCGCCGCTCTCATCGAGGCCGTAGTAGAGGAAGAGGATCTTGCGCTCGCGAGGGGTGAGGTACTTCCGGAAGACGCGCTCGATGAACTCCTTCATGAGCTGGTAGTCCGTCACGTCCTCGATCTCGGTGCCGTCCACGCCGGCGAAACGTTCGCCGAGGGTGGAGGCTTCGCGATCCGACCGGTCAATGGGGGCATCCAGCGAGACTTCGGTGCTGGACATCTGCCGGGCGGCACGCACCGACTCGGGGGATTCCTCGAGCAGGCGAGAGAGCTCGTTCTCCGTGGGGTCGCGCTTGAGGACCTGGGAGAGGATGGTCTCGGCGCGGGCGAGGCGGATGAGCTGCGAGTTCTGGTTGAGCGGGATGCGGACGGAGCGCGTCTGCTCTGCCAGGGCCTTGAGGACCGCCTGACGGACCCACCACACGGCGTAGGAGATGAACTTCACCCCCTGGTCGGGATCGAACTTCCGCACCGCCTTGAGGAGGCCTTCGTTGCCGATCGCGACCAGCTCCGAGAGGTCGAGTCCGTGTCCCTGGTACTTCTTCACGTAGGAGATCACGAAGCGGAGGTTCGCCGTGACGAGTCGCTCGGCGGCGGCCTCGTCCCCCTTCTGGGCGAGGCGGGCGAGGCGTCGTTCCTCGGCGGCGTCGCTGATCAGGGGGAGCTTCTGGATGTCCTGGAGGTACTGGTCGAACGCGGACGAGGGAGACGAACGGAAATAGCCTCTGGACCTGGTCTCGGTCGCTTGCTCCATA
>DASUXT010000076.1:0-2527 GCA_036377775.1 Gemmatimonadaceae bacterium | reverse complement strand
CCTCCGCCCGTGCTGTTCGACTGGAAGATCGCCGCGGAAGCGCGCGCGGCGCCGGCTACAGGACGAGTTGCGCATGGCGGTGCTGAACAACGAGTTCGTGCTGCACTACATGCCGATCATCGGCCTGGAGACAGGACGCATCTCCGGCGTGGAAGCACTGCTCCGGTGGAACCATCCGACGCGTGGCCTCCTCTCCCCCATCGAGTTCCTTGGCGTGGCCGAGGAGCTCGACGTCATTTCCGACGTGGGGCGCTGGGTGCTGCGCGAGGCGTGTCACCAGGTGCGCGAGTGGAACTTCGAGGTGCCCGGCGGCGCGGGACTCACCGTCGCCGTCAACCTCTCGAATCGGCAGTTCAGCGCGACGGGATTCCTCGACGACGTGGCGCGCACGATCAAGATCTTCGGCTTGCCGTCGTCGTCGCTCGTGCTCGAAGTGAACGAGCGCGTCGTGGCGCAGGACGTGACGCGGGCTGCCGGCGTGCTCAGTGGCCTCCGCGCACTCGGCACGAAGATCCACATGGACGACTTCGGCTCCGGCAACTCGCCGATCGGCTACCTGCAGCGGCTCCCGCTGGACGGGGTGAAGATCGACCACATGCTCGTCAACAAGATGGACCGCGACGAGCGCGCGCTGCGCATCGTGCGGTCCGTGGTCAGCCTGGCGCGCGAGTTCGGCCTCGACGTGGTGGCGGAAGGCATCTCGTCGGCCGGCCACCTGAAGGTGCTGCAGGAGATCGGCTGCACGCACGGTCAGGGGCAGCTCTTCTCTCCCGCCGTGGTGGCGAGCGGCGTGACGGCGATGCTGCGCGAGCGCCCCTGGTAGCTGATCAGGGGTGGGCGCCGCCCATCTCGATCTCGTCGTAGCGCTGGAGCCGCTGGCGGATCCTCACCAGCTCCATCCTCGCCTCGATTGCGCGCGCCAGCGCGGCGCCGCGCTCCAGGTGGACCCGCGCGTCATCGAGTTTGCCTTCGCCCTCGGCCACGTCGGCGAGCACCCAGAGGCATTCGACCTGCCGCCAGCGGTTCTCCGACGCCACGAAGTGCCCGAACGCCGCGGCGGCCATCGAGCCGGCCTCGGCGAGAGCGCCCTGCGCGGCACGGAGCTGGGCGAGGTTGAGCTGCGCGAGTGCGCAGAGCTCCGCGTCCTCCACGGCGCGGGCGCCGTCGAGTGCCGCGCGCAGCAGCGGCTCGGCGCGCTCGTGGTCCCCGCATTCGCAGGCGAGCCGGCCGAGGTTGTTCGTGGCGATCGCCACACCACGCGCGTAGCCGGCTGCCTCGAACATCCGGCGTGACTTCTCGAATGCCTGCTCGGCGCGGTAGTGATGGCCGCGCTGGGCGTGGATGGAGCCCAGGTTCTGCAGGGCGATCCCGCGCTGGCGCTCGTTCATCGCCACGCGGAGCAGGCGGTCGTACACCGCCACCGCTTCGTCGAACCGCCCGCTGCACATCAGCGCGTTCCCCTCGGCGACGAGCGCTTCGGCGCGAAGCTCCGGCAGCTCGGCGTCCTCGGCGAGCTCCCGGGCGCGTCGCGCGCAGTCGGCCGCCTGCTCCCACTCACTCAGCCGCCGGTACACCCCCGCCTGGCCGATGAGGGCCTTCGTCACCACGCCCGGGTTGGCGCCGGCGTGGATGGCGGCGTCCGCGTAGTGGTGCAGCGCTCGCTGCAGGTCGTCGGCGTACTCGGCACGGCGGCCGGCGTCGAGCGCCTCCTGCGCCAGGGAGACTGAGGAATCGGACATGGCACGAATCTGACTGTGACCGTCCTCACACGCGACGGCGGCGTCGCGCACGATACTTGAGGAGAGCCGTCCAATGGCCGGGCACGGCCACGAAGAATATCACAGGTACCGAGGTGTGTTGATGATCCGAGTCACCGATCTGCGACTCGCGCTTGCCCTGCTCGCCATGACCGCCTGTTCCGCGGACGTCACCAGGCCCGTGCCGCAGGATGTGCGCCCCGCCAGCGGAACCGGCAGTCCATCGCTCCTGCCCGACCTGCTCGGCACCGACACGAGCGGCACCGCGCTGATCGCGTGCCCGACCTCCACCACGCAGTCGGTGACGTCGCGGATCGGCCTGTCTGGGGGGGTGCTGGCGATCGGCAATACGAGCGTGGTGATCCCGCTCGGTGCCGTGCTCTTCCCCGAGGATTTCACCCTCACCGTCCCGGCGTCTCCGTACGCCGAGATCCGGGTGCGCGCCGGGAGTGCGGAACACTACCTGTTCCAGACGCCGGTCTCGATGACGATCGACTACTCGCGCTGCGCCAGTCCCGCGCTCGACCGGAAGGCGCTGTCGGCGTGGAACATCGACGAGAACAGCAAGGCGCTGCTGGAGCCGATGGTGAGCGTGGACGAGAAGCTGACCCACACGGTCGTGTTCACGACGATCCACCTGTCGGGGTACGCGGTGGCGGACCGGTCGGACAGTACGGACACGTCCGGGGGGATGTGAGGAAGGGGAGAAAGGGAGAAGATCTGGTCTGATGGCTGATGGTCGATGGACCATGGTCTATAGACCATGGTCC
>DASUXT010000075.1:0-9841 GCA_036377775.1 Gemmatimonadaceae bacterium | reverse complement strand
CCGCTGCAGCTCCACGAGTAAACATCTGTCCTGCACGACATCGATTCCCGCGCGCGCGAAACGCTCGGCGGCGGCGTCGTTGCGGATGCCGAGCTGGAACCAGACCGACGCGGGCTTCTTGGCGATGATGTCGTCCACGTGCTGGTCGATGTCCCGCGGCCGGCGGAAGACGTTCACCATGTCCACCCTGCCCGGGATCGCGCTCACGCTGCGATAGACGGGCTCACCCAGGATCTCGGTGACGTCGGGGAAATACACGGGTACGGGGACGATCTCGTAGCCCACCTCCTGCGCGTACTGCGGGACGTAATAGGCGGGCTGTCCCGTCTCCGCGGTCTTGATGCCGAGCACGGCGATGCGGTGATCGCGGGCGAGCAGGCGCGCGATGCCGGCGTCATCCTGGATGAGGTGCGAGCGCCAGCTCGTGTCGTCCGCGGCGGAGGAAATTGATGGAGTCGTCATGCCCGTGGTCGTTGCAGGGAGTGTGCGCGAGCCGGTTGGTTGGCCGGGGTGGGCATCCGAGGGTTAGATTCAGGAGCTACGCCTGAAACGACCGTCACGGAGAAATTGCACTGATGCGAATGCTCGTTCTCGGCGCGGGGCTGCAGGGCTCCGCGTGCGCGTATGATCTGCTGCAGAACCCGCAGGTGACCCAGGTCCGGCTCGCGGACATTCACCTCGACCACCTGCCGCCATTCCTCGCTCCCTACTCGGGCAAGCGACTGATCCCCACCCCGCTCGACGTCCGCGACCGCGCTGCGGTCCTCGCCGTGATGCGGGAGTGCGATGCCGTGATGAGCGCCATCCCGTACTACTTCAACCTCCAGATGGCGGAGTGCGCCGTCGAGGCGGGGGTGCACTTCTGCGATCTCGGCGGCAACACCGAGATCGTGTTCCAGCAGAAGGAGCTGATGGAGAAGGCGAAGGCGAAGGGGATCACGGTGGTGCCGGATTGCGGCGTGGCGCCGGGCATGGTGAACATCCTCGCGCAGTACGGCATCGAGCAGATGGACTCGGTGGACAGCGTTCGCATCTACGTGGGTGGGCTGCCGCAGGAACCGGAGCCGCCGCTCAACTACCAGATCGTCTACTCGCTGGAAGGAGTGCTCGACTACTACACGACGCTGTCGTGGGTGGTGCGTGACGGCAAGCGCGCGCAGGTGACGGCGCTCTCCGAGCGTGAGACGATGGACTTCCCGAAGCCGGCTGGCGAGCTCGAGGCGTTTCATACCGCCGGGGGGCTGTCGACCATGGCGTGGCGCTACGAGGGGAAGATCCCGACGATGGAGTACAAGACGCTCCGTTATCCCGGCCACGCGGAAAAGATGGAAGTGATCCGCGAGCTCGGCCTGCTTGACCTCGAGCCGGTGGACGTGAAGGGGAACAAGGTGGTGCCGCGTGACGTGTTCGTGAGCATCGTCGGCCCGAAGCTCACGAAGCCGACGGGAAAGGATCTCCTCGTGCTGCGCGTCGAGGTGAAGGGGAAGAAGGGAGGCAAGCCGGCGACACGTCGCTTCGACCTCATCGACAAGTACGACGAGGAGCACGGCATCAGCGCGATGATGCGGACGACCGGCTACTCGCTCTCCATCACCGGCCAGTTCCAGGCAAGCGGCAAGGTCACCCCGCCCGGCGTCTGGACCCCAGATGAATGCATGCCGGCCCGCGAGTACATCGAGGAGCTGCGGAAGAGGGGGATGGATCTGAAGGAGAGTAACTGACCGTTAACCGAAGGACCGAAGGACCGAAGGACCGAAGGACCGAAGGACCGAAGCTGCGAAGGGCACACCGAGCCAAGTTCGGTGTGCCCTTCCGGTCATCCGGTCATCCGGTCATCCGGTCATCCGGTCATCCGGTCCTTATTCCCTCACGAAGTTCGCCAGTGTCGCCCCCATCGCGTCCATCGTCGACTTGGCGTTCCAGCGGTCGTGGCCGTTGTAGATGAAGGAGAAGGCGATGATCTCCCCGTCCTTCGCCGTCACGTAGCCGCCGAGGCCGATCACCGTGTCGGTGGTGCCCGTCTTGGCGTGCAGGTTCCCCTGCGCCGGCGTGGAGCGCATGCGACGACGCAGCAGCTCCGATTCGCCAGCTACCGGCAGCGAGCCGTGGAAGGCCGAGGACCACGGGCCGTGATGGGCGTAGCTCAGCAGCTGGATCATCGTGCGCGGCGTCAGGGAGTCCAGCGTCGAGAGGCCGGAGCCGTCGGAGACGTCGATCGCATCCGGGCGCGCGCCCACCTTCGTCGTCAGGAAGTTGCGCATGTTCGCCAGCCCCGCCTCGGCGGAGGCCTGGCCGCCCGGCGCCGTGGCGCGCGCGGCGTCGCGGAAGAGCAGCTCGGCCACGATGTTGATGCTCTCGCGATTCATCTCGGAGATGATCTCGGAGAGCGGCGGCGAGAGGAAGCTCGCGACCTTGTCGGCGTTGGCGGGCGTCTTGCCGGCGCGGATGGCGCCGTCCACCGTGATGCCGGCGCCCTGCAGTGCGGCGCGCAGTGCGCCGGCCGTATAGAGCGCGGGATCGGGCATGACGAGCGAGTAGCGCTTCTCACCGCCGCTCGAGCCCACGGCGCCGGTGATGTAGATGGTGTCCCCACGCTGGCGCGCCGCGATGCGGCCGCCGCGCCCGCCGGTGAGCCGCACGCTGCTCTTGAACGGCATCGCGGTGGACGCCGGATCGAGCGACACGACCGCCTTGCCGTTCTCGGGCTTCACCACCACCCAGAACACGTTCTCGTTCAGCGAGAGCGCCGACACCCGGGCGGCGTAGGCCGCACCGAGGTACTTCGTCTTCCAGCCGTCGGGGATGAGCTTGTCGTCGAACGCCGTGGCGTCGTAGACGAGGTCTCCGTGCACGCGCTTCACGCCCGCCGCGGCGACGGCGTGCGCGAGGGTGTTCATCGGATAGTTCGCTTCATGCCAGAAGCGCGACGACATCGAGGGATCGCCGTCCGCGCGGAGGTAGATGTTCCCCGACAGCACGCCATCGCTGCCGATGGCGCCGTCGCGCAGCACGTCGGTGGAGAAGCGGTGCTCCGGCCCGAAGCGATCGAGCGCCGCCGCGGTGGAGAACAGCTTCATCGTGGACGCCGGCTGCATCATCTCGCCGGCGTTGTGCGCGTACAGGGTGTCGCCGCGGGTGAGCGAGACGACCATCACGCCGAAGTTGCCCCCCCGCACGCGGTTGTTGATCATGCTCCCGAGGTCGTTCGCCAGCTCGGCGGTGCCGTGCGGCGAGGTCCACGCGGTGGGTGCGGGACGACTGGCGGTGGCGCGCGCCGGCCGGGCGGTGCGCCTGGCGCGCGAGCGGCCGCCGCGCGTCTGCGCGTCGAGCCGGCCGACGGTGGCAAGGCGGCCACCGGGGAGCGAATGGGGCCGGGTGGCGAGATCGCTGCTCGCGCCCAGTGGCGCGAGCGTGAGCAGGGCGAGGGCGGAAGAGGCCGCGGCGCGGCGCGCTCGCGGCCAGTCAGTGAATCGAGGCATCAGGGACGGACAGGGCAACTCGCGTTCCAGTACCAGGCCCCGTCAGACCTTCAGGATGATGTTCCGCTTCCAGAGGACGAGCAGGATCAGGTACCAGAACACCACGAAGGTGATGGCGAACGCCAGCGAGGCGTTGATGGGGCTGAGCCAGGAAAGATAGAAGGTCTGGTAGAGCCACGCCTCGAGGGGGATCCGCTTGCCGTCGGAGGTGACCTTGAAGATCGAGTAGATGCACCGCGCCATCACCCCCGACCCGACGAAGGCGATGATCGGGTTCACGCCGTAGATCACCGCAGGCTTCGTCCATCCCTTCAGGTTGTGGATGTCCACCAGCCACATGATGGTGGCGATGGAGAGCAGCGCCACGCCGGCGGTGAAGAGGACGTACGAGCTGGTCCAGAGGCTCTTGTTGATCGGGAAGACCCAGTTCCACATCAGCGCGACCACGATGCCGAGCGAGCCCGCTGCGTACATGCCGACGAGCCGCTCCATGATCGGGCGCTCCTTCTGGGCGATCCACCGGCCCGCGAGGTTGCCGAGCATCGCCGTGCAGATGGCGGGGACGGTGCTGAGGACCCCCTCGGGGTCCCACGTCTTCGAGTTCACCCAGAGATGGTTGCCAAGCCCCCACCGGCTCCAGTCGAGGACGAGACGATCGGTCCACGCCGCCAGCGTGTGCGGCGCGTCGTTGAGCAGGAGTGCGCCGATCGTCCCCTCGCCGGGCACGGGGAGCAGCGTCATCGCGAACCAGTAGCCGATCAGCAGGGAGGCGATGATGGTGACCTGCTGCTTGATCGTGGTCTTCTGGGTGAGGAGCCCAGCCACCAGGTAGGCGACGCCGATCCGCTGCAGCACGCCCATGATGCGCCAGTTGAGCAGCCGGTCGCCCATGCGCTGGAGGAGCGTCGGGTCGGCCACGCCGGGCACGTCGGTCCAGCTGAAGTAGGGGAAGCCGTTGAGCAGCAGCCCGAAGAGGAAGATCAGCGCGCCGCGCCGGACGATCTGGTTGCGGATGGCGTGCTCGTCGTCGCCGCGGGCGCGGCGCGAGTTCAGCGACAGGTAGGTGGTGATGCCGACGATGAACAGGAAGAAGGGGAAGATCAGGTCGGTCGGCGTCCACCCGTTCCACTCGGCGTGCTCGAGGGGCGGATAGATATGCGCCCAGCTCCCCGGGTTGTTGACGAGGAGCATTCCAGCGATGGTCAGCCCGCGGAAGACGTCGAGGGAGAGGAGCCGCTCCTTTTTCGGGAGCGCCACCGGGGAGGTGGCGATGCCGAGGGGCGGGGTCAGTGCTTCGGGAGGATGGACAGTAGTGGCCATGCTGGCGGCCTCGTCGATTCGGACGGCGCTGGGAGGTGGGGAGGACGAGCGAATATTCCCCTCGTGCCGGCGCTTGACCAGTCCCAAAGCGGCATTTGTCGAGCCGTGGCCAACGGGCCGAATGGCGCGGCCCGCGCTGTGCTGCGAACTGGCACGAGATGGACGACGATCGCATCAGCCACCCTGTGAGGGAGGAAGCTCGCATGCGTCATTCGATCGCGCGCGAAGGGATCATCGCGGGAGTGCTCGGCGCCACCGCGGTGGCGCTCTGGTTCCTGGGGATCGACAGCCTGTACGCCACCCCATTCGCCACCCCGGCCGCCCTGGGTCGAGGACTACTGCGGCTGTTCGGTCCGCCCGGGGGGGAAGGGGCGGTGACCTACGTGGTGGCGTACACGATCTTCCACTACTTCGCGTTCATCCTCGCCGGCCTGCTGGTGTCGATCGTGGTGCACTGGGCCCAGTCGTCGCCGACGGTGCTGGCGGGGGCGATGATCCTGTTCGTGATCTTCGAGATCGGGTTCTACGGGATCAGCTCGGCGCTCGAGTCGTCACCATTCCTCGGCGCGCTCGGCTGGGGGGCGGTGGCGGTGGGGAATCTGGTGGCCGCGCTGGTGATGGGGTTCTACATGTGGAGGACGCATCCGGAGCTCAAGCACGAGCTGACGTGGGCGCTGAGCGGGGGGGAACGGAGGGAGTAAGGCTTGGCTTCCGGGCTGGATCGTTTCGTCTCCGGGACTGGATCGTTGTGCTTCCTCTCCGTGCCGGTCGAGCTTCGGGCAACTCCGTCGTCCGTTTTCCGTATCCGGTCAGCGGGTGGCGTGTCAGCGGCGTTGCCGCAGTCGTTCGGGTCCTGCCTGCGGACGTCGGATGACGGGGCGGAGGCGTTCCGTGGCCATCCTGCGTCATGCAGGATTTCAAACGACTCCGGGTCTGGCAGGACGGTCGGGCGTTGACGGTCGCGATCGATGAGGCCACGCGATCGATCCGACCGGGCGATGCCCCCAACCTGCGATCGCAGCTGATGCGGGCCTCGATGTCGATTTCGGCTACCGTTGCCGAGGGCGCGGGACGAGAGACGCGAGTCGACTTCGCGCGGTTCGTCTCGATGGCGATCGCGTCGGCGAGCGAGGTGGAACATCATCTGGAGGTGTGCGACGATCTGGGACTGATCGAGCGTGCCGAGCTCGATCGGCTCGTTGATCGCGTCACCCGACTTCGCCGCATGCTGTTCGGCCTGCGCCGCACATTGCTGGTGAAGGAGCGCGAGGAAGCAGTGCGGCGAGATCAGGCCTCCAGGCAGCGACGCCGTCACCCGCCGCTCGCCGACTGACTACCGAAAACGGAGAACGGGGTTGCCGGAAGCCGACTTGGCGAACCGACAACCCCGTCCTGAGTCCTCAGTACTCGGCTGGCCAGGATACCGGATTGGGGATGAAATTACCTCGCCGCCCCCACCCATCCCACCTGCGCCACCTCGGCCGAATCCCCTCCCGCCTGCTGCCAGCGGAAGAAGATCACTGAGATCACCGTGAAGAAGAACAGCCCGCCAGGGATCCACATGATCAGCGCCCCGATGAGCTGATCCTGCATCGGCGTGATGCCCCAGAGCCGAGGCGCGGCGGCGTAGAAGGGGTAGAGCAGGCGACCCGAATATCCGATGCACACGGCGACGAGCGACATCGGGACGGTCATCAGGAACAGGTAGAGCATCTGCAGCGGGTACGAGAGCCGCGGCAGCTCGGGCATCGGGCTCAGGATCGGCCACCACATGATGGTCGCCGCGATCATGAAGCAGAGATGCTGCCCGATGTGGACCGGATGGTGCTCGAGCGCGAACTCGTACATCGGCGGCAGGTGCCAGACGATGAGCACCAGGTTGAAGATCACGAACGCCGCCGGCGCCTTCGAGACGAAGCGGGCCACGGGGCCCACGCCGCGCCACTGGAGGGTCGGCCGCAGCATCCAGCCCGGCGTGCCCATGATGAGCAGTGGAGGCGCGACGAGGGTGAGCACGAGGTGCTGCACCATGTGCGCGCTGAACAGGTAGAAGTCGCTCAGGTCGTGCAGCCAGCCGTTGAGCGAGAGGAAGATCGTCGCGAGTCCGGCGACGAACATCGCGCGCTGGGCGGTGGTCGGCGAGCGGCCCGCCTGGTCGGCGGGGGCGTGGCGGGCGCGCCAGAAGTACAGCGCGCCCAGCCCGACCAGCCCGATCACCGTGCTGAGGTGCACGGTGAACTCATCAGCAGCAATGCGCGCTGCGTCGTGCAGCAGCAGCGCCAACGACGGAAACATCAGCCTGCGGCTCCAGCTCCGATCCTGAGGTGGCCGAACAGGAACAGCAGCGCGACGATGGTGGTCATCGCGATGATGAGCGGCCCGGTGAACACGGCGCGGAAGAGCCGGTGGTCGTACCGGAGGTGCATGTAGAACAGGACCACCGTCGCGAACTTCACCGCCGACAGGATGAGCAGGGTCGGGACGAAGCCGCGCGAGGCGACGAAGCTCGGGATGTAGTAGATCCAGACCTCGACGACGGTGATGAGCGTGAGGATGAGCGCGACCTTCCAGTACGTGGACCAGGTCGGGTGCTCCTTCTCGATGCCCATCGCCGTGTGGTCGACGTTGGCGTGGTGCTCGTGCGCGTTGTCGTGTGCCATGGTGAGTGGTCTACTTGATGAGGTACACGAGCGTGAAGATCGCGATCCAGACGACGTCGACGAAGTGCCAGTACAGCGCGGCGAGGTCGACGTTGATCGCGTCCTTCGGCTTCAGTCCCCGCCGGTAGTCGATCGCGAGGAGGGTGAGCAGCCAGAGCACGCCCGCCGTGACGTGCGCGCCGTGGAAGCCGGTGAGGGTGAAGAACGAGCTGCCGAACAGGTTGGTGCGGATGGTCAGCCCCTCGTGCACGAACGAAGTGAACTCGTACGCCTGGAAGCCGAGGAAAGTGACGCCGAGGACGGCGGTCATCCACAGCCAGAGCTTCGACGAGCGCAGCATGCGCGGTCCGAAGCCGTCCGGCATCGGCTGGTCCGCGTTCTCCACCGCCGCCAGCGCGAGCACCATCGCCAGCGACGACATCAGCAGGACGAAGGTGGACGCCGAGGTGACGGGGATGTTGAGGATCGCCTTGAGCGGCACGGCGCAGTTGGGCGGATTGCAGGCCTCGTGCGGATACGGCCCGACGACGCTGCGGCCCTTGTAGATCAGGTAGGTCGAGATGAGCGACGCGAACAGCATGCACTCCGAGCCGATGAAGGCCCAGATCGCGAGCTTCTTGTTGTCGAGTCCCGTCGAAGTCGCGGGGTGCTCGCCGTGCGGGTCGTCCTGAACGCCCGAGAGGGCGGCGGCGTGACTCACTGGTGAATGTCCTCGGGCTTAGTGATGGTGATCCTCGAGTGGGCTCAGCACCCACCCGTAGAGCATGGCCGTCATGAAGATCGCGCCGCTGATGATCACGGCCAGCGCGAGCTTCACCTTGTCATGAGGGATGAACATCAGTCCCGCCATCATCCAGGTCAGGCCGACGGCGACGAGCAGCGGCTTGATGGTGGGGTTCGGCATCGGGATGCCGAGATCCGCCGCCGACTTGCCGGTCGCCGGCTCGAGATAGACGCTGGCTTCGGCGTGCTGCCGCGGATTGTTGCCGAGCGGGTTCGGGTGCCCGGCGCCGACGTGCTTGCTGCCGACGTCGACGTCGACCCGCTTGTCACCACGCTCCGTGTGCGGCACTTCGGCCGTGAGGCGCGGCGAGGTGACGTCCCACAGCGGCAGGCGCGAGGTGACGCGCGGGATGTGGGCGAAGTTGTACTCCGGCGGCGGCGACGGGATGGCCCACTCGAGCGTGCCGGCGTTCCACGGGTTGTTGCCGGCGATGCTGCCCCGGCGGTAGCTGGCGAAGAAGTTCCAGACGAAGAACGCCGTGCCGATGATGAGGATGGCCGCACCAGCCGTGCTGATCTCGTTGAACCGCGTCCAGCCCTGGCCGTCGTCGTACGTGTAGATGCGGCGCGGCATGCCCATCAGTCCCGAGAAGTGCATCGGGAAGAAGGTGAGGTTCATGCCGATGAACGTCAGCCAGAAGTGCCAGTTACCGAGCTTCTCGCTCAGCAGGCGGCCGGTGATCTTCGGATAGTAGTAGTAGATGCCGCCGAAGATTCCCATCATCGAGCCGCCGAACATCACGTAATGGAAGTGCGCGACGATGAAGTAGGTGTCCGTCTGCTGCAGGTCGGCCGGCGGCGAGGCGTGCATGACGCCGGAGATGCCGCCGATGATGAAGAGGCAGATCATCCCGATGGCGAACTTCATCGATGCCGTGAACTGGATCGAGCCGCCCCACATCGTGAAGATCCAGTTGAAGATCTTCACGCCGGTCGGGATGGCGATGAGCATCGTCGTCACGCCGAACACCGTGTCGCCCACCGGGCCCATGCCGACCGCGAACATGTGGTGCGCCCACACGCCGAAGCCGAGGAAGGCGATGAGCATCGTGGCGTACGCCATCACGGGGTAGCCGAAGATCGGCTTCCGGGAGAAGGTCGGCACGATCTCGGAGATCAGGCCGAACGCCGGGAGGATGAGGATGTAGACCTCGGGGTGACCGAAGATCCAGAACAGGTGCTGCCAGAGGAGCGGGTCGGCGCCGGCGGCAAGCTCGTAGAACTGGGTGCCGAAGAAGCGGTCGAACTGGAGGAACACGAGCGCGATCGTGATCACCGGGAAGGCGAGCATGATCAGGAACTGCGTGACGAACACGTTCCAGGTGAACATCGGCATGCGCATGAGGTTCATCCCCGGTGCGCGCATGTTGACGATGGTCGTGATGAAGTTGAACGATGCCGCCAGCGAGCTCACACCGAGGATCTGGATGCCGATCACCCAGAAGTCGATGTTCATGCCCGGCGAGAACTGGCGCGTGGTGAGCGGGGCGTAGGCGAACCAGCCGCCGTCCGGCGCGGCGCCGAAGAACCACGAGGCGTTGATGAACAGCGCGCCAAGGAGGAACACCCAGTAGCTGAACGCGTTGAGGCGCGGGAAGG
>DASUXT010000074.1:0-20779 GCA_036377775.1 Gemmatimonadaceae bacterium | reverse complement strand
GGCGGGGGCGAAGATGGACGACGTGCTCGACGCGATCGACGAAGGGCTCAAGACGTCGGTCCTGGAGCCGGCGCGCGAGCACGACGACGACACGTACCAGTTCGCGCACGCGCTCCTCATCGACGCCGTGCTCAAGTCGGTGAGCCCGGCGCGCCGTCGCCTGAAGCACGAACAGGTGGCCGACGTGCTGGCGAAGCGCTCGCCGGACGCGGTGGACGAGATCGCGGCGCACTACGCCAAGAGCGGCAACAGCGCCAAGGCGTACGCCTGGTGCACGCGCGCCGCCGAGCGCGCGATGGCGCTCTACGCCCTGGACGAAGCGGCGGATTTCCTGCGCCACGCGCTCAACCACGCCTCCACCGACGACGAGCGGGTGGCGGTGCAGGAAGAGCTGGCCCGCGCCGCCGAGCAGTCAGGGCGCTGGGCCGACGTGCAGGCGGCGTGCGACGCGATCCTCGAGTCGCCGAGCCTGAAGCACAAGCCCGCGCAGCAGCTGCCGGTGCAGCTCCGCCGCCTGCAGGCGCGCGTGCGCCTGGGCCAGGGGGCGCGGGAGACGGAGGAGGAGTGCCGCGAGCTGCTCGCCACCGCCGAGCGCGTGGGCAGCCTCGCCGACGTGGTGCAGACGCGCTCGCTGCTCGTGCAGACGCTTGGCCGCACGGGTGAGCTGGAGGAGGCGATCCGCATCGCCGAGGAATCGCTGCGCATCGCCGAAGAGAGCGGCGACGATGCCCTGGCCGGCGACGCGATGCACCGCCTCGCCATCACGCTGCTCGGCACCAGGCCGGCCGCAGCCGCGGCGCTGCTGCTCCAGCTCGTGGAGCGCGCGCAGGGCCGTGGCGATCGCGTGATGGAGGCGCGCGCCTGGCTGACCCTCGGCGTGGCCCGCATGCGCACGCGCGACGACCAGGGCGGCGCCGACGCCTTCCGCGCCGCGCAGACGATCGCCAGCGAGTCGCAGTCGCTGGACGTGAAGGCGAACGCCTCGATGAACCTGGGCGTGATCGAGATGCGCAGCGGCGACTTCGACGCGGCGCGCGGCAACCTGGATACGGCCCTGCGGCTGTACACGACACTGCGCAACAACGCCAACCGCCTCGCGGCGCTGTACAACCTCGCGAACCTGGAGCGCGAGCGCGGCGACGCGGACGAGGCGTCGCGGCTCTATCGCGAGACGTCGGCGCTCGCCGACACGCTCGGTGCGGAGGACATCGCCGTCGGTGCGCACTCGGGCGCCGGGCTGGCCGCGCTGCGCCTCGATGCGGTGCCGGCCGCGAATGCGTCACTCGAGGCCGCGCAGCGCGTGCTGGGCGCGCGCGCCGATTGGTGGTTCCAGGGACGCGAGCTGCTCGAGTCCCTGTTCATCCGCCTCGAGGTGAGCGCCGGCCGGCTCGAGTCCGCGGCGGCGCGATTCCACATCGCGCTGGAGAAGCTGGAGGCGATGGACGTCTACGCGGCTGCGTGGCTGGTGGCCGATTGCGCCGCCACGCTGGCGGAGAAGGATCCCACGGTGTGGGACGAGGTGCACCGGTTCGGCGAGCACGCCGAGGTGCAGCAGTTCGTGCCGCTGTCGGCGCGGTTCACGGCGCTCAGGGACATGATGGAGCGGCTCCCGGGTCGGCGGTTCGAGCGCTAGGTAGCTGCCACCACCGTAAATGGTACATGGTATCCGGTACCGGGTACTGGGTACCGTACGAGGTACCGTACCCGGTACTCCGTACGAGGTACCACGTACCATGTACTGGTCTTGCAGTAACTCCTACTTCAGGCTCTCCCAGTCGATCAACGGCGCATCCAGCACCGCGCGCTGGACCTCGTCCGCCACGTCGCGCCGCAGCTGCGCATGGCGCGTGGCCTCGCCGCGCAGGGTCACGCGGTTCATCAGCAGCACGACGAACAGCCCCTTCTCCGGGTCGATCCAGAGTGACGTGCCGGTGAAGCCGGTGTGACCGAAGCTGCGCGGGGAGAAATACTGCCCCGCGCTCGAGCCGGGCGACGGGGTGTCCCAGCCGAGTGTGCGGGTGCCGATGCCGTTCTGCCGCGCCGTCCACCGCGCGATCGTCTGCGGGGCGAGCACGCGCACCCGGTCGAAGGTGCCGCCATCGAGGAGGAACTGCGCGAAGATCGCGAGGTCGTGCGCGGTGCTGAACAGCCCCGCATGTCCCGATACGCCACCGAGCGCCCAGGCGTTCGCGTCGTGCACCGTGCCGCGCAGCCGGCCGCCGCGCAGGCTGTCCTGCGTGGTGGGCGCGATGCGCGCCCGCAGCGCCCGGTCGTTCGTGTCGGGGCGAAAGCGGGTGTCGGTCATGCCGAGCTGGCGGAAGATGTGCCCCTCGGCGTACTGATCGAGCGAGGTGCCGGTGATGCGCTCGATCACCGCCTGCATGAGCACCATGTCCCAGTCGCTGTAGACCGTCTGCGTGCCCGGCGGATACTGCAGCGGCCGCTCGTTGATGGCGGCGAGGTATTCGGCGCGACCGCGCAGCGACCCGTTGGCCGTATTGTAGAGTGGCGCGTACGCCTCGAGCCCGCCGCTGTGGGTGAGGAGCATGCGCACGGTGATCGCGGCCTTGTCCGGCGCATTGAGCTCCGGCACGTAGAAGGCGACCGGCTTGTCGATGTCGAGCTTGCCCGCCTCCTCGAGGATCATCGCCGACGTCGTGGTGGCGATCACCTTGGTGAGCGAGGCCAGGTCGTAGATGGTGCGCGGCGTGACGGCGGGAGCATCGGGCGCGTAGTCGAGCGTCCCGTAGCCCTTCGCATACACGAGCCGGCCGTACCGCCCCACCGCCACGGCGGCGCCGGGCGCGGCCCCTTCGGCGAGGCCGACCTGGATGATGCTGTCGAGGCGGGCAGGGAAGGTGGAATCCATCCCCACCGACGTCGGCGGGGCGGGCACGAGTGCCGCCACGGTCGGAAGGCGGGGGGGCGGCGGCGGGAGCGGAGCCGCTGGTTCAGGTGCGGGCGGCACGACGATGGGTTGTCTGGCGCACCCGGTAGCGGTGGTCATGACGACGAGCGCGGCCGCGGCGCGCGCGAGGGGTGTGCGTGCGGTACGAGGAAGACGAGGAGCCATGTCCAACTATACCCGGACGCACGTCGCGTGTGGGACGATCGGCGAATTGCGCGCGCCGCGGTCCGCATCGTGCGCAATCACTCGACGCGCCACCGTCCGGAGCGAAGCAACGCGAGAGAGGACACAGGCGTAGAGCCCGCCGGCGAACGTTGTCGGCGGGCTTGCTTGTGTCACTCGAACAGCTTCGCGTACTGGCCGTATCCCTCTTCCTCCAGTCGGTTGGCCGGGATGAAGCGCAGCGATGCGGAGTTCATGCAGTAGCGCATGCCGGTCGGCTTCGGACCATCGTCGAAGAGGTGGCCGAGGTGGGAGTCGCCATGCTTCGACCGCACCTCGGTGCGCGTCATCAGGAACTGCCGGTCGGTCTTCGTCGTGATGTTGTCCGGCTCGAGCGGGCGCGTGAAGCTCGGCCACCCGGTGCCCGACTCGAACTTGTCGAGTGAGCTGAAGAGCGGCTCGCCGGACACGACGTCCACGTAGATGCCGGGCTCGTGGTTGTCCCAGTACTCGTTCTGGAACGGCGCCTCGGTGCCCTCGTGCTGGGTGACCTTGTACTGGAGAGGGGTGAGCGTCTGCTGCAGCTCGGTGTCGGAAGGCTTGGTGTAGTCGGACATGGGGGGCTCCATCAAGAGCAAAAGACAACTGAAGTACGACGTACGCCGTACTGCGTACCGGGACCGACATCCGGGAGTTGCCCAATGCGCGGCTGACGTCCAGGCGGCGCATCGTCCCTGCGTGACGCGGACCTGCATTGGACCACGCGTCCCCCTGGGTCGGCGCACGTAGTACCAGGTACGACGTACTTCTGTTGCAGTCAATCAGTCACTGTCCCCGACGGATCCGAGGGCGACGTCCACGATGACACGTTGACGTCCACCGGGAGCCTGATGTCCGCCACGCGGCGCGCGACGTCGATCATCCCCTGCCAGATACCGGCGAAGGCGAAGCCGACGTCCTGCGGGGCCTTGCCCTCCTCGTAGCCGCGGCCGCTCGCCACCCAGATGCGCGGCTCCTCCGTGACGCCGGCGGCGGCGAACTCGGCCTTCAGGTCGTCGTGCACGAGCTGCGCGTTGAACTTGTGGACGTACACGCCCGGCAGGTAGCGGCCGTCGCGCAGCAGGCGCCGAGCCCAGGCGCGATAGTAGTCGCGCATCGCCTGCGGTACTTTCTCCATCCGCTCGATGTCGAGGAACACCACCGACCGCGCCGGGAATCCTTCCTTCTGCGTCGCGGCAATCGCGTCCAGCGCATCGGCGTCGCCACGCTCGGCGCTGAGGTAGTCCGCGTTGCAGCTGGCGCCCTGACGGCGCAGGGCAGCGGTGCGCTTCGCCGACGGATGCGGCGTGCGTCCCCACGTCTGCTGGCCGACGTACACCACGGCGGTCCCCCACCCCATGTCCACCAGCGTCTGCCGCTTGCCCACCCAGGAGCGGTCCTTGTGGCAGGGCGACGGCAGGTAGTAGCCGACCCAGCGGTAGGGCGAGCCGGGCGTGTTCTTCCACGCCCGCATCGTCTTGTCGCCCGGATAGGTGTGCGTGTCGAAACCGATATGCTTGCCGTCGAGCTGCTCGTCGGCGAGCGGCGACGGCTGCCCGGTGACGGCCGAGGCCACCTGTGCCACTGCTGCTGCCGCGTCCGCTATCGGAGTCTCGCTCGGCTCGGTGGATTCGCGGCCACACGCGATGGCGATGCCGGTGAAGGCGATGGCGAACGTGGTGGCGTGGCGAATCGAGGAACGGCTGCGGCGCAACATGCCCGCTCGATATGCAAGGACGGTACGCGTTTGTTCATCCGCCACCCTTTCTGTCGCTCACGAGGATGGTGAGCACCATGTAGATGCCGATCACCGCGGCGATGACGAAGCCGACGGTGCCCAGCGTGCGCCAGTAGGGGAGGAGCTGCGAGCTGGCGACGAGCAGGCCGGCGAGCACGAGGCCGGAGAACACGCGGTTCGCCACCTTCTGCAGTGCGACGATGAGCGACGGCAGCTGCGGCACGTCCACGTGCGTGGAGAGATCGTTGTTCGCGAGCCGGGTCGTGATCTGGTCGAGGCGGTGCGGCAGCGCGGCGATCAGGTCGCTGCTCTCCACGGCGATCTGGTACAGCCGCCGCGGTGACAGGTCGCGCTGCGCGCGCTGTACGGCGATCTCGTTGCTGAACTCGCGGATCGTCTCCAGTGGCGTGTAGCCCGGGTCGAGCGAGCGGGTCACGCCATCCAGGTTGAACAGCGCCTTGGCGAGCAGCGTCATCTCGGCGGGGAGCCGCAGTCCGTGCTGGAACGAGAGGTCGATCACCTCGAACAGCACCTTCCCCGCCTGCACCTCGGCCGCGGTGAGGTCCACGTTGCGCGCGACGAGCTCGGCGATGGCACGCGTGTAGCCCGCGCGGTCGAAGTCGCTCGTCGGTACGCCCTGCTCGATGAGCGTGGCGGCCACTTCGTCGCCGCGGTGATCGCCGAGCGCCATGAGGAGGCGCGTCGCGGCCTCGCGCAGGGTGCCGGAGAGCCGCGCCGTCATCCCGAAGTCGATGATGGCCAGACGGGCATCCACGTCGTCCGGGGTGGGCGTCGCCTGCGCCTGCGCCTCGGCTTCGAGCCGCGCCAGCGGCGTGGTGGCCTCGCGCGAGTCGGCACGGCGGTCTTCCGCCGCGACATCGGAGGGCGTCGGGGGACTCTTCATCCCGCGCAGCACGACGAAGATGTTGCCGGGGTGCGGATCGGCGTGGAAGAAGCCGTCGATCGTGATTCCCTTCAGGTACGCACGCGTCAGCTCCTCGGCGAGCGGCGTGAAATCGTGCTCGAGCCGCGTGATCGGCGACACCTCGGACACCTTGAGGCCGTGCACGCGCTCGGTGGTGAGCACCTTCTCGCGCGAATAGGCCTCGACGACCTTGGGCACGATGATGCGCGGGTACTCGGCGAGGGAGCGACGGAACGCCGCCGCGTTGCGCGCCTCGATGCGGTAGTCCAGCTCCTCGGTGAGCGCGCGCTCGAGCTGCTGGATGACGCCGAGCACGTCGATGCGGCTGCCGACGCTCGTATGCTCCGCGAGGAACTCGGCCACGTCGTGAAAGAACGCCAGGTCGTCGGCGAGGGAGGCGCGGATGTGCGGGCGCTGCACCTTCACCACGACCTCGCGTCCACCGCGCATGGTGGCGGCGTGGGCCTGGCCGAGGCTGGCCGTGGCGAGCGGCTCGGTGTCGAAGGTGTCGAACAGCTTGCTGATGCGGGCCCCGAGCTCGCTCTCGATGATCTCCTCCACCTCCTCGAACGGGATCGGGCCCACGTCGTCCTGGAGCTTCTCCAGCTCGCGGATGTACGGTTCGGGCAGGAGGTCGGGGCGGGTGGAGAGCACCTGGCCGAGCTTCACGTAGGCCGGTCCGAGCTCGACGAGCCGCTTCCGGAAGCCGACGGCGTGTTCCTCGCGCTCGGCGATTTCCTCGGGCGGCAGGTCCTCGTCGTCCTCGCTCACGAGGGCGAGGAGACCCTGCTGCTTCGCTACGTCGCGCAGGCCGTAGCGGGTGAAGAGGCCGACGATGGCGGCCAGGCGGGGGATGTGCTTTGGTGAGAGGAGCATGCGGCGGGCTGGGGCATGGAGCGTGCCCCGCGCCGGCGGGTGATTCCGCCGGCGCGTCGAGGCCGTCGCTCGGCCGCTACTGCAGGATCTTCACGTTGCTCAGCGCGTTCGTCGCCTTGTCGATCGTGTACTCGATGACCTTGCCCGCCTGGTCGCGGACGCGCCGCACCACCGTGTTCGCGGCGCCCGCCGTCTCACTCAGCGTCGGGAGGTCGGTGATGCTGCCCACCACCTTCTGCGACAGGGCCTGGCCGGCCGAGGAGAGGGTGCGCTCGAGGATCCTGCCCGTCGCCTGATCGACGAGCCGCTGCACCACCTGGCCGGCGGCGTTTCGCGAGGTTCCCAGCAGGAGCCCGGTGACGCCGCCGACCACGTCACCCACGACCCCTCCGACCGCGGCACCGGTGTTCTGCAGCGTGGAGCCGAGCTGCTTGACCACCTCCGGGTGGTTGTCGACGAAGGTGAGCGTCTGGTCCACCACGTGATAGACGTCGTCGAGGTCGACGAGCAGCAGCGCCTGCGCGCGCACGCCGCGGATCGTGAGGTCCACGTCGCCGATGAACACGTCGGCGCCGGCGCTCACGCGCACGAGGTTGGAGACGCGTGCATCCAGATTGATCTTCGCCGTGACGGTGTCGACCCTGAGGTGGATGTTCTCCACGCAGAGGTTCGGCACGTCGAGCACGACGTCGTATTCCGGATACTCGTGCGAGCGCTGGGTGCCGCCGGTGATCGGCTGCGTGCCGGCAGGTGGCTGCGCGGTCATGGACGCGACGCCCGTGCGTGCGCTGTCACCCACGGCGCGACGGAATCGCATCGTGGAGTCGGTCGCCGAACCGCAGTATCGTGCGATGCGACCGGCGCGACCGGGCATGCTCGCCATGCGCGCGTTGCCGCCCTGGGCGGCAGCGACCGCGGCGCCGCCGACGAGCAGCGCGGAGAAGGTGGCCAAGCGCGTGAGGTGCGTCATCTCGTGCCCTGTCCTGGTGGGTTGAACGTCACGACATCGTCAGTGAATGGCAGTGGGTGCGCAAGGCAAATCAAGGGCCATCCATGCAATCCGCGAGCGACGACTCGGACCGGCATGCCGTTTGAATCGGCGATGCCCGACATGCGCCCGCTCGCCTCCCGTCTCGCCATCACGCTCCTCCTTGCCGCTGCCGCGGCGGCGCCGTCGCGCGCGCAGGGTACGGAGCCGTCGGCGTGCGTATCGGCGACGGGACCGGACGTGCGGCAGGGCACGAGCGACAGCGGCGTCGCACGGCGCAGCATGATGGCGCGTGCGGATTCGTCCGCGCGCCTGCCTGGCGACTCGGCGCGCCCGGCACATCCCACCGTACGCCTCCTCGCCTCGGTGCAGGCGCAGGAGGTGCGCTTCGCCCGGCAGCCGAAGATCTGCGTGCAGATGCGCGGCGACGCGCGCCTGGACTCGGTGCGCGTGGTGGAGCGACGCAACATCCGCTCGCCGGTGAGCGTCGGCACGACCTACCGGAACGTCTACGTCGCCGTCGAGATCCTCGGCCACCTGAACGCCCGCTGCATCGCGTCGCGCATCACCGGCCAGCAGGCCGACAGCACCTGCGCATCGCTCGGCATTCGCGACAGCACGTCGGGCGGGCGTGGAGCTGCAGCGCCGGAGCCGGAGGCGCCATGACCGCCAGCCTGCACAACGTTCGCGGACGGATCCACTTCGAGGTGGATCCGTCCGCCCTCGAATCCATCGGACGTATATCGCTTCCACCTGCCGTCCCACCACGGAGATAGACCATGCGCCCGCGTCACGCTTCCCTGCTCGTTGCACTCTGCCTCGCGCTCGCACCGGCCATCGCCGCGGCACAGAGTGATTCCACCCGTCGGCCAGCGACCCAGCGTGTCGCCGCGTCGGGCACGTCGGGCACGACGCCCAACCGCGACGTCATTCTCGAGATTCCGGAACTGTCGGTGGACTCGATCGGCCTCACCGTGCAGGACGTCCGCGCGCACGTGGCGCTCGACGCCAACGCGATGAACTTCGTCCAGATCACCGCGGGCGTGGACGTCGGCATCCGCAAGGTCCAGCTCGGCATTACGGGCGTGCTCGCGGAAGCATATCTCTACGTGGATCTCGACAACGTGGCGCGCATCGTGGATCGCGTGGTGAAGACGCTCGATCGCAATCCGGAGATCCTCACCCAGGTGCTGAAGACGGTGGATACCACCGTCAACGCGGCGACGGGACAACCCGGACAACGCACGAGCCCCTGAGCGTCACGCGATGCCCTGACGCCGTGGCGGGAGAGTGAGCGCCGCGATAGCTTGTGCCGCGAACCCTCTCCCGCTGCCCATGCCGGATACGGCTCCCTCCGGGCCGACCATTCTCGTCGCTGAAGACAACGCCGACCAGCGCTCGCTCTATGTGGCCCTGCTGAGCGGGGTCGGCTATCGCGTCCTGGAAGCCGCCGACGGCGCCGAAGCGGTGGAAGTCGCCCGGCAGTCGCAGCCGGGGCTCGTACTGATGGACGTCACGATGCCGGGCACGAGCGGCTGGAACGCGGTGCGAACGCTGAAGCAGGATCCGCAGACGCACATGATCCCGATCATCGTCGTCACCGGACTGGCCAGCACCTGGGACCGCGATGCGTCCATCGCGTCGGGGTGTGACGAGTACCTCGCCAAGCCCGTGCAGCCGGCGCGCCTGCTGGAGGAAGTGCGGAAGTTCCTGCCGCTGTGATCCGCCGGTCGTGATCCGCCTGCCGTGATCGTCGGACACGTCGGCGTCGCGGCGGCCACGCGCAGCGCCTGGCAGCGGGCGTCGCTCCCCTGGCTGCTCGTGGCGTGCGTGTCGCCCGACCTCGTGGACATTGCCTTCGCCCTGGCCGGCGTGTGCAACCCCTACGGCCTCTACTCGCACACGGTGCACGCGGCGCTGCTCCAGGGTGCGGTGCTCGGCGGCGCGGCCCTGCTCGTCACCGGCTCGCGGACCACGGCCGTCGCGAGCGCGCTCATGGTGCTCCTGCACCTGCCGCCCGACCTCATCACCGGTCACAAGATCTTCTGGCCCGGCGCGCCGATGGTGGGGCTCTACCTGTACCAGTATCCGCTGCTCGACTTCCTGGTCGAGGCGCCCATCGTGATCGCCGGCTGGTGGCTGCTGCGTCGTTCGCGCCGCGCGCCGCGCTGGGCGACGTCGGCGCTGGTGCTCGGCGTGCTCCTGGCTGGGCAGGGCGTGCTCGACCTGATGTCAGGCAAGGAAGGAGCGAAGCCATCCGCCTGCTCCACGCCGCGGCAGCTGCCCTAGTCCGTCGCGCTGGCCAGTGTCGGCTTCGAAGCTGATCCACGAATGCGTGACAATGCCCTCACGGTGGTGTAATACAGGGGACGGCCCGGCCACAATTTGCGCCGCTCGCACTCATTCACCCTCTCTCGCAGGTCCGCCGATGTCCCGCACCCCGCCACCCGACGACGACGACCCACTGGCCGACTTCGAGCTCCCGCCGGAGATCATGAGCCAGACGTTCGAGCACGCCATCAGCGACGACGCGAGCCTGGCGCACGAGCGGGGACACGCGGTCGCGGCAGCACTCCAGAAGCTGCTGCCGGGAAGCACGGTGGAGTACGGCTTTCCCGGCGTCGTCACCGCCCACCTGAAATCGGGCGCGGTCGCCCGCTGCGGTGGACCGACGGTCGGCTGGATGATCGACGTGCAGCGACGTCCCGGCGCCGAGACCGAAGTGATCGAGGTCGCGGTGGACGACGACGAGACCGACGCCAAGGCGATCGCCGAGGCTCTCGCGAAGAAGCTGAAGCGGCGCTAGCGCCGCCCCCCCCGCGGTCCTACGGCACTCGAGCCGTGGCGCGACGCTCCTCCTCATCGCGCTGGCCGAGGAATTCCCCGAACGCCGCCAGCGACTCGATGTTGTCGCACACGATCTTCATCGTGGCGAGGATCGGCACGGCAAGGAAGGCGCCCGGCACCCCCCAGATCCAGAAGAAGAATGCGAGCCCGACGAAGATCGCCACCGGGTTCAGCGTGAGCCGGTGGCCGAGCATCATCGGCGTGAGGAGGTTCGACTGCACGAGGTTGATCAGCAGGTACGCGCCGGGGATCATCAGCGCGTGGCCGAGCTGGTCGAATTGCGACAGTCCCGCCACGCCGAGCACCACCGTCGCCGTCGCCGCGCCGAGATAGGGGACGAACTCCAGTGCTGCCACCATCACTCCCCACAGCACCACGTTGGGCATGCCGAGCAGCCAGAGGGCGAGCGCCACGACGATCCCCTCGCCGATGTTGAGCAGCAGCGTGGTGCTGAGGTACGCCGAGACGGTGGCTTCGGTGGCGCGCGCGATCTCCACCGCCTTCACCTTGTCGCTGAAGTGCGGCAGGACCTTGATCAGTTTCTGCAGGAAGAGGTCGCCGCCGGCGAGCAGGAAGTAGAGCAGGATGAAGATCTCCACCAGCCCCGCCGCAATGCGCTGCGTGGTGCCGAAGAGTCGCGACGAGAGGCTTGGTCCGGCCTGCACCACCACCTCGGGCTTCTTCTCCGCCACCGGGCCACCGACGGCGTTCGCCGCCTGCTCCACGTTGCGGGACACCTGCTGCACCGGCAGGATGATCGCGCGAAGCTTTCGCTGGGCCTTGGCGAAGCTCTGCGGTGCGCTCGCCGCCCAGCGCTGCGCCGGACCGGCGAGCTGGTAGACGCCGACGCCGATGCCACCCACGAGGAGGAGGACGACGAGGCCAGCCCCGAGGGGCGGCTTGATCCGCACGCGCGCGAGCCGGCGGATCACTGGGCTGAACAGGAAGTTGAGCAGCAGCGCGAAGACGATCGGGATCAGGAACCCGCGCGCGACGTACAGCGAATAGAGCACGGCGAGCACGGTCAGCACCGTGGTCCCGACCATCCCCTTGCCCGCCGCAGGCAGTTCCACCGCCTGCTCGACCCCGGGCGCCGTCGTCGCAGCGGCGTCCGGTGCTGTCAGGACCGAGGGGTCCACCCGCGGCGCGAGGGCAGTATCACCCTCGCGCGCCGCGCGTGCCGCTGCACCGGGAATCCCGCCGTCCTCGTCCATGAGCCCGGCGCAATGCAGGATGTGAGCCCGGGTTCAGTATCCCCTCACCTGCCCATCGTGCCTGGGGTCCGCGACGCCGATCCAGCTGTCGCCACGACGGGCGACGAGGTAGATCCGGGCGTACTCGAAGCCCGGTGGCTCGGGGCGGTAGCCCATCGCGCGCACGGCGGCGAGCACCGACGGATCGAAGCCGCTCTCCACTTCCACGTCGGTGCTGCCGGCGCTCGGCGTGAGGCGCGGCATGCGCACGGCCTCCAGCGGATCGAGACCGTAGCCCACCATGTACCAGATGGTCTGCGCCATGGCGAGCGGGATGCGACCGCTGCCGGGTGAGCCGATCACCAGCTCCACCTTGCCGTCACGCAGCATCAGCGTGGGCGCAATGGTGGTGATGCGCGTCAGCCATGCGGGCGCGTCGGCGCGATCGAGCTCGGCGCGCGTGATCGTGGCGCCCGAGTTGTTGAGGAAGAACCCGTCAACCGCCGCGCCGCTGCCGAACACGCTGCTGTTCGTCACCGTCACTGCCACCGCGTTCCCCTCGCCATCGGTCACCGAGATGTGCGTCGTCTCGCCACCCGATGGGCCGTCGTCGCCCGCGGCCGTGGCAGCTGCCGGCTGCGCCGCGCCGTACGGGCCGATCACCGTGCACGCCGCCGGCGAGGGCGCGGCGTCGTACCTCGTCGCGTCCATCGGGCGCACCGTGGCAGCGGCACTGCCGGATCCCACCTCGCTCGCCCGTGCGGCGACGAACGCATCGGAGACCAGCCCGCGCGCCGGCACGGCGCGCCAGCGGGGGTCGAAGTTCACGCGATTCGCCGTCTGTCCCACGCGCATCGCCGACACGAACAGGTCGAACGCGTGCGCGTCCTTCGTCGGGAGGCCGAGCGGGGCGAGTCGCGCCGGTTCGAGCAGCTTCACCGTCTCCACGAGCTGGAGGCCGCCCTCCGGTGGCGGCGCCGAGAGGAGCAGGCGATCGCCGTACGTGGCGCACAGTGGCCGGCGCCACACCGGCTCGTAGCGCGCGAAGTCCGACGCCGTCACCGGATGCCCGCCGCGGTTCATGCGTGCGATCACGTCCGCGGCGATCGGGCCCTCATAGAATCCGCGGCGGCCTTCGGCGGCGATCGTGCGCAGCACGCGCGCCAGTGCGGGGTTGGCGATGTGCTCGCCGAGCGCCGGCACGCGTCCGTCCACGAGGTAGATCGTGCGTGCCACCGGGTCACCGGCCAGATCGGCGCTGTCGCGCCGGATCATCGCCGCGAGCACCTCGTACATCGGGAATCCTTCTTCCGCGAGCCTGATCGCCGGCGCCATCACCTGCGCGCGCGTCAGCCGGCCGAAGCGCTCCTGCGCGAGCAGCAGGCCGGCCACGTTGCCGGGCACGCCAACCTCGCGCATCGGCGTCGTGGAATCGCGACCCACCGCGTTCGCCGCGCGAAACGAGGCGATTGGCTGCGCAGCATAGAAGTCGAGGAACTCGGCGCGATGGTCCTTCGCGAGCCAGGCGAGCATCGCCCCGCTGCCGCCCACGCCGGACATCTCCGGTTCCACCACGCCGATCGCGAACGCGGTCGCCACGGCGGCGTCCACCGCGTTTCCTCCCTCGCGCAGCACGGTGAGTCCTGCCTCGCTCGCCAGCGGATGTGCCGACGCGACCATGCCATTCGCGCCGACGGCACGCTTGCCGAGGTCCGGGGCGAGGGTGGCGGCAGGCGTCGCGACGGGTCGCGCGCACGCGCCGATTGCGGTGAACAGGACGGCCAGCGCGATGGTGGCCAGCCGCCGGTGGGGACGAACGGACATGCGGACTCCTCGGAGGGAAGCGCGAGAGGGCACTGAAGCGGCACCTCGACGGTGTCCAGCAACAATGCCCTCGCGAACCTCCGGCTGTCGAGTCCCGTGCACGCGTGCACGGGACTCGATCGCGCGACTACTCCTCGGCGTCGATGTTCACCGTTGACTCGGCGATGCCGGTCAGGTCGAGGTCCGTCTGCTTCTCCTCGTCGAGGGTGGTCTGGAGGAGCTGCGCCTGGTTGTCGTAGCCGAGCAGCTGGGCCCAGGTGCGGCAGGTGCCGTACCCCGCCATCTCGTAGTGCTCCACGTGCTGCGCCGCGCTGATCAGGCCGGCGTCGAGCACATCGGGCTCCGGCTTTTCCTTGATGAGGTCCTTGCCTTCCTGGAGCAGCCCTTCCATGCCGACGCACTTCTTGCCGGTGGGCTTCTCGCCGAGCTCCTTGCAGATGCGCTCGAGCCGCTTGACGTGCTGGCGCGTCTGCTTCTCGTGCTTCGCGAACGCCTTCTTCAGCCTGGGGTGCGTTGCCGACTTGATCATGCGCGGCAGCGCCTTGAGAATCTGGTTCTCGGCGCTGTACAGGTCCTTCAGCTCCTCGACGTACAGGTCGCGCAGGGTTTCCATTTCCATGTGCAGTTGCTCCGCGTAGGGTGGGGCCGATCGGATGACGATTCGCTGGTGGCTGCCAAGGCAAGGGCGGTGCCGTAGTCGCGGCCGGCACGTTCCATTCGACAGCATTCCCCCGACAGCATGGCGCGATCATCGCAAGCGGGAGCGACGCGCTGCCAGCGACATCTCTTCACGAGAACATCGATGACCCTCACGCTCTACCTGTTGCGCCACGGCCAGACCGCGTTGAGCCGCGCCAACATGTTCTGTGGCCGGCGGCTCGATCCGCCGCTCACCGCGGCCGGCGAACGCATGGCCGCGGCGTTCGCCGACTGCTTCGCTACCGCACAGTGGGACGCCATCTATGCGAGTCCGCTGCAGCGTGCGCTTGCCACGGCCGCGCCACTCGCGCGCGCGACCGGCCTCGTGGTGCACCAGCGCGAGGGGCTCGCCGAGATCGACTACGGGCACTGGGACGGCAAGAGCGTGGCCGAGGTGGACCGCGAGTATCACGACGAATACGAGCGCTGGGTCGCCGATCCGGCGTGGAATCCACCGACGGGCGGCGAGACGGCAGTCGCGCTCGCGCAGCGCGCAACGCACGTGTTCGAGTCCATCCGCGAGGCGCACATGGACGGCAACGTGCTCGTCGTGTCGCACAAGGCCACCATCCGCGTGGCCCTCTGCGCACTGCTCGGCGTGGACGTCGGCCGCTTTCGCTATCGGTTCGGCTGTCCGGTCGGTTCGGTGTCCATCATCGAGTTCGGGACGCATGGTCCGCTCGCCGCCACCGTGGCCGACCGCTCGCACCTGTCGGCCGAGCTGCGCGGGTTGGAGGGAACCTGACCGGCGCCGATGCAGCGCGAGAGCCCGACACTCGCTATGCTGTGATGTACGACCCTAGACTCACAACGGACTCACGCATAGCTTCGCCGAGTCCGATCACTGCCCACTGACCGAGGACGCCATGGCGACCAAACTCGACAAGACCATCAAGCGCGAGCTGGAGCACCAGGGAAAGCTCTACACCGTCACCATCGCTCCGGACGGAGTGAAGGTCGTGGAGAAGGGGAAGCGGAACGGCCCGCACGTGAGCTGGTCGTCGATCATCAACGGCGACGCGACGCTCAACGAGAACCTCAACATCTCCAACGACGCGATGCGTCGCGACCAGTAGCCTCGCCGCTCGCATCACGCATCACGCTGCTCGCAGCACGCTGATCCACGTGCCCCGTCGTTCACCGAACGACGGGGTGCGGTGCATCAGGCCCCTACTGTTGCCAGGGCTCGCCCGGCTTGCGGCTCGACGGATGCGCCGCTTCCCATGCGGCGATCTGTTCGGCGAGCTCGGCGTCGTTCTCGGCGAGCGTGCGCAGCTTGCGGAGCACTTCGTCCTTCGTCGCTCCGCTCGCGCGCGCCACGACCGGCGCCGTCGCGAACAGCTGTCGCGTCGGATCCACTCGGCGTTCCACCTGGAGCATTCCGTGCACGGTGCCCTCGGCATCCACTTCCAGGGAGACGAGCACGATCATCCCCCCGGGCAGGGTGCGGCGAAAGGCGAGGAAGTGCGGTCGCATGCGGGACAAGATGACCTCGCCTGCGGCGTGGCGCAAACCGTGCGACCCCGAAGCCCGCCACGGAATGCGCGGCACGAGGCCGCACTCCGTTCCCGCGAATCGGTGCTCGATGACGAAGAACGTGCTGGTAGTGGACGTCGGCGGCTCGCACATCAAGGCGCAGGCGTCGAACAGGCGCACGAGGGCCAAGGTGGACTCCGGCCCCGACCTGACCCCGCGCCAGATGGTGGATCGTGTGCTCGAGGCCACGGAAGGATGGCGCTACGATGCCGTGTCCCTCGGCTATCCCGGCCCGGTGGTGCGCGGCCGCATCACGCGTGAGCCGATCAACCTCGGCCGCGGCTGGACGCGTTTCGATTTCGAGCGGGCCTTCGGGCGGCCGGTGCGCGTGATCAACGATGCCGCCATGCAGGCAATCGGCAGCTACCAGGGGAAGCGGATGCTCTTCCTCGGCCTTGGCACCGGGCTCGGCACCACGCTCATCCGCGACAAGGTCGTGATTCCGCTCGAGATCGCGCACCTGCCATACCTCGACGGCGAGACCTACGAGGACGTCGTGGGCGACGCGGGGCTCAAGCGCATCGGGGTGCGTCGCTGGCGCCGGCACGTGGCGAAGGTCGTGGACCTGATGATGAACGCCGTCGTTGCCGACTACACGGTGCTCGGCGGCGGCAACGTGCGGCTGCTTCCCGAGCTTCCGCCGCGCACGCGCCGCGGCGCCAACGCGAACGCCTTTCGCGGCGGCGTCCGGCTCTGGGAGCCGGACTTCACGCTCACATGACGGCACTCGCGGTGGCGCCATGCCGGGCACCCGGCGGTCCCGGCTCCGAGCCAAGCTGGACCTCGAGCGCCAAGAGCGGCGTCGGCACCGCGCTCGACGCGCGCAGTCACGTGTGGTTCACCATCTCGCACGGCATCGTGGACGAGGTCTACTACCCGCGCGTGGACCAGGCCAACACGCGTGACTTCGGCTTCCTCGTCAGCGCGGCGGATGGCTGGTTCTCGGAGGAGAAGCGTGGCACCACGAGCACGGTGCACCTGCTCGGCCCCGGAGTGCCGGGCTATCGCCTGGTCAACCGCTGCAAGGAGGGACGCTACGAGATCGAGAAGACGGTGATCACCGATCCAGAGCGCTCGGTGCTCCTGCAGCAGGTGCACTTCCGCGCGCTGGTCGGTGCACTCGAGGACTACCGGTTGTTCGCGCTGCTCGCGCCGCACATCGGCAACCAGGGATACGGCAACGACGCCTGGCTCGACGACTACAAGGGCATCCCGATGCTCTTCGCGCGTCGCGAGGACGTGTCGCTCGCACTGAGCTGCAGCGCGGGGTGGAGTGCGGCGAGCTGCGGCTTCGTCGGCGTGAACGACGGCTGGCGCCAGGTGCGCGCCTCCGGCCGGCTCACGGAGCTCTACTCCGAGGCGCGCGACGGAAACGTGGCGCTGGCCGGCGAGGTGGAGCTGCGCGCCGATGCGCGCGACCGGCACGACACGGAGGTCACCTTCGTCCTTGCGCTCGGCTTCGGCTCCGGACCCGCCGAGGCGGCACAGCGCGCCCGCATGACGCTGGCGTCGCGGTTCGAGCGGGTGGTCGCGTCATACCTGCGCGCGTGGACTCGCTTTCACGAGCACACCCGCGGCCCCGCCACGCCGGGCCACTTCGTCACGCCGGAGGAATCGCGGCGCGCCGCCGCGCGCGAGCTCGCGGTGCACGCGCACCACAGCGCGGTGGCGCACGAGCCGCGCGCCGGCCTCGTGCGCGACCGGCGACGCCGCGCGCGCATCCAGCTGCCGGAGAGCGTGGTGGATCTCTATCGTACCAGCGCAGCCGTGCTCGCCGTGCACGAGGACAAGAGCGCGGCGGGCGCGATGATCGCCAGCCTTTCCATTCCGTGGGGAGAGAGCAGGGGGGACCACGAGCTCGGTGGCTATCACCTCGTCTGGCCGCGCGACCTCGTGAACAGCGCCGGTGCCTTCATCGCGCTCGGCCACGACGTGCTGGCGCGCCGCACGCTGCGCTACCTCATCAGCACCCAGGAGGCGGACGGCAGCTGGGCGCAGAACCTCTGGCTCGACGGCACCCCGTACTGGCACGGCCTGCAGATGGACGAAGTCGCCTTCCCGGTGCTGTTCGCGGAGCTGCTGCGCCGCGAGGAGCAGCTGGCGGACATCGATCCCTGGCCGATGATCCGTGACGCCGCGAGCTTCCTCGCGCGCAACGGCCCGATCACGGGACAGGACCGCTGGGAGGAAAATGGCGGCTACTCTCCCTACACGATGGCCGTGGAGATCGTGGCGCTGCTCGTGGCCGCCGACTTCGCGGAGCGTGCGGGGGATCACGTGCTTGCCAACCTGTTTCGGGCAACGGCGGACAACTGGCACGACCAGGTGGACCAGTGGACGTACGTGACGGGCACGCCCATCGCGAACGACGTCGGCGTGGAGGGCTACTACGTCCGCATCGCTCCGCCAGACGTGATGGACGGCAACGGGGCGTCAGACGGCATGATCCAGCTCCGCAACCGCGCACTGCACGAGAGCTTCGTCCCCTATCACGAGGTCGTGAGCGTGGACGCCCTCGCCCTCGTGCGCTTCGGCCTACGCGCGCCCGACGATCCGCGCATCCTGAACACGGTGAAGGTGATCGACGCGCTGCTGCGCACCCGCACCGACACCGGTCCCGCATGGTACCGCTACAACGGCGACGGATACGGCGAGCGGGAGAACGGCGACCCGTTCGACGGCATGGGTGTCGGCCGGCCGTGGCCGCTGCTTGCCGGCGAGCGCGCGCACTACGAGCTCGCTGCCGGACGGCCGGAGGCGGCGGTGCACCTGCTCGGCGTGATGCGCGCGCAGGCGAGCGACGGCGGCATGCTGCCCGAGCAGGTATGGGACGGCCAGGACATCCCGGAACGAGAGCTGTTCAACGGCCGGCCGAGCGGCGGCGCGATGCCACTCGTGTGGGCGCATGCGGAATACGCGAAGCTCGTCCGCTCGCTCCACGACGGACGGGTGTTCGACATGCCGCAGCAGGGGTACGAGAGGTACGTGCGGGGCAAATAACTACAAGAGCAGTAGCAGGTACTTCGTACCACGTAGCAGGACCGACGGGCTGGCCACTCCAATGCACGGTCGGCCACTCGATCCTTACGGGTCGCGAAGCCAGCGGCACATTGGAGTGGTCGGAATCATGGGTCGCGGTACGAAGTACAACGTACGAGGTACTGCCGTTGTCGTTGATCACTGTACATACGATTGGCCACTCCACCCGCTCCCTGCCGGAGCTGCTGGCTGCGCTCGCGCCGTACGACATCGACGTGATCGCCGACGTCCGCCGCTTTCCCGGCTCGCGCCGCCTGCCGCAGTTCGCCGAGCCGGCGCTGCGCGAGGAGCTGCCGGCGCACGGACTGTCGTACGTCTGGATTCCGGCGCTCGGCGGGCGGCGGCGGCCGGTGGCCGATTCGCCCAACGTCGGCTGGCGTCATGACGCCTTCCGCGGCTACGCCGATCACGTGCAGGGCGAGGAGTTCGCCGAGGGGTTGTTCGAGCTGCTCATGATCGCGTACGGCCTGCGCACGGTGATCATGTGCGCCGAGGTGCTGTGGTGGCGCTGTCATCGGCGCATCATTTCGGACGTGCTCGTGTCGCTCGGCATCCCGGTGGTGCACATCGCCGACGCGACGCACGCGGTGCCGCACAAGCTGGCGGAGCCGGCCCGTGTGGTGGGCGGCCGGCTCCGGTACGACGTGGCGTAGCGACCGATCAGCCGATGCTCATGGGGGGCAGGAGGGCGGCGATCTTCTCCGCGCGCTCGCGGTGCCGCCGCCCGAGCATGTCGAACTTGGCCGCCGTCGCCTGGTCGCCCAGCTCACGGTTCTGCCGCGCCATCACCGCGCAGTAGTCACTCACCTCGATCTCGTCCTGCGCATCCTGCTGCGTGAAGCCGAATGGCTGCTCGTACAGCAGCAGCGCGGCGATGGCGTGCGGCGGGAAGGGAAGCTGCGCGAACTGCTCGCGCAGCTGTGCCAGTCCGTCCTGCTGGCGCAGCACGCCATTCCATTCGGCGGCAGTGAGGGCTGGCTCGATGGCCATGATCAGAACCGCAGCGTCTGGCCGGGACGCATGATGGTGAGCCGGCGATCGCGGCCGAATTCAGCCCGGATGTCGCTCTCGGTGGCCAGGCCGGGGAAGGTGCCGTAGTGCATCGGGATGATCATCGTCGGCGAGAAGTACTTCGTGATCGCCGTGTGCGCCGTGTGCGGGTCCTCGGTGTACGGACCGCCACCCACGTTGAGCAGGATGATGCTCGGCCGGTACAGCTCCTGGATCAGCGCCATGTCGCCGAAGATCCACGTGTCGCCGGTGTCGTACAGCGTGCGGCCGTCGGCGAATTGCAGCACGAAGCCGAGGGGACGGCCGCCCGGATCGCTCGAGTGCATGGCCGGCACGAGGTGCACGGTCACGTCGCCCACCTTGAACGTGCCCCCGACGTTTCCGCCCAACGCCTGTGCCGCCGGCAGTCGCAGCGAGTTCACCCACTCATAGGTGGAGATCACCTTGGCGCCGCTGCGCTGCGCGATGGTCTTCGCGTCCGCGGCATGATCGTCGTGGGAGTGCGTGACGAGGATCGCCGCTGGCCGGTAGCGCGACAGGTTCTTCAGCGAGTCCGGCGTACTCGGGTTCCCACTGATGAACGGATCGAGCAGCAGCGTGGTGCCCCCGGGCGAGGTGATCTCGAACGCCGCGTGGCCGAGCCAGCGGACGGTAATCTGGCCGGCGCGATTCCGCGGCCGATCGATACGTGCCTGCGCGGCCAGCGGAACTGGCGCAAGTGCGGGAAGCGAGAACAGCGCGATGGCGAGCGAACGACGAACCGAGGTGAGCATGCGAGCTCCGATGTGGCGGTTGTTCGGTGAACGATCGCGGGGGCGGTGATTGCCCGCAAGCGGACCAGAGGACCGGAGGACCGATGGACCGATGGACCGTCGGTCCTCCGGTCCTCCGGTCCTCCGGTCCTCCGGTCCTCCGGTCCTCCGGTCCTCCGGTCCTCCGGTCCTCCGGTCCTCCGGTCCTCCGGTCCTCCGGTCCTCCGGTCCTCCGGTCCTCC
>DASUXT010000073.1:0-24969 GCA_036377775.1 Gemmatimonadaceae bacterium | reverse complement strand
GCGGCGGGAACGGTCTCGACGTCCATGCGCTAGCGCGGCGCCGGACGGGATCGTGGAGCGTCCGCGCGGAGGGAAGCCAATGGAGCTGTCCATCGAACAGGAGTACGCAAGCTCCGCGCGGGCAGCGGGGCTGTTCTACGTTACGGACGAGATGCCGGGGATTCGTCGCCGGCGTCACGGCCGCGGCTTCTCGTACGTGGATCCCGAGGGTCGCACCATCCGCGATCCCCAGGCGTTGCGACGCTTCCGTTCGCTGGTGATCCCGCCCGCATGGACCGAGGTGTGGATCTGCCCCGATCCGAACGGCCACCTGCAGGTCACCGCGCGCGACGCCCGCGGCCGCAAGCAGTATCGCTATCATCCCGGTTTCCGCCAGCAGCGCGACGGAATCAAGTTCGAGCGAATGATCTCGTTCAGCGACGTGCTGCTCGCCATCCGTGAACGGGTGGAGCACGACATCGCGCTGCCGGGACTGCCACGCGCCAAGGTGATGGCGACCGTCGTCTGGCTGCTCGAGCGCACGCTGATCCGCATCGGCTCCAACGAGTACGCGAAGGCGAACAAGTCGTTCGGCCTCACCACGCTGCGCCAGCGGCACGTGCGCGTCATCGGATCGAAGCTGCGGTTCGACTTCCGCGGCAAGAGTGGCGTGGTGCACTCGGTGGCGGTGATGGATCGGCGCATCGCCCGCATCGTGCAGCGCTGCCAGGAGCTCCCCGGCCAGGAGCTCTTCCAGTACGTGGACGACGACGGGGCGCGACAGAGCGTGAATGCCGAGGACGTGAACGCCTACCTGCACGAGATCGCGGGACGCGACGTGACGGCGAAGGATTTTCGCACCTGGGCGGGTACGATGCTCACCGCCGAGGCGCTCCGCGCGGCGGGACCGGCGCCGTCGAGGCGGCAGGCGGAGAAGAACATCGTCGCGGCGATCGATCGCACTGCGGAGCGACTGGGCAACACGCGCAGCGTCTGCCGCAAGTACTACATCCACCCCGAGCTGCTCGACGCATATCTGGAGGGATCGGTGCTCCCGCCGATGCCCGAGCCCGTGTGGCGGGAGCGTCGGGCCGCCGCCATGCCGCTTCGACAGCACGAGGCAGAGGTACTGGCGTTCCTCAAGGCGCGGCTGGAGCGCAGATCGTCGGCAGTCGCGTGACCGCTCGGCCGCGCCTGCCCGTTCACTGATCGCGGCAGCCGATCACCAGCACGCGCTTCACGACGGTGGACTTCGGCAGCGTGCGCAGCCGTGCCGCGTTCCAGCTACCCGATGGGGAGCGCGGCTCCGAGAGCTCGAAGCTGAGCCCGCACAGCGCCTGGGAAACGAGGAAGAGGTTGCCCTCACCGACGAGTCCCTGGACGCCGCCATTCAGTGCGAGCAGCGTGGAGAGCGGCGTGCCCACCCCGAGCCAGTTCGACGTGCGAAGCCCCGGCTCGGTGATCTCGATGCGCCACACGCGCCCGTCGTTCACCTCGACGACGGCCGTGTCCTGCTCGAAGGGCACGACCAGGATGCGCTCCAGCTGCCCCTCGGCTCGCCGCTCCACCGTGTCGCGGACCACGACGCAGCGCGCCTTGACCGTGTCGGCTGCCATGCCGATGCGGATATTCCCGACCCCCTCGCCGTCCACGATGGGGCGACCGCAGGAGCCGGCCGGTCGTGCGACCGACACGGCCGCCGACGCGGAGTCCGTCGCTCGCGCTCCGGTATCGGTACCCTGCTCCGCGCCCTGCACGGCCTCGCGCAGCACCTGCTCGGCCGGCGCCTCGCGTGAAGATTGCCCGCTGCAGCCGGCGAGCGTCACGACGAGCGCGAGCATCCACCTCATGGCTGGCATCGCTGGACCTCGATCCAGTGCGCGAACGCGCTCATGAACTTCGTGAGAAACGCACGCGTGCTGTCGTTGGTGACGTCGCCCCGTTCATCCACCAGGTTCGCCACGCCTCCAAGGTAGACTTCCGGCTGCTGCAGCGTGGGGACGTCGAGGAATACGAGCGACTGTCGCAGATGATGGTTCGCGCCGAAGGCGCCCAGTGCACCAGGCGAGACGCTCACCACCGCGCCGGGCTTTCCGTTCCATGCGGCCTTGCCCGCAGGGCGTGAACCGACGTCGATGGCGTTCTTGAGCACTGCCGGCACTGACCGGTTGTACTCGGGCGTGGCGAAGAGGACCGCGTCGGCGGCGCGAACGCGTTGGCGCAGCCGCGTCCAGGGCTCGGGGGGATCTTCCGTCTCGAGATCCTGGTTGTAGAGCGGCAGGTCGCCGATCTCCACGATCTCGAGCTTCAACTGTGGCGGCGCGAGGCGGCCGAGGGCGACGGCAACGCGCCGCGTCCACGATTCGCGGCGCAGGCTGCCGACAAAGACCGCAACGTCTCTGGTTTCGGGCATGAAGTCGTGCGCTGGTCCGGGTTCGATGTGACGACCAGCGCACGGAGTGCACGAATGGTTCCTAATGCGGTGTGGTCATGTCGGAGGCCCGTGCGCGCAGGTCGGACGGGGCGTGCGGGATGCGGTCCGCGAGCAGTCGCGTCGTGAACCGCTGTCCTTCGGCGACGCGTTCCACCTCGATGGCGATCGCCTCCACCATCTGGCTGAGCTGGGCGATCTGGACGCGTGACACGTCGCTGGCCACGGGTGCCTCGAGCTGCGCCGCCCGCACCGCGCGCCGCGCGCCAAAGTAGCCGCCGATCCAGCTCCCGACGAAGCCAGCCATGAGTCCGATTCCCCCGGCTGCTCCGAACAGGAGCACGTAGTGCTCACGCATGGTGCCCAGGAAGTGCATCGGCAGGAAGTCAATCATGTTCGGCTCCAGGGTTCGAATCGGGTCGTCGGATCACGTCACTACGCGCCCACGCGCGCAGCCGTTTCGGTGGCGAGCTCGGCGCGCCCGTCACGGGACGGCATTCAGCACCTGCTTCTTGCCGAGCGGGTCGATGTCGAACGCCTCGGCGCGGGAACGATGCGCTTCGGCGCCGCGCAGCGTCGCGAGTGCGCCATAGTAGTCGAGGTAGGCGAAGGACGAAATGCCGCCGCGCACGAACTCGTAGCTGCTCACGAGCTGCCGCCACTTGTCCATCTGCTCCGAGACGTCCACGTACAGATAGGGTGCGAACCCCTCCGCGTCTTCCCAGTTCTCGGCATACCAGAGCCGCACGCCACGGTGGGGCGGGCTGGCGAGCTTCACGCCCTCGAGCGAGGCGAGGAGCACGGCGTCCTCCACGATGGCGTGCGTGTTCGCGTGGTCGCGGTGAATGCTGTTCCGCCAGTGCGTGATGACGAGCGTCGGCTTCACCTCGCGGATCAGCTCCGCCACGTAGCGACGCGCGTCTTCGGTATTCGGCAGCTCGCCGTCCTTGTAAGGTCCGAAGATGACGCGCGCACCGAGCATTGCAGCCGCCTGCCGCGCCTCGCGGCGCTTCTGCTCGCCGTACTGCGACGGCGGCAGCTTCGGGTTTCCTCCTTCACCGAGCGTGAGGTGCAGCAGGACGATGCTGTCGCCGAGCTCGTGCTGCTTGAGCAGCAGCGCACCGGCCGTCAGCTCCATGTCGCCGGCGTGGGCGCCGATGGCGAGGATCGTTCGCGGCGCGCGCGGCGACGGCGCCTGGGCCAGCAGCGTCCGGCCGGCCCCCTGATCCAGGGGGCCGCTCACCAACACGATCGCGATGGAAATGGCGCGCGCCAGCCGAACGCGGACGACGCTGCTCACGGCCTGCGCTCCACTCGCTCCGAGGCGTGGTGCGGCGACGCTCCTCCCGGCATGGTACCCACCGACTGCGGCGCGTGGAGCATGGCGGGATCCGCGGGCTGCAGCGCATCGTGACGTGGGCGGCTCAGGAGCCAGAGCGCCCACAGGGCGAGTGGCGGAATGGCGATCCACGCGACCGCCTCGGCCACCGACGTGTGGAATGACCATGCACCGGCACCGACGGCCTCGTTGACGTCGAACAGCAGCTTTCCGTTGTCGAAGGAAGCGCTCATGGTGCCGTGCGAGCCGGGAGCATGCGTCAGCCGCCAGGCCTTCAGGAGGCCCGGCCCGATGGTGACGCCAACGAGCGCCGCCCAGTACGCGACCCAGGTCGCGAGCAGCGTTCCCGCCTTCCAGCGCTGAAGTCCGAACATCGTCCCTCCTTGGTACCGCGGTACGTCGAGGAATCGGATCGCCGAGGCGCGCATCCCCGAAGATGTCACGAGGCCGCCAGCTCAGCCACCGTCGAGCCAGAGAAAGGTGAGTCGCCCCGTGCAGTCGAAGGCGGCAAGTCCGCCGTCGTGCGCAGCGAGGGCATCGTCGTCTTCCGTACGCACCTCGATGCCTCTCGGTGTCCACGAAAAGCGCCTCACGTGCTGGCGACGAGCGCGCAGGTCGCCAATCGTGTCCACGGCAACGCGAGCGACACGGATGCTGTCGCGCTCGGCCGCCTGGCAGGTGGCCTGTCCGGCGGGAGCGGCTGCGATGGCAGCCCGCCGATGCATGCGCAGGCTCGCCGCCACGCTGCAGAGCAGGATGACCAACGACGCCCACGCCAGCCGGCGGCGAAGTGCGGCGCGCTGCATCACCCGCGCGTCGCTTCCAGAACGATCCGCGCGGTCGTCACCGCCTGACCCACATGTCGCTGGGTATGCTCGGCGGAGTGGAACAGGAGGCCGATCACGGTCGAGGGAAGCCGGCCGCGACCCACCTCGCGCGCGGCGAGCAATTCGCGCTCGGGCGTGGCGCGCACCTGCACCAGCGCCTCCTCCACTGCCGCGCCGAACCGTCGCGCCAGCATCGCGCCGTCCTGAGTCGCGGCTTCCACGCCGGACTCGGCGCGCAGCGCGGCGAGCCGTGCGTCCGACAGCTGCTCGCCGCGCGCGTAGGTGAGCAACCGATCGAGGCTGCCCATGGCGTGGATGAGGTGAAATGCGATGGAGGCTGCGCCGGCCGGTCTCGTCACGAGCTGCGCAGCATCGAGCATGGACAGCTTCGCGTCCACCTCCTCGCGGCACTGGAGGAGGCTGTGCGCCACCGGCTGCAGGAGAGGCGGCACGTCCGGGAGAGGGCCGCGAAGCCAGACTTCGGGAAGTGCAGCAGTCAAACCGAGGTCCTCCCTGCCATGTGCGCCCGCAGCGCCGCGACGAGCCCGTCGGGATCGTCCGTGCCGAGGCGGAAGCGACGTCCATCGTCGAGTCGGATCTCGACCGCGTCGCGGCCCGAGACGTTGTACAGCATGCCGCGCGTCGTGATCCTGATTCCCCACCCTTCCAGTCCCGATGATCTGGTGCGCTCCACGCCCACGATTCGCTGGAGCGGGGCGCGAACGTGCCAGAATCCGGGCCCGAACCAGCTCACCAGCTCGCGATCGTTCACCTGAACGGTGAGCGACGAGAAGAGCCAGGCGATGACGAGGAAGGCAGCAGCGAACAGGTAGAGCCACTGCGGTCCCGACCTCCACGCCAGGAATGCACAGAAGGCGGAAGGCAGCAGCAGCACGAGCAGCATCAGGCTGCCCACTTGTCGATGCAGGTACATGACGCGGTCACCAGGCGGTTGCGGGAGCGGTCCCTCGTACGATGCGCAACGTGCCGCGGCACGGCAACGGTGTATGATTAGGCACCACCGAACAGCGAGCCCGACTCGATGACGCACGCTTCCACGAATCCATCTCCGGTGCCCGCCGGCCGACGGCCGACGGGGCGCGGCCCGCGCGAGTGGGCGCGCGCCTTCACCGGCTTCTATCCGCCCCTTGCCGAGGACATGGCGTCGCTGGATCCCGTCGCGCGTTTCCTCTATTCGGCGCGCAGCGTGATCCTCGTGATCTCGTTCCAGGCCGCGCTGATCGCGGGACTGCTGGCGCTCACCGACCGGCGGTTCGCGCCCCTCCCCTTCGCGCTGCTGGTGCTCGGCTACGTGGTGCTGCACGCGATCAGCAACCTGTCCAACGACTACTTCGGCGCGCGGCGCGGCCATGACACCGACGACTCGCCACGCCGGCGCTACACGGTGCATCCGGTGCTCAGCGGCGCCGTGAGCTCCTCGCTGCTGGTGCGCGGGCTGGTGGTGCTGGCGGTGATCGCGGCCGGCATCGGCGGGTACTTCGTGTGGCTGCGCGGCTGGCCTGCAGTCTGGCTCGTGGTGATCGGTGCGCTGCTGCTCTGGGCGTACGACGCGGCGCCGCGCGCGCTCAAGGAGCTCGGACTCGGCGAGATGGCCGCGTTCGTCGTATGGGGACCGCTGATGGTGGCGGGCGGATATTTCGCCCTGTCGGGCCACTATTCCGCCGCGGCGCTGCTGGCCTCGGTCCCGTACGGACTCGGGGTGATGTCCATTCTCGTCGGCAAGCACATCGACCAGCGGCAGTTCGACGCCGGCAAGCACCAGCGCACGCTACCGGTGCTGCTCGGCGAAGGACCCGCGCGCACGCTCAATCGCGCCGCGGTGATCGGGATGTACCTGTTCGTGGCGGGGGGCGTCCTGGTCGGCGCGCTGTCGCCGTTCGTCCTGCTCGTGCTGTTCGCCGCGCCACGGGCGATCCGCGCCGTACGCGTGATGTCGTCGCCCGCACCGGCGGAACCGCCAGCCGGCTACGTGGGATGGCCGCTCTGGTACCACCGCGTCTGTCTGGTGCACAACCGGGCCTTCGGCTGGCTGTACATCCTCGGCCTCGCGCTGGGCGCGCTGCTGCCCGGACTCAGGCTCGGCGCCTGATCGTGCGGATCGCTGGCGCGCACCACGCTGTGCGCGCCAGCGATGGGGAGGTCACGATGCGTCCCCGCTGGCCGCGGGTTGTTCGTACATGCTGATGCGCCAGCGGCCGCTTCCGCTTCGGCGGACGTGCAGTCGTACGGGTCGGCTGGCCACGTTCTCTGCCGTCTCCCCTGCGCTGCTCTCGAAGATCAGGGAGCCGGTGACGAGGTACTCGTCCGAACCGGACGGCGTGACGGACTTCACCTCGATGCGGTCCGGCCATGGGCTCGAGACGCGACGGCCGGGCGCGACCGTCGGCCGAGCCATCCAGTCGCTCAGCAGGTCGGGCGTAACGAGAGTGCCATACGCCTCCTGCAGCCGCGACGCGGCGATGCTGTCGGGCGCAAGCAACGAGACCGTCTGCATGCGTGACCCGAACAACGTGACGACGCGACGCACCGCACGTTCGGGGTCGAGCGGGACGATCGCCGTGTCCGCGACGCGCGACGTTCCGTCGGCCGCAGCGTCTGGTTGGCCGCACGCGGCGAGGAGGGCGCTGCACGCGGCGAACATCTGAAGCAGCCTGCGACGGGTCATGAGCGCCTCGCGTCAGAGTCGAAGGCCGGCCAGCCACCGGACGGCTGGCCACGCACTGCAGGACTGGGGCGGCAGGATTCGAACCTGCAACTTCCCGGGTAACAGCCGGGCGGTCTGCCAATTGACCTACACCCCAAGAAAACACAAACGCCCGCCGGCGGGAGGCCTGGCGGGCGTGGCAGCGTATGAAGCGAGCGCGTGCGAGCTAGCCGGACCTCCGCGAGGAGCACCGATTGGCGTTAGTGGCCGGCAGATTGAATGGATGCGAGCGCATGGGCACAGAGTACGGCACCCCGGCGACGGCGTCAAGCACCAATTGCAGGCGCGGTACGGATGTTGACCGGACCCACGCACGATCAGGGAGGGGTGGTGGCTGCTGAGACGGTTCTGCCGGCGCGCTCGCGCTGGCTCGTGCTGACGACGGTCGGCATCGGCACGTTCATGTCGGCGCTCGATGGCAGCGTGGTGAACACGCTGCTGCCCGTCCTCAGCCACGCGCTGCAGACGAGCATCGCCGGCATCGAGTGGGTCACGACCATCTACCTGCTGGTCATCTCCGGCCTCCTGCTGAGCATCGGCCGAGCGGGCGACCTGTTCGGGCACAAGCGACTTTTTCTCGCCGGCTTCGCCCTGTTCGTCGTCGGGTCGGCGTTGTGCGGGCTGGCGAGCTCGGCGCACACGCTCGTCGCGATGCGGGTGATCCAGGCGCTGGGGGCGGCGATGCTCATGGCCACGTCGCCCGCCATCCTGACGCGAAGCTTCCCGTCACGCCAGCGCGGGCGCGCGCTCGGCGCACAGGGCACGTTCACGTACCTGGGGCTCACGGTGGGGCCCTCACTCGGGGGCTGGCTGGCGCAGGCGTTCGGATGGCGCTCGGTGTTCTACATCAACGTGCCGGTCGGCATCGCGGCCATCACGCTGGCGATGCGCAGCATCGGCGACGACCACGTGGCGAAGGCGGAGGAGCGCTTCGACTTCCTCGGCGCCTCCGTGTTCACGGCCGGCCTGGTGGCGCTGATGATCGCGCTCAACCAGGGCCACGCGTGGGGGTGGGCGTCGCCACTTACGCTGGGCGTGCTGCTGGGAGGGCTCGTCCTCCTTGCCGTCTTCATCCAGGTGGAGCGCACGCGGCCCGCGCCGATGCTCGACCTGTCGCTCTTCGGCAGCCGTACCTTCAGCGCGTCGGCGGCGAGCGCGCTGCTCAACTACGCGTGTGTGTATGCCGTGACGTTCGTGCTGCCATTCCTCCTCATTCAGGGCCGAGGACTCGGCACCGCACAGGCAGGGCTCGTGCTCACGGCGCAGCCGATCGTGATGGCCGTCGTCGCCCCGATCAGTGGCACGCTCTCGGACCGTATCGGCTCACGCGGCCTGGCGACGGTGGGAATGGTGCTGCTCGCCGCGGGGCTCGTCCTGCTCGCGCTCCTCACGGCGCACGGCTCGCTGCGCGCCCTCGCCGGCGCACTGGCACTCGTGGGACTCGGCGTCGGGATCTTCGTCTCACCGAACAACAGCGCGCTCATGGGCGCCGCGCCGCCGTTCCGGCAAGGCGTCGCGTCGGGTGTGCTGGCCACCTCGCGCAACGTGGGGATGGTGCTCGGCGTCGGCTTTGCCGCGGCGATCTTCACCACCGTGGCAGCACATGCCGCGTCGCCAGCCGACGGTCTGGTAGCCGGCATCCGCACGAGTCTCCTCGCCGCCGCCGGCGTCGCGGTGGTGGGCGCCCTCACGTCCGCCGTGCGAGGATCGGCCCACCATCGCGCTACGGCGTGATCAGAGCCCTTCGGGGACGCCGTCGAAGAAATCCACGACGCCGGTGTCGAGCGAGTACTCGGCGCCGACGACGAGCAGTCCTTCGTCCTGAATGAGCTGCTCGAGCACGCGCGACCCGTGGCGCAGGTGGTTCGCGGACGCACGGATGTTGGCGCGCACCGCGGCGCGCGACAGTGCAGCGTGATCCTTCCGCAGGTCAGTGGCGAAGAGGCCCTCCACCGACGGCCGCACCCGATCGACGATGGCGAGAAGGTTGCGCGACGTGTTCGCATCCGGCTTCTCGAGCGCCTCGATCGTGGCCTGGATCGCGCCGCACTGCGTGTGGCCGAGCACGACGACGAGACGCGTGCCCATCCGCTCGGCGGCGAACTCCACGCTGCCGACGAGGGAGGGCGCGACGATGTTCCCGGCGACGCGGATCACGAACAGGTCACCGAGCCCGCAATCGAACACGATCTCCGCCGGGACGCGCGCGTCCGAGCAGCCGAGGATGATGGCAAAGGGATCGGTGGCCTTCGACAGCTTCGGCCTCGTCGCGCCCTGCATCTCGGCGTCGCCGGTCATGCTGCCGGTGAAGCGGAGGTTTCCTTCCCTCAGCCGCTTGAACGCCTCTCTCGCCCTGAGCTTTGGCATCTATCGTCCTGGATCTCGTGTCGGAGGTGAGTGGTGCGGGTCGTACGCACGATAGCCGCATGACCATGGCGGGACAAAGGGCGGTTGCATGCGCGGCGGTACGCGGGCGACGCGATGCGTCAGAAGCGGATCGCCGTCGCCTCCCGGGCAAAATCGAAGCCGATACGCTCGAGCTCGCGTAGCTCCACCGGCGTGACCCGCACGACCCCTTCGCGCTGGTGCGTCACGACGCCGAGCATCAGCTGACCATCGCGAAAGAACATCGGATCCTCCAGCCAGCCGTGGGGATCCACTCGATGGGTGAACAGGCCATCGGGGAGAAAGGTGCGAAGCGCCTGCAGTGCATCCTCGTCCAGGCGCCAGAGGCGGACCTGGCGCGCCGGTTCGTCCTCCAGTGTCGCAACGACATGCCGAAGGTCGGTCGTGACGACACGGGCCTCGAAGGTATCCTCGAACAGGTCGGCACGTGTGCCCTGGCCTTCGGCGCAGAGTACCCGTACGGTAAACTCGTCCGCCCCCTGCTCCACGCACCAGCGTGCGAGCCGCCAGGATTCCTTCACGCCGAGCAACGCTGGCGTGAAGAACCAGCTCTGCGTCATGGGACGAGCAGGCGCGCCAGCAGCTCAGGCATGGCGTGGAGCTGGTCGATGTGGTCGGGTGCCGTGTTACCGGCAAAGCCGCGGATCTCGAAACGGCCCGCCTGCACCTCGCTGAGCTGCTGCATGCCGCGAGGGCCCCATTCGAGCACCGGTGTGCGATGCAGGCCGAGCGAGGCAAGCACCCAGTCCGCCGTCTCGGTGGTGCTGGCGAAGGTACCGGGAAAGATCTCGGAATGGGTGACGAGGAAGCGCTTCTCACCGTTCATCGCGGCGCGAGCGAAATCACGGAAGGCAACCAGGTTCGTCGTATCGAGCGTACCACCGTCGGCAAGCACCTTCCGCTCCGGCACGTACGACGTGTGCATTCCGTCCAGCAGCAGCACGCTGCTCACGCGCGCGAAATGGCGCGGGTCGGCAAGGATGGCGCGTACCGCACCATGTCCGGCGGAGAAGGCACTGAGCGTGACGGTGCCGAGGCGCACCGGCCGACCGAAGGCAGCGGCGAGCTCGCGCTGGACTGCGACGAGCAGCGAGTCGAATGCCGAGGGATCGCGAAAGGATCGATCATAGATCCCCGACCCGCCGCCGAGGTTGAGAACGACAGCCACCGCGCCGGGCGCGGCGACGGCAACCGCCTGCTCCGGCAGCCATGCAGCACCGAAGAAGTGGATCACGACATCCACCGTGTCGCGCTGCCGCGCCGCGTCGGGAATCCAGATGTCCACCGGCTTCCTGGCCGGGCCGGCGAAGGTGCGCGTGCTCCCACCCAGCTCGCGAGGCGTGAGCCGCTCGTGGCGGCGGGTCGCATCGGTCATCGGCGACTGGTTCTGCGACGCCGGCGCGGGAGCCGCAACCAGCGGCGGCTGCGTGACGGGGCGACACGCCGCGACGAGCGTCGGGACGACCGCGAGCAGGAGCGCGATGCGGTTCATTTCATGGATATACGCGCGACGCCTCGACGGTGAAAGCTCGAGCGCAGCGCTTCAGAGCCAGCGGCGGGTGCGGCCGCAGTAGGATTGGTAGTCGCCGGGAAAGGCGGACGAGAGATAGCGCTCCTCCCGCGCGATCACGGCCGTCTGGACCACCACCAGCACCGGCACGAGCATCAGCACGGCCCACCAGCTGTTCACCCAGAGCGCAACGGCCAGGTAGAGCAGCGCGAGGCTGACGTACATCGGGTTGCGCGACCAGCGGTATGGTCCGCTCGTCACGAACGCCGTGGCCGGCCGGTTGGGGATGAGCGTCGTGCGCGCTCGCCGAAAGGCGGAGAGGGCGCCGAGAAACAGGACGAGATACGCGACCACGAACGCGAAGGCGAGGATGACGCGCGCCGTGGACGCGCTCGAGCCAGGGACGCGCGTGACCGGCCAGGGCCACGCGCGGTCGAGCAACCAGCCGATCACGATGCCGCCGACGTAGATGAACGGCGGCGGAAAGTGCACACCCGCATGCGTCGGCTGGTCGTCGGTCACGGCGTCGTCCACCTCACGTCCGCGCTGGTGTTCCCTGCTTCATCCACCGCGTTCACCATCACGCGCTCCGGCGCGGCCGGGAGGCTGACGGTGGTCTGGCTGCCGAAAATGAGCGTCGAGCGCCAGCTCCCGCCAGTACGGGCACGCACGAGCCACCAGCGCGCGCCTTCCCCGGGGGCGGGGGTGATCGTCACCGTCGAACCGCTGACCGCGATCGTCGGCGCGGGAGGCGCCGAACCGTCCAGCCAGGACGAGGTGGGCGCGATGGCGAGGTTGGCGTAGAGTGGCGCGATGGATGCCGCCACGGTACCGCCGTTCTTCGTGAGCGTGGAGCCGGTGTTGTAGAGCAGCTCGCCCGTCGCGCCGGCACGCGCGCGCGTGAGACGGATCTGGTCCGGAATCTCCGTCGCGCTGAACGACGTCGGCGTCCCGTCGTTGACGCGATACGCGGCCATCCCCGGCCAGAGGTTGCGCTTCAGCACGTTCTGCGAGATCCACCAGTCGAGCAGCGCGGAAAAGCTCTGCTGCGCCGGGCTGTCGGCCCAGTACAGCTGCGGCGCGAGGTAGTCCACCCATCCCTGCTGCAGCCACTTCCGCGAGTCGGCGTAGATGGTGGCGTACGCGTCCATCCCCGTGATCCCGGGCGGGTTGCCCGGGCGCCAGATGCCGAAGGGCGAGACGCCCACGTCGATGGCCGGCTTGACCGCGTGCACCTCGCGGTAGAGGCGCTGGATGAACTGATCCACGTTCGCGCGGCGCCAGTCGTCGCGCGGCAGGGTGCTGCCGCTCTTCACGTACGAGGCGCTGTCGGGAAAGGCGATCGTGGCGCCGTTCGCGTCGCGCTGCTGGTAGGGATAGAAGTAATCGTCCGCGTGGATGCCATCCACGTCATAACGCTGCGCGATGTCCTTCACGACGCTGATCACGTAGTCCTGCACGGCGGGCTCGCCCGGATCGAGCCAGAGCGACGAGCCATACACGCGCACGAGGTCACGCCGCGCGTGGAACACGTGATTGGGCGCGAGCGACGCGCTGTCCGCCGCGCTGCCCGCCCGATACGGATTGATCCACGCATGCAGCTCGAGGCCGCGGGCGTGCGCTTCGGCGACGGCGAACGCGAGGGGATCGTAGCCTGGATCCTTTCCCTGGGTGCCGGTCAGCTGGACCGCCCACGGCTCCAGCGACGAGGCGTACAATGCGTCGCTCGCCGAACGGACCTGGAGGAAGATGGCGTTGAAGCCGGTCGCCTTCGCGCGGTCGAGGATGCCCACGAGCTCGGCGCGCTGCTGGTCGGCGCTGAGCGTCTTGCGCGACGGCCAGTCGATGTTCGCCACCGTGGCGACCCAGAGCCCGCGCATCTCGTGCACGATCGGTGGTGGCGTGGTGTCGGGCTGCACGGGCGGGCCGACCGGCGCGGTGGCCACACGCGAACAGGCGGCGAGGAACACGATGCTCCCCGCCGCCAACCAGCGAATCGCCGCCCCCTGGCGCATGTCCCGCATCACTGCGGCGCTGCCGCCGAGCTGTCGGGCGCATCGCTCTGCTTGAGCGTTTCCGCCGACATGCGGAACGTCGAGCGAATGGGCACGCCGTTGCGCCTGGCCGGCCGGAACGTGGTCTTCTTCAGCCATTCGGTGACGGCCTTTCGATTGTACTCACCCGCCGAGCCGCCCAGCTCCAGGGTATTGAGGTCCGCCTTGCCGTTGGCTTCGACCTCCACCGTCACGTTCACCGCGTAGATGGTGTCGGCGAAGGGCGCGGCGAGCACGAGCCTGGAGTTGCCGAGTGGGATGGGCGGCGACACACGATCAGGGAGCGCGGGACGCACGGACGACGACGGCACCTGCGCCTGCGCGATGCCGGGGAGCATGATGAAGGTGGCCGCGAGTGCGACGCGGCGAAGCGTACGAGAAAGAGCGGTCATGGGAATCTCCAGGGTACGGCGCGCCAGGGCCCGAATGGCCGCGGCGCCGCTCGCTTCAATGCAGGACGCGCGCCGTGCTCCCCCTGGCCGACGTGGACTCACAGGCTGCGGACCTCGTTGGCCGCCGCGAGCATCACGTCGATGTCGCGTGACAGGGCTCGCACTTCCTGCGTGGCGGAGGACACATCGGTGAATGCTGAATGCAGCCCGGACGAGCGCAGCTTGACGAGATCCAGCCGCAGGCTGCCGAGCGCGAGCCCGGCGTTCTCGAGCTGACGAACCAGCGCCGCGCGACGCTCGCCGAGCGCGCGCAGGGTATCGCGCTGCCGGCGCAGCAGGGAGAGCCGCCGCTCGTCCTCGACCGACACGACGCCGCGCTCCATGGTCGCGATGCGCGCGTCGAGCTCCTCGGCCTGGCGCAGGTCCACGCTCGGCTCCAGCCGATGGAGCGAGTACGCGAGCTGTGCCGCCTGCCCAAGCAGTGACTCCACGGTGGGGACGAGGTCGGGCAGCAGCGCCCGGTCGGCCTCCTTCAGCCCCGCCGCCGTCTCGAGAATGGCGGCACGATCCTCGGCGGCGCGGCGGAGCGCGGCGCCGTGTGGGCCCTCGAGCACCTCGCGCGAGACGAGTGCCTCGAGCTGCTCCTGCAGCGTGGGTGGCGGCGGCGCCGGCGGCGCTGGAAGCGCCTGCTTCGCTCGAGGCATGAGCAGTACGCGCCGGAGCTTGAGCCCCGCCGAGCGAAGCGACCGGCCACGCTTCCAGGACCTCACCCACATGTACGCGGGCACGAGCGGCGAGAGCACGAGCGGGGGAATGTCCTCCACGCCGATGACGAAGCCGGCGACACCGAGGGCGGTCATGCCGAGCGTCATCAGGACGTAACCACGCAGCGCCTTCACGCGGGCGAGCAGGTTCACCCGTCCGTCCCAGAGACGCAGGTCGGCGCGCTGCACGTCCGTGAGCGCCGCGAGGTGCGGCGGCACCAGCTCGATGCTACTGTCGCGCTGCGGAACGGGCACGAGCTCGCGCGGCGACTCCAGCGCCGGAGTTCCGCGACGCGGCGAGGCATACGAAACCCGCGACTCCTGGCGCACACCGCGTGGACGAGGCGTGGTGTAGCGCATCGGTTCGCGCTGCTCGGTACGCCAGCTCGTGGCGGGAGCGGCCTCGTTCGACAGGATCGCCTCGCGCATCGACGTCGCGGTGGGCCAGCGATCCTCCGGCTGCTTCATCATGGCGCGCTCGATGGCATCGCGCAGCGCTGGCGGCGTGTCCGGCCGCAGCTCGGCGATTGGGCGTGGCACCTCCGAGACGTGCTTCAGCAGCAGCGCCATGGAGTTGCCCGCCACGAACGGCACCCGTCCCGTGAGCATCTGATAGCCGAGGATGCCCAGCGAGTACAGATCGCTGCGCCCGTCGATCTCACGCTCGCCCATCGCCTGCTCGGGCGACATGTACGTCGGCGTCCCCACGGCGTTGCCGGTGATGGTGAGCCGGGTCCCTGCCTCGATCGCGCGCGCGATGCCGAAGTCAGTCACCATCGAGCGGCCCGTATCTCCATCGATCAGCACGTTGTCCGGCTTCACGTCGCGGTGGATCACTCCGCGCAGGTGGGCGAAGGCGAGTGCATCCGCCAGCTCGGCGAGGATGGCACGAACGCGAGCGATCGGCAGGCGAGGCTCGCGCGCGAGCAGGTCGGCCAGGCTGCCTCCCTGCACGAGCGACATCACGAAGTAGGCGATGCCATCGCGCTCGCCCACGTCGTGGATCGGCACGATGTGCGCATGCGCGAGCTGCGCCGACGTGCGTGCCTCGCGCGTGAAGCGCGTGCGGATGGCGGGGTCGTAGGCGAGTTCCGGAGGGAGCGCCTTGATGGCGACGTGGCGATCGAGCCGGCGGTCCCGTGCGCGATAGACGACGGACATTCCGCCGCGGCCGATCTCGCAATCGATGTCGTACTGGTCACCAAGCGCGGCGACGACGCGCTGCTGAAGGCTGGACTGGGCGTCGGTCACGGCGTCTCGGGCTCGTGGGAGAGACGAGTCATGGTGGGGCCATACGGCGACGAGCAGCGGAAGTTCCGCTCCCTGCAATCTAGTGTTTCCGAGCGGGGAGGGCGAATGTCCGCGCGCCCGAGCGGGCGAGTGGACCACTCGGGAGCGAACGACTATTGTCATTGGATGTTCAAGCCCGACTCCGCGTGGCGCCTGTCCGCCGCGCTGCTTCTTGCTGCCTGCTCCGGTTCTGCCGCGCCCCCCGCTCCGCCTCCCCCCGAAGTCGGCATAATCACCCTCGCGACGCAGCCGATCGTCAACGTGATCGAGCTGCCCGGCCGCCTCCAGGCGACGCGTACCGCCGAGGTGCGTGCGCGCGTGGACGGCATCGTGCAGCGCCGGCTCTACACCGAGGGGACCGACGTCCGCGCCGGCCAGCCGCTGTTCGCGATCGATCCACGCGAGCTGCGCGCGAAGCTCAACGCCGCCGAGGCTGCGCTGTCGCGTGCCGAAGCCACCGAGGCCAATGCGCAGCAGGACGTGACGCGCTACAAGGGGCTCGTCGCCCAGCAGGCGCTCAGCCAGCAGGAGTACGACGCTGCCGTCGCGCGGCTGCGCACGGCGCAGGCGGACGTGGCGCAGGCCAGGGCGCAGATCGCCGCGGCGCGGCTCAACCTCGACTACACCACCGTCACCGCGCCGATCTCCGGCCGCGCCGGCCGCGCCATGGTCACGGAAGGCGCGCTGGTGAGCGGCGGCGCCGCCACGCTGCTCACGACGATCGAGCAGATCGACCCGATCTACGCGAACTTCTCGCAATCGAGCTCCGACCTGCTCGACCTGCGCAACCGGATCTCGTCGGGCGCGATCCAGGTGCCGACGCCGAACAACGTGCCCGTCCATCTCGTGCTCGAGGACGGCAGCGTCTACGGCATGACGGGGCACCTCGACTTCGTGGACATGGCGATCGACGAGGCCACCGGCACGGCTGCGCTGCGCGCCGAGTTCCCGAACCCGCAGCGCACCCTGCTGCCGGGCCAGTTCGTGCGCGGCCGCATCGAGGCCGGCGTGCAGGCGAAGGGGCTGCTCGTTCCGCAGCGCGCCGTCACGGTGACGCCGCAGGGCGCGACGGTGATGGTGGTGAATGCGAAGAACGTCGCCGAAGTGAGGCCGGTGAAGGTCGGCCCGCTCGAGGGCGGATCGTGGGTGATCGAGAGCGGCCTCGACCCGGGTGAGCACGTGATCGTCGACGGCCTGCAGAAGGCCGCGCCGGGAAAGCCGGTGAAGCCGGTGGCGGTGAGCACCACGCCACCCGCGGCGCCGCAGCCCGCCGACACCGGGCGCTGAGCGGGCAGCCATGAGCTCACGCTTCTTCATCGATCGCCCTGTCTTCTCGTGGGTGATCGCGCTCGCGATCGTCTTTGCCGGCTTCATCGCGCTCCGGTCGCTGCCAATCGAGCAGTATCCGACGATCACGCCGCCCTCGCTCACCATCAGCGCCGCATATCCCGGCGCCGATGCCTCGGTGCTGGCGACGAACGTCACGCAGGTCATCGAGCAGGAGCTCAACGGCGTCGAGGGATTCCTCTACATGTCGTCGTCGAGCCAGTCGAACGGCACCGTGTCCATCACCGTGACCTTCCGCTCCGGCACCGACATCAACGTCGCGCTGATGGAGGTGCAGAACCGCCTGCGGCGCGTGGAGTCACGGCTCCCGGAGGAGGTGCGACGCCAGGGGGTGCAGGTGGTGAAGGCGAACACCGGCTTCCTGCTCATCGTCGCGCTTACCTCGAAGAGCGGCGGCATGAGCACGCTGGAGCTGGGCAACTTCGCCACGCAGCGGGTGGTGGACGAGCTGCGCCGCGTGCCCGGCGTGGGCGACGTGCGATCGTTCTCGTCCGAGTACGCGATGCGCATCTGGCTCGACCCGGCGCGCCTCGCGACGTTCAACCTGTCGCCCTCCGACGCGCTCGCCGCGGTGCAGGAGCAGAACAGCCAGTCGGCCGGTGGCGCGCTTGGCGATCGGCCGCTGGCCAATGGCAGTGAGCTGAACGCGGCCATCCTCACCCAGAGCCGCTTCACCACGCCGGAGCAGTTCGCCAACATCATCCTGCGCGCCAATCCCGACGGCTCCGTGGTGCGCCTTGGCGACGTGGCGCGCGTGGAGCTCGGCGCGGCGAGCTACAACTTCGACATGGAGCTGAACGGCGCGCCCGCCGCCGGCATGGCGGTCCAGCTCACCCCGGGGGCGAACGCACTCGAGGTGGCGAACGCCGTGAAGGCGCGCATGGCGGAGCTGGCCCAGAGCTTCCCGCCGGACATCGGCTGGAGCGTCCCCTTCGACTCCACGCCCTTCGTCAGCGCGTCGGTGAGCTCGGTGGTGGAGACGCTGATCGAGGCGATGATCCTCGTCTTCCTCGTCATGTTCCTCTTCCTCCAGAACTGGCGGGCGACGCTCATCCCGACGATCGTCGTGCCGATCGCGCTCGCCGGCGCCTGCCTCGGCCTCTGGGTGCTCGGCTTCTCCATCAACGTGCTGACGCTGTTCGGCATGGTGATGGCCATCGGCATCCTCGTGGACGACGCCATCGTCGTGATCGAGAACGTCGAGCGGATCATGTCGGAGGAAGGGCTGTCGCCGTACGACGCGACGGTGAAGGCGATGGGGCAGATCACGTCGGCGATCATCGGCATCACGCTCGTGCTCGTGGCGGTGTTCGTGCCGATGGCGTTCTTTCCCGGCACCACGGGCGGCATCTACCGGCAGTTCTCGGTCACGCTCGCCATCTCCATCGCCTTCTCGGCGCTCATGGCGCTCACGCTCACGCCGGCGCTGTGCGCGACGATGCTCAAGCCGCTGCATCGGGATACCGAGGAGTCGGGCCACCCGGTGCGCCGCCAGTTCGACCGGTTCTTCGGCTGGTTCAATGGCTGGTTCTCGCGCACCACGGGCCGCTACCAGGGCGTCGTCGGCCGCATCCTGATCCGGCCGCTGCGCTTCCTCGGCATCTTCGCGGCGCTCGTCGTCATCACGCTCCTGTTGTTCCAGCGGCTGCCGGGCAGCTTCCTCCCGACGGAAGACCAGGGCGCCATCCTCGTCGCCGTGCAGGCCCCGCCGGGCGCGACCACCGAGCGCACCAACGTGGCGATCGAGCAGGTGAAGTCGTTCCTGAAGGCACAGCCGGAGGTGCGCACGGTGATCTTCGTGCGCGGCTTCAGCTTCTTCGGGCAGGGACAGGCGAACGCGATGGCGTTCGTGAGCCTCAAGCCGTGGGAGGAACGCCCCGGCGAGGCACACAATGCGCTCACCCTGGTGAACAAGGCGCTCGGTGCCTTCTCGCAGATCAAGCAAGCGATGGTGTTCGCGCTCAATCCACCCGCCATCCAGGGACTCGGCGTGGCGAGCGGCTTCAGCTTCGTGCTGGAGGACCGGAGCGGGCACACCCGCGACGAGCTGATCGCGGCGCGCAACCAGCTGCTCGGTGCAGCGTCGCAAAGCCCGCTTCTCATCGGGGTGCGTCCCGAATCGCAGGAGGATGCGCCCCAGCTGCGCGTGCAGGTGGACCGCGTGAAGGCGCGCGCGCTCGGGCTCTCGATCGCCAGCATCAACTCCACCCTCGCCATCTCCTTCGGCAGCGCCTACGCGAACGACTTCAGCCGCAACGGCCGGATCCTGCGCGTCCTCATCGCCGCCGACGCGCCCTATCGCATGACGCCGCAGGACGTGCTCGACCTCAAGGTGCGCAACGCGCGCGGCGAGATGGTGCCTTTCGGCGCATTCACGACGGTGAGCTGGACGGCTGGGCCGCCATCGATCCAGCGCTACAACGGCTATCCGGCCACGACCATCTCCGGCATGGCGGCGCCCGGCCGCTCCACCGGCGAGGCGATGGATGAGATGGAGCGGCTGGCGAAGGGCCTCCCGCCCGGCTTCGGCTACGACTGGACCGGCCTCTCGTTCGAGGAGAAGCAGACCGCCGGCGAGATCGTCACGCTGATGGGTGTGTCGCTCGTCGTCGTCTTCCTGCTCCTCGCCGCGCTGTACGAGAGCTGGGCGGTGCCGCTCGCCGTGCTGCTCGTCGTTCCGCTCGGCGTGCTCGGTTCGGTTCTGCTCACCATGCTGCGCGGGCTCTCGGCCGACGTGTACTTCAACGTGGGGCTGATCACGATCATCGGACTCGCCGCCAAGAACGCCATCCTGATCGTGGAGTTCGCGATCGAGGAGGAGGCACACGGCAAGAGTACCTTCGATGCGACGATGTCGGCGGTGCGGCTGCGCCTGCGCCCGATCATCATGACGTCGCTCGCCTTCATCCTCGGCATGGTGCCGCTCATCGTGGCGCGCGGGGCGGGCGCGGCGAGCCGTCATGCGGTGGGCACCGGCGTCGCCGGCGGCATGCTCACCGCCACCGGGTTCGGCATCTTCTTCATCCCGCTCTTCTACCTGGCCGTGCGCCGCTGGGTGACGAAGAAGCGTCCGCTGGCTCCGGAAGAGATTGCACATCACCAGGCTGTGGAAGGCGGGCATGCGTAAGGCGCTCTCGCTCGCTGCGCTCACCATCACGAGCGCCTGTCACTTCGCGCCGCGCCATGAGCCGGTGCCGATGCCCGTGCCACCGGTGTATCTCGCCGCCACGGACAGCGATGTCGCGGTCGGCGTACATGCCGTCGACGTGGCGTGGCGGCAGTTCTTCCGCGATCCTCGTCTCGACACGCTCATCGCCACTGCCTTGCGCAGCAATCGCGACATGGTGATCGCGGTGGAGCAGATCGAGGTGGCGCGCGGACAGTATCGCATCCAGCGGTCGGATCGCTTCCCTGCCCCGGTCGCGTCAGGGAGTGCAACGCGCAATCATGGCGGCGAGGGGGCGACGGGGATCCCGGGTGGCGTGACGAGCGATCGCCTTTCTGTCGGCGCGAGCGTGCCGGCGTTCGAGCTGGACTTCTGGGGACGCGTGCGCGACCTCTCGGAGGCGGCACGCTCGCGCTACCTCGCCACCGTGCAGGCGCAGCGCTCCTTCCGCCTCTCGCTCATCGAGGACGTCGCGTCCACCTATCTCGCATGGGTGGAAGCGAACGAGCAGATCCGCCTCGCCGAGCAGACGGTGCAGAGCCGGCAGGAAGGAGTGCGCATCGCACAGGTGCGCCTGAAGTCAGGGCTCACCTCGGCGCTCGACTTCCACCAGGCGGAGGCGCTGCTCACGCAGGCCCAGGCCTCGCTCGCTGGCCTCAAGCTGCAGCGCGCGCAGATCGAGAACCTGCTGTTCGTGCTCGTCGGCGCGCCGGTGCCGGGTACCATGCCCGCACCGCTGCCCCTCAGCGACCAGCTGAATCCCGTGACGCTGGCTGCCGGCCTGCCGTCGGCGCTGCTCCTGGCGCGCCCCGACGTGATTGCCGCAGAGGAGCGGCTGCGCGCGGCGGAGGCGAACGTGGGCGCGGCACGAGCAGCCTTCTTTCCGAACATCTCCCTCACCGGTGCGCTCGGTTTCGCGTCGGATGCGCTCAACACTCTCGTCGGCAACGACGGGCTGACGTGGAGCTACGGCGGCTCCATCACGGCGCCGATCTTCAACCGCGGGCGCCTGCACGGCAACGTGGACGTCGCGCGCGCGCAGGACCGCATCGCGATCGCCGACTACGAGCGCACGATCCAGGTAGCGTTTCAGGAGGTGTCGAACGGCCTCGCCAGCCGGCGCTATCTCGCCGAGCAGGTCGCGGCGCAGGAGCGCGGCACGCAGGCGCAGCGGCAGATCGCCGCGCTCGCGCACACGCGGTACCTCGAGGGCGTCGTCAGCTACATCGAGGTGCTCGACGCCGAGCGAAGCCTCTTCGCCGCCGAGCAGGCGCTGCTCCAGCTTCGGCGCGTGCAGGCGGACAACCTCGTGGCGCTGTACGTGGCGCTCGGCGGCGGGGCGACGGACCAGCGACCCTAGGCAGACTCCCCGCGGCGCGCCTCGACGGCGCGCCGCGACATCTCCGCCTCCGTGGTTGCGCGGATGTGCTCGAGCACCTGCATGTGGATGCGGTGCACGATGGCGTCGCCATAAAGCACCCAGTACGCGGCAGGCTGCAGCTTCATCTGGTACCAGGTGCTTCCCTCCAGCCGCGTACGGCCGTTGGGGAGCGCGACGAGCCGGAACTCGCCACGTCGGGAAACGAAGTAGCCGTCCAGGTGCGGAGCAGCCACGTCGCGATACGGGCTCCATTCGTGGAGGGGCCGCGGCTGCGAGTCGACGTCGAACGAGAGCCGGCGGCCCGGCTCCCAGCGCGTGATGGGCTCGACGAACGCGCCGGTGGAGAACACGCACCGTCGCACCGCGCCCACGCCCTGCCCCGTGATCTCGGCGCGCACCGGGTACGCCACGCCAGACCGGAACACCAGCTCGCGCGGCGCGGGCAATGGCGGAAAGGCGATCACGTTGCGCCACACCACGTCAGGCGGCGCGGCGATCTCGATGGAGGAGCGCACCTCGCGCAGCTCGGTCGCCGGCCGCCCCGCGTCGAGCGACGCCGAGATGGGGAGCACTGCCACCGCCATGAGCGCATTGCGCAATGAACGATCGCGGATGGCGACGCGCCGTCCGAGCGCACCGCCCATCGCGCCGATCCCGAGGCCGAGGGGCGCGGCCATGAGCAGGCAGAGCGCCCCCTCCGCTGCCGTGACGAGCAGGACGCCACCCACGCAGGCGAGCGTCATGCACACGACCTGCTGCGTCTCCCGGGTCGAGGCCGGATAGCGGCGGTTGAACAGGAACGCCGTGAGGGCGCCGATGACGAACGGCGTGCCGAGGAAGAGCGACAGACCATAGCTCGACAGACCGTAGACGCTCACCGCGAGCATGCCGAGCCCGATCGTCATCCCGACGGCGATCGCGAGCAGGGCGCTGGGCAACCGGTGCTCGTACGAGCGCGGCTCGTCCACGGGCGGCACCTTCACCGGCCTGCCGGGCAGCACGCACATCGCGGCGATGAACAGGTAGCTCACCCCGGGCACGAAGAACAGCAGGCCAAGCCACGCCGAGTGTCCCGCGTCGAGGGAGCGACGCATGCTCATGCTGATCCCGATCCACAGGAATGGCAGTGACCAGAGCGCGAGCACCGGGACCAGCTCCGGCGGTGCCATGGCGAGCTTCGTCTGCATGAGCGTGGAGACAGGGCTCAGGTAGTCAATCGGCCGCCAGAAGCGGCCGGACGCATACCAGACCATGAGCGCATCGCCGGCGTACTTGAGCGCGGCGAGGGCGAGGCCACTGAGCAGATACTCGCGTCGGCCCACGCCCGACTCGAAGGTGAACCAGAGGCGCAGCCAGCGAGACAGGGGTGAAGGCATCACCCTGAATAGCGCTCGCCGTACGAGGCGTCAACGTGCATCGCGCGCGAGGCGTATGTTGGGTGGCTACGTCCACCCGCAGTTCCTTCCACCCGCTGCCCGATCATGCGCCTGCGCCTCGCCGCCGCCACTCTCGTCGTCCTCGCCCTTCCCGCCGCCGCCCAGACCACCCCCTGCACGCAGGCCACCACGCAATGCCAGGAGTGGATCGCCCTCGCCGGCGGGCCGGCGCGATCGCTGATCTACACCACCTATCGCCTCGACAAGCCGAACGCGAAGGTCACCCGCGCCCTCATCATGGTGCACGGCGCAGCGCGCAATCCCGATCACTACTTCGAGACGGCCACCGCGGCGGGGTTCCTCGCCAACGCGCTCGAGAACACGGTCATCATCGCACCGCGCTTCGCCGCGGGCCGCGACTCGCTCGCGCCGAACGAGGTGGAGTGGCCGGAGCGCCGCGACAGCTGGCGCTCCGGCGGCATGTCGCCGTCCAACCCGACCATCTCGTCGTTCGACTTCGTGGACGAGCTGCTGCGCGAGCTCGCCAACAAGAAGGTCTTTCCGAACCTCACGAAGATCGTCGTCGCCGGGCACTCGGCGGGCGGGCAGTTCGCCAACCGCTACGAGATGTCGAACAAGGTCCACGGCACGCTCGGCAACGTGCAGGTGAGCTATGTGGTCGCCAATCCGTCCAGCTACGCCTGGCCCGCCGCGGTACGCCCGCTGCCCACAGGCGACGCGAACCCGGTTGACGCGTACAAGGCCTCGCTCGAGCCGCACGCCGAGGAGGTGCACGCTGACTACACCTACGGCGCGTTCGACTCGACGAAGGCGCCGACGTACGACAAGTGGCCGGCCGGCCTCGAGGATCGCACCGGCTACACGGGCGGCATGACCGACGCGCAATTGACGAAGAACCTCGTCGAGCGGCCGACCACCTACCTGCTCGGCCAGGTGGACGTGCTGCCCCTTGGCGGGTTCGACTCGTCGCCCTCGGCGATGGCGCAGGGGCCGACGCGGCGCGCCCGCGGGGAGGCGTTCTTCAAGTACGTGAACGGGACGCTCGGCGCGAAGCACAAGGCGATCATCGTCCCCGAGTGCGGACACAACGACCGGTGCATCTACACCACGAACATCGTCTTCCCGGTCATCTTCCCGTGAGATGACGCTGGCGCGCGCGGCGTTCAGTCGCCGATGCGCGCCAGCATCCAGGCGAGTCCCGCCGGTGTGCGGTCGTGCCAGTAGCGCCAGCTGTGCGCGCCCGGCCACTCGCCGTACTCGTGCGGCACGTTCAACCGCTGCAGCTCCCAGTGCAGCGCCCGATTCTCGGCGAGCAGCGCGTCCTCCGTGCCGCAGTCGAAGCGGATGGCGGGAAGCGCCGTGCCGCCCTTCTGCAGCTGCTCGGCGAGGTACGCCGGCTGGTACGCACGCCAGCGCTCCACCGATGGGCCGAGTGCCATGAGGAGGCGCGCCTTCCATGACGTCACCGGCGCGCGCACCGAATCGGGAGTGGTGGCGTAGCGCGCTGGTGGCACGAAAGGGTTGCTCTCGTCGAGCAGCACGGAGACGACGCCGGAGTGGCTCATGGTGGCGGCGAAGAGATCCGGGTGCTTCAGCGCCAGGGTGAGCGCGCCCACGCCGCCCATGCTGAGCCCGGCGATGCCGCGATGCGCGCGCTCGGCGTAGGAGCGATAGTGCGAGTCCACGTAGCGCACGAGGTCGCGCGTCACCCATTCTTCGTACCGATGGCTGCGCACGCAGTAGCGCGCCGGGTCCTCGGTGTGCAGCGTGTCCGCGCAGGCGGCGTAGGAGGGCTCGACGGGCCAGTTCGTCCACCAGCCGTCATCGCCGTCGGGGGTGACGATGATGGCTTCGCCGCGCCCCGCGTTCGCGAGCGAATCGGCGACGGCGTCGAGCCCGCCCTTCGACAGCCAGTCCGTCTCGCTGCCGAAGAGGCCGTGCAGGTAGATGACGACGGGATA
>DASUXT010000072.1:0-35387 GCA_036377775.1 Gemmatimonadaceae bacterium | reverse complement strand
AGCAGCGCGAAGGCCACGGCTTCCTTCGCCTCACCGTCGAAGTAGCGCTCGTCGAAGGTCGTCACCTTGAGTGGCGCGACGGCCTCGGCGATCATGCGGCGCAGCGTGACGTTCTTCGCGCCGCCGCCGGCGATCAGCGTTTCCGTGATCGGCTCGGGGATGAAGCGGTGGTAGGCGTCGCCGATGCTCTGCGCGGTGAGGGCAGTGGCGGTGGCGACGAGGTCGGCGTCGCTCACGCCCGCATCCTGCGCGCGGCAGAGGGCGATCAGGCGCTGCACGTACGCCGGGTCGAACAGCTCGCGGCCGGTGCTCTTCGGCGGCGCGGCGCGGAAGTAGGGCTCGGAGAGCAGCTGGTTCACCACCGGCTGCAGCACGCGGCCGCGGGCGGCGATGCGGCCGTCCACGTCGTAGCGGAGCGAGGGATCCACGATGCGCACGACGGCATCGATCACGCTCACGCCGGGACCGGTGTCGAAGGCGCGCACGCTGGCGAGCGTGCCGTCGGGGGGAACGACGGTGACGTTGCCGATGCCGCCGATGTTCTGCAGCGCGCGCCACTCCGCGCCGGCGAAGAGCAGCGCGTCGGCGATGGGGACGAGGGGCGCTCCCTGTCCGCCCGCGGCCACGTCGCGCACACGGAAATCACTCACCACCGGCAGGCCCGTGCGCTCGGCGATCACCGCTGGTGCATCGAGCTGCCAGGTGGAGTGGCCGGGCTCGTGCCACAGCGTCTGGCCATGCGAGCCGATGGCACGCACGTCGCTGCGCGACACACCAGCCTCGGCGAGCACGGCGACGGCGGCGTCGGCGAGCCAGCCGCCGAAGTCGACGGCGAGACGGCAATATTCGCGCGCCGTGCCCTCGCGCATGGCGGCGAGCATCCGCTCGCGCTGCAGCCGGGAGTACTCGTGCACGTGAAAGCCGAGCAGCTCCACGTGATAGCCAGCCCCCTCGGCAGATGAAAAGCGCGCGACCGCGGCCGAGATACCGTCGAGCGAAGTGCCGGACATGAGCCCGCAGTACACGCCGCCGCGGCGCGCGTCGCCACTCGTCATCCGACCGCCGGCGGTGGTGCGTCGATGACGCGACGGATCACGCCGCCGCCATCGGCGAGCCGTTTCGTGGCGTCGTCGGCGCTCACGCCGAGCGCCTGCATGACGATCGCCAGCTTGACGCTGCCGTTGGCGAGCCCGAGCAACGAGCGCGACTGCTCGCGCGTGAGCCCGCACACCTCGGCGACGATACGCTCGCTGCGGTCGGCGAGCTTCGCGTTGGTGGCGCGCAGGTCCACCATCAGGTTGCCGAAGGTCTTGCCGAGGCGGATCATCGCACCGGTGGTGATCATGTTGAGGATCAACTTCGTTGCGGTGCCCGCCTTGAGGCGCGTGCTGCCGGTGACGACTTCCGGTCCGGTGATGGCGACGATCGGGATGTCCACCTGCGCCATCGTCTCCGGCGGGGGCGGCGAGCAGGCGACGATCGCGGTGCGCGCGCCGATCTCCTTCGCGTAGGTCAGCGCGACGCGCACGTACGGCGTGGTCCCCGACGCGGCGATGCCGACGACGAAGTCGCCCTTGCGCACGCCGCGCGCGGCGAGATCCCGGCGCGCCTGCTCGAGGTCATCCTCGGCGCCTTCCTGTGCAGCGGTGAGCGCGGGAGTGCCGCCGGCGATGATCCCCTGCACCATCTCCGGATCGGTGCCGAAGGTGGGCGGACACTCCGACGCGTCGAGCACACCGAGCCGACCCGAGGTGCCCGCACCCACGTAGAACAGTCGTCCGCCGTTGCGGAAAGTGGACTCGGCAGCGGCGATGGCGTCGGCAATCCGCTCGCGCTGCGTGCCCACGGCGCGCGGGACGGTTTCGTCCTCGGCGAGCATGAGGTCCACGATGCCGAGCGGCTCGGCGAGGTCGATCTGCTGCGTGCGCGGATTGCGCCGCTCGGTAACGCGAGGGTCGGTGACTCTGGATGACACTGGGCGGAGGAGAGAGAACGCTGCGTGATTCGCCGGGTAGATGTGTGTTGTCGTCTCCCGCGCGCCCCGGCTAAGTTACCGGACGCCGTTCGCCACCCGCAACCCATCGGAGCTGCCGTGCGCCGACTGCTGTCGCTCGCGCTCGTCATCGTTCTTCCCGCGTCCGCCAGCGCGCAGATCATCCGCCGCGGCGGCATGCCCTTCCAGGAGCCCTCGACCTTCGTGTCGTTCGGCGTGGGGCTGCTGCAGCCGTGGGGGCTGGCCGATGGCACGACGAGCAGTACCTGGGACTTCAGCGATGCCACGCAGTTCGCCGTGGCGCTGGAGAAGAACTTCGGCGCCGGTGCGTCGCTCGGAGTGCGCGGCACCACGGCGCGCGTGCCGCTGCGCTACACGTCGGTGGTCGGTGGCGACGCGATCTCCGCCACGGATGCCGACGCGAACGTGTCGCAGCTCCTCGGCTCGCTCCACATCGCGAGCGGGGGCCAGTTCCACACCGTGCTCGAGCTGAGCGCGGGTGCGACGATGTACTACAACTTCCGGGCGCGCGGCAGCGACGCGTCCATCGGCCCGCGTGGGGCCGACACCGATTTCAGCTTCGGCTTCGGGTACGGCGTGGGCTACAACCTCACGCCGCGCTTCAGCGTGGACGTGGTGCAGGACCAGATCACCACGCTGCACCAGAAGACCGGGCTCAGCGCCGGACAATCCTCGAGCGCGCGGCTCACCGCGACACGCATCGTGGCGCGCTTCGGCCTGGGTGCGCGCACGCGCTAGTCCACCACCTTCACCGGACGTCGCCGTGAAATTCCGCCTCGCATTCGCCGGTCTCGTCGCCCTCGCCGCCTGTCGACCGCAACAGGCTCCCTCGCCGGTGACGCCGCCGGGCGCGACGGACATCGGTACGCCGCGCTCGGCGACGTGTGCGGGCGCGGCCGCGAGCCCGCGCTTCCCCGAGTCGTGGCGCCTCCGCGCGGCGTGCGGTGCGGTGTTCGGCGCGCATGCGATGGTGGCGAGCGACGCGCCACTGGCGAGCCGGGCCGGCGTGGAGATCCTCCAGCAGGGCGGGAACGCGGTGGACGCGGCGGTGGCGGTGGGCTTCGCGCTGGCGACGGTGTACCCTGAGGCGGGGAACCTCGGTGGCGGTGGATACATGGTCATCCATATGGCAGACGGCCGTGCAGCGGCGCTCGACTATCGCGAGGTCGCGCCGCTCGCCGCCACGCGGAACATGTACCTGGACTCCACCGGCACGCTCACCGACAAGTCCATCGTCGGCCCCACGGCGTCGGGGGTACCGGGCGCCGTGGCGGGACTGACCGCCGCGCTGGCGAAGTACGGCACCATGTCACTGTCGCAGGTGATGGCCCCGGCCATCCGCTATGCCGAGCAGGGATTCACGGTGGACACCGCGTTCTTCAACTCGGTGCGCAACAATCGCGAGCTGATCGGCGAGTTCGCCGGCGACTCGGCGTTCCTGCCGAACGGCCAGCCTCCGGCAATCGGTTCCACCTTCCGCCAGCCGGCGCTGGCGCGCACACTGCGCGCGATCGCCGAGCGAGGGCGAAGCGCGTTCTACGAGGGGGACATCGCGCAGGCGTGGACGAGCGAGCTGCAGCAGCAGGGCGGAATCATCACGATGGCGGATCTGGCGCGCTACCAGGCGGTCTGGCGCGAGCCGATCCGCTCCACGTATCGCGGCTACACCTTGTTCACGATGCCGCCGTCGTCGTCGGGTGGGGTGACGATCACCGAGGCGCTGAACATCCTCGAGGGGTTCTCACCGATGCCGCCGTTCGGCAGTACGCGGTGGGCACACCTGGAGGGCTCGGCGTACCAGCGCGCCTTCATCGACCGCAACGCCAAGCTGGCCGATCCGGCGTTCGTGTCGGTGCCGATCGCGCAGCTCACCGACAAGGGGTACGCGGCGTCGTTGCGCGCCACCATCGGCAAGGATCACGCAACGCCGACGTCGACGATCGGCGGCACGATCCGCGAGGGAATGCAGACGACCCACTACTCGGTAGTGGACGATCGGGGGAACGCCGTCGCGACGACGACGACCCTGAACAACCTGTATGGCTCCGGCGTCTACCTGCGATCGGCGGGCTTCTTCCTCAACGACGAGATGGACGACTTCGCGGCGCAGCCGGGGAAGCCGAACATGTTCGGGCTCGTGCAGGGTGAGGCGAACGCGATCCAGCCGGGGAAGCGGATGTTGAGTGCGATGTCGCCGACCGTCGTGCTCGGCCGCGACGGGAAGCTGCTGCTCGTCGTCGGCAGCCGCGGCGGGCCGCGCATCATCACGAGCACGAGCGAAGTGATCCTCAACGTGCTCGACTACGGGATGACCCTGGCCGAGGCGATGAGCGCGCCGCGGGTGCACCACCAGGCGCTGCCGGATACGCTGTACATCGAGCAGGGCGGGGTGACGGCGGCGGTGGCCGACTCGCTGCGCGCGATGGGCTACAACGTGGGGTGGTCGCGCGGCATCGGGCTCGTGAACGCGGTGATGCGCGTGCAGGGCGGATATGAGGGAATGAGCGACCCGCGCTCCAGCGGCCAGCCGGTCGGCTACTGAACCGGCGGGCTACTGCGGAATGCGCCAGCGACGCGCCGGCTGCCGTGCGTTGAAGCTGGCGCGCTGCGTGGAGTCGAGCTGGCCCTCGATCTGGTGGCGTGAGTCGTCGAGCGCCTGCTGGACGCGCGGCTGGACCTCCAGGCGCAGGTCACGCAGCACCGAATCGGTGCGCCGCATGATGGAGTCGATGGCCGCGCGCTGCTCGGGCCGCAGCGAGAGCTCGTCCGTGAGCCGCTCGAGCATGTCGGTGCGGCGCGACGCCGCGGCCTCGGTGCCTTCCATGAGGAACGCGGGCTGGAACCGACGCGGGTTGCGCAGCACGATGGCGTGATCCACCGCCGCGCCGGCGAGGGCGCTCCCGATGATCACGGCGACGATGACGAGGGCAGCACGGGACGGACTGGCGATCATTCCAGGAAATCGACCGTGTACGCGGCTGCGCTGGTGACGCTGTGCGAGAAGAAGGTGGCTGCGTCTTCAGCGGGGGCGCCCGCCACGACGGCGGAGACCATGTCCGGCGCCGTGATGAGCGCTTCCGGATGGGTGAGCCAGGAGTGCACGAGCAAGGTGGCGCTGAGCACCCCAGCGGCGAGCGCGAGGGGCACGGCGCGCCGCTGCCAGCGATCCACGTAGCCCCACCAAGGAGTCTGGCGTGCACGAATGGCGGCGCTCACGCGACCGGCGAGCGCATCCCAGTTCACGTCGGCCATGGGGATGGGCCCCATGAGGTCGCGCAGCAGTCCACCGAACCGCGGGTCGCGGCGCGGCTCGTCCGGCGGCACGGGTGCGCCGCGATGCAGGTGCAGGTCCGTCATGGCTCGTCCTCGATGAAACGCGCGAGCGCGGCGCGCAGGACGCGCCGCGCCTCGTGCAGGTGCCACCGCACCGTGCCCGGCGCGAGCTCGAGCCGCTCGCCGATCTCGGTGCTCGTCATGCCATCCACGTCGAACATCGTCACGATCATCCGCTGCCGTTCATTGAGCGTGGCCATCACTTCCTCGAGCTTCGCCCGCGCTTCCGCCCGCGTGGTCTCGTCGAGCGCCGAGGGCGCGGGGCTCACGGCGTCGGTCTCCGGTTCGGTGGCGCGCCGCGCCCGCGACCGGCGGAGGTTCGCGCCGCGATTGAGCACGATGCGCGTGATCCACGGCCCGAAGGGGCGATCCACGTCGTAGGAGTCGAGGTACTGGAACGCCGCCAGGAAGCAGTCCTGGACGAGGTCCTCCGCATCCTCGCGGTGTCCCACTACGCGATACGCCACCTGGAAGACCGGGCGCATGTACGCCTTGACGATCTCGTCGAACGCCGCGGTGTCCCCTTCGCGCACGCGGCGCACGAGGGCGGCGTCGCGCTCGATGACGGCGCGGCGCTCGTCAGCGGCCGACGGGTCGAAGGAGTCTGGCGAGTGGGTGGGGCTCACCAGGAGGGAGCGCGCTGCGGACGTTGCCGTCAATCCTCGGGAATCGGGAGCAGTTGGTCGTACATGCCGCGCCGGCCATAGTAGCCTTCATCCGCACGACGCTCCGTCTCGGCGCGCGCCAGCTTCTGCGCCTCGCTCTCGAGGCGCGCCGCCTTCTGCTGCTGGTCGGGGGTGAGCACCGCCATCACCTGCAGCCGCGCGTGGTCGTTCGTGGTGCGCAGGGCCTCCATCGCCGCCTGAAGGGTGGCGCGCTGCTTCGCGAGCATCTCGCGCTGCTCCTGGCTCAGGTCGTACGGGTTCACCGGGCGTGGACCGTTGCGCAGCGAATCGAGGGTGCGGAGCCACGGCGCGTTGGCGGAATCCTGCCGCTGGCGGACCGCCTCGATGGAATCGAGCTGCGACTGGCTCAGCTGGAGGTCACCGCCATAGCGAACGGCGAGCGTCGCGACCGACGGTGCGACGCGCGGGATCACGAGTGCGCCGTCGCGAGAGTTGCGGACGTTGTGGTACTGCGCCCCGGCGACCGCCGGCGCGGCCAGGAAGGCGATGAGCGAGAGTCGGACGAGTCGGGACATGATGCCTTTCGACGAAGCGGGCGCCAGCCCCGGGGGCCACGGCGCCACAGATGAATGCACCGTCGCGGCGGCAACTGTTGGCCGAACGAAACGGGGGCCGGCGGATGGCGCCGACCCCCGTATATACCCCGCCAGAGGCGGTTCGGTCAGGTGGCGACCCGGACCTGCAGGGGGGCGCTGAGGTTGACAACGATGGAACCACCGTCCGGGACGCAGCCCTCGTAGTTGGCCGTGGCCGCTGCGGCACCGGCACCGGCCGCCGCCCCCGCCGCCGCGCCCACTACGGTGGACTTGGTGTTCTTGCCGAGGATCTGGCCGGCGATCGCCCCGATCACGGCGCCCGTCGCGACCTTCTGGACGTCCTTGCTCTGCGGCTGGTTGCGGACGCGCTGGACGTCGGCGCTGGCCACCTGGCCGTTCACGGCGTAGCTGTGGCCGCCGAAGCTCACCGACTTCACGGCGAACTCCATGACGATCTTGTCGTTCACGTTCTCGCTGCGCTTGAGCTGCGTGACCTCGAGGGTCACGTTCGCGCCGGCGGGAATGGTGGCGCCGTTGGAGCCGCTCACCGCATTCGCCAGGCTGGCGGTGAAGGTCTGCCCGACCTTGTAGGTGTTGGTGCAGACGCGGGCGTTGGAGCGCAGGCTCAGCGACGTGCCCGACGCGATGGTGCCCACCGCCCCGCCGCCGCTGGAAGAGCCGGCCGGGTTGCGCGTGACCGTATTGCCGGACGCCGTGGTCGTGGTCGTCGGCGTGGGCTTCTTCGTCGTGGTCGGCCGCGAGGTCGTCGTCGTCGGACGGCTCGTCGTGGGCCGCGACGCCGGCGTGCTGCTCGGCGTGGAGGCAGCCGGCGCGGGCTGGGCCGGCGTGGCCGGCACGTCCTGAAGCTGCGGCTGAAGCGACGTGTCCTGGTTGGCCAGCTGCAGGTCGCGGTTCAGGGCGGAGTCGGCCGCCAGCGTGGAATCAGTCTTGTTGTCCTTCACGGTGCACGCGGCCGCGGCGAGCGCAGCGCACAACGCGAGCGGTGCACGGAACCGACGGATATAATTCGTCATGACGCTCCTCCATTAGGTGTCGCAGGCGCCCGTCCTGCATTGCGTCGGGGACGTCGCACGCTCGGGGAAGGTAACACTCCAGCCAGCTCTACACACGTGGCCCGAAGCCGTTCCAGCATGGCGTCGCTGCGACGCCTCGTCCCCTATTATCGGCCGTACCGCGGCATGCTCGCTGGCGGCCTCGCGCTGGTCGTCGGCGCGTCGGCGCTCGGTGCCGTGGTACCGTGGCTGCTTCGTTCCGGCGTGGACGCGCTCGCCGCCCGCCAGCCGGTGCGCCAGGTCACACTCGTGGGACTCGGCATCGTTGGCGTGGCGCTCCTCGGGGGCGCGATGCGCTACTGGATGCGCGAGCTGCTCAACGGGCTGAGCCGCTACATCGAGTACGACCTGCGCCAGGACCTGTTCGCCCACATCGCGACACTCGATCCCGGCTACTTCGCCCGCACGCGAACGGGCGACCTGATGGCGCGGCTGACGAACGACCTCGCCGCCGTGCGGCAGGCGGCGGGGCCGGCGATCATGTACCTCACGAACACGGTGTTCGGCGGAGCGTTCGCGCTCGGCTTCATGCTGCACATCAGCGTGCGGCTGACGCTCGTCGCACTGCTGCCGATGATCTTCCTGCCAGTGGTGATGATCAAGCTGGGTGGGATGATCCATCGCCGGTTCGAGGCGGTGCAGGAGCACTTCAGCACCATCACCACACACGTGCAGGAGAACTTCTCGGGCGTGCGCGTGGTCCGCGCCTACCGCCAGGAGCGCGCGGAGACGGCGCGCTTCGCCGCGCTCAACGAGACGTACCTGCAGCGCAACATGAGCCTCGCCATGCTGTACGGGGCGATGAACCCGCTGTTCGGGCTGCTCGCCGGCCTCAGCGTCGTCGTCGTGCTCGGGCTCGGCGGCCAGCTGGTGGTGAACGGCACGATCACCGTGGGCGCCTTCGTGGCCTTCGGTTTCTACGTGGGAATCCTCACCTGGCCGCTCATCGCGCTCGGGTGGGTGATCAACCTCTTCCAGCGCGGTGCCGCGAGCATGGGACGCCTGCTCGAGGTCCTCGACTCGGGCGCCGAGGTGCGGTCCCCGGAGTCGCCGCGCGCCCTGCCGCCGGCGGAAGGAGGGCGCGCCCTCGAGTTCCGCGACGTGGGCTTCCACTTCCCCGGCACGCAGGGGCATGAGCCACGGTGGGTGCTGCGTCACGTGTCGTTCAGCGTCCCTGCGGGCGCCACCCTCGCCGTGGTCGGTGCCACGGCGAGTGGCAAGAGCACGCTCATCGACCTCATCCCGCGGCTGCACGATCCGCAGGAGGGAGAGATCCTGCTCGACGGCGTGCCGATCCGCGAGCTGTCGCTGGAGACCCTGCGCGCCGAGATCGGCTACGTGCAGCAGGAGAGCTTCCTGTTCAGCGACACGATCGCGGCGAACCTCGGCTACGGCGATCCAGCGCACACGCTGAAGGAGCACGACGGCGACGACGAGCGCGCCCCCGAACAGTCGCGTGCGCTGGGGGAGCTGGACGCCGCGAACAACGTCTGGGCGGCAGGCGTCGCGCAGCTGGACGACACGGTGCGCGCCTTTCCGCACGGTTACGGCACCCAGCTCGGCGAGCGCGGGATCAACCTGAGCGGCGGGCAGAAGCAGCGGCTGTCGCTGGCACGGGCGCTCGCGAGGCGCCCGCGCGTGGTGCTGCTCGACGACGCCCTCTCGGCGGTGGATACGCATACCGAGGCGGAGATCCTGCGCGGGCTGCGCACTACCCTCAGCGGCCGCACGGCGGTGATCGCCTCGCATCGCATCAGCGCCATCCGCGACGCGAGCTGGATCATCGTGCTCGACGAGGGTCGCGTGGTGGAACAGGGGACCCACGACCGCCTGATCGCCGCCGGGGGCCGCTACGCCGCTTTGCTGCAGCGCCAGCAGCTCGAGGAGTCGCTGGAAGGGGGCGCGGCGGATGGCTCGGCCGAACCGGTGGCTACGGCTGCGCAGGGCGACTAGAATTCGGCCATGCACCGCCTCGACACGGACCTTCGCGGATCCCTCTCCCAGTCGGCGTCCGCGGAGAGCCGCGTAGCTGCCCTGGAGACACAGCTCGCGCGCGCCCACGAGCACATCGCGGAGCTGGAAGCGCGGGACAGCCTGAAGACGCAGTTCCTCGCGAACATCTCGCACGACCTGCGCACGCCGCTCACCGCCGTGATCACGCATGCCGAGATCCTGCGCGACGGCATCCTCGGCGAGCTCACGCCCCGCCAGCTGGACAGCATCTCCGGCATCATCACCGGCGGGCGCCAGCTGCTCGACCAGGTGGGCGAGATTCTCGCCTACGCGCGCGGCGCCGCGAACCAGCTCACGCTCTCGCCAACACGCTTCGAGCTGCACGGCGTGGTGGCGCAGCTGACGGCGCTCAACGAATCGCTGGCCCACCGGAAGGGACTCCAGCTCACGACCGACGTGCCGCCCGAGCTGGAGCCGGTCACCGCCGACCGCGAGAAGATCGCGCACGTGATGGGCAACCTGCTCGGCAATGCGATCGACTTCACGCCGAGCGGCGGACGCGTGTGGGTGTCGGCGCGCTGCGTGGATGGCGAGCACGGACGCGAGTGCGTCGTCGAAGTCGGCGACACGGGGATCGGCATCGACCCCGAGCATCACGAGCTGGTGTTCCGCGAGTTCGCGCAGGTGGATGCGAGCGCCTCGCGCCAGCATCACGGCACGGGACTCGGCCTCACGATCGCGCGCAAGCTGGTGGAGCTGCATGGCGGCCGCATCTGGCTGCAGAGCGTGCTCGGCGAAGGCAGCCGCTTCTTCTTCACCATCCCCTACCCCGCTTCCTGAGCGTGACGGGCCGTCCGGCGCACGTGCTGGTTGCCGAGGACAACGCGCTCGTGGGGGGCGCGATGCGGCTGCTGCTCGAGGAAAGCGGATTTCGCGTGTCGGTGTGCGGGAGCGTCGCATCCACGGTCGCAACCGGAGCCGCCGATCCAGTGGACGTCCTGCTGCTCGATCTCGGCCTTCCTGACGGCGATGGAATGCTGGCCCTGTCGGAGCTGCGTGCCCTCGGTGCCGCGCCGCACGTTGCCGTTGCCCTCACCGGCCGCGACGAGCCCGAAGTCGCGGCGCGATGCATCGAGGGCGGGTGCGTGGCGGTGCTGGTGAAGCCAGTACCGGCGCGGGAGCTGGTGGCGAAGGTGCGGGAGTGGAGCTCGTCGCCGAAGTGAGCTCCTGATGGCTCGCAGAAAAGCGTTGGAGCGGAAAGGGCGGATTTTCACTACGAAACGGCAGGATTCTCTCCTCTCCAATTCAGTCTCCATGCGCCGTGGAGACTCCCGAGACCGTTCCAATCCGTTCAGGAATTCTTGGGGGCTGTGGAGGCTGGCCCTCGCTGCGCGGAGCAACGATCCCGCGAGTGACAGATCCTGCCGTTTCCGGCCGTTCATCCGGCCTTTTCCGTTCCCAACGCTGTTCGAGCCCCAGCGCGAGGGACCGTTCAGAGCCGCGATCGCAGTGCCGCCGGCGTGATCTTCTGCAGCGACGCCGCGATCACCGTGAAGTAGTCGAACATCATCAGCAGCCCGACGATCACGAGGATCAACCCGCTCACCTGCGACACTCGCGCCATGTAGGGACGGAAGCGGCGGACGGTGATGATGAAGCGCTCCACCGCGACGGCCGCGAGCAGGAAGGGGAGCGCGAGGCCCAGCGAGTACGCGAACAGCAGCGGCAGTCCGCGTCCAAGGTCAGCCTCGGCCGCCGTGTACGTGAGGATCGAGCCGAGGATCGGGCCGAGGCACGGCGTCCACCCGGCCCCGAAGGCGACGCCGACCAGCACGGAGCCGAGGTAACCCATCGGCTTGTCGGCGAGGTGCACGCGCCGCTCGCGATCGAAGACGCCGATGCGGGCGATGCCCATCAGGTAGAGGCCGAGCAGCACGATCAGCGCGCCGCCCGCCCGGGTGATCCACACGCGGTACGCCAGCAGCAGCCGGCCGAGCACCGTGGCCGATGCGCCGAGCGCGACGAAGATGAGCGTGAACCCGAGGACGAACAGCAGCGCGTGCACGAACGCCGCGCGGCGCGACCGCGCCAGGTCGTCGAGCCCGACCCCGGTGACGAAGGTCAGGTAGCTCGGGATGAGCGGCAGGACGCAGGGAGAGATGAAGCTGAGCAGCCCCGCGCCGAAGGCGAGCGCGATGCCGAACGACGGTGCGTCCGACACGACGCGACGCTACGCGCGCGCCGGCTCGGGGAGCGCGGCGCGGAACTCGTCGCCGGAGAGGCGAATGGTTTCGTCGGTCTCCCCGGAGCGACGCGAGACGCCGCGCACGACGGCGTCCACGGTGAGCAGCGGCGCATCGGCCTCCTCGGTCACCGTGAGCTCCCACTTGCCGCGCTCGGGACCCTTGAGGGTGTGGCGGAAGCGCGCCGTGTAGACCGTGTAGCGTGTCGGGCGCGTGTCGACGTCAGCCTCCCCGTCGGCCTCCTCATCAGCACTTACGTCAGCGTCCGTCTCGGGCCCTTCCTCGTCCGGTTCCGGGGAGGCATGGACCTCGTGCTCCATCCCGACCTCCGGCTCGACATCGACCTCCTGCGCCATTTCGACGTCATCCGCGTGCGGCTCTTCGGGCCGCACGGCAATCACCGCCACGCCGCTCTCCTGTCCGCCCTGGCGGATGGCGCCGAACAGGTGTACCTCGGCCACGCGCTCGGCGGGCACCTGCGCGGCGATGCCGGCCAGGAATCGCATTCTCGTCTCGTCGGTCATCAGGCGGTCGCGAGGTCGCGGGGAACGGGCGCGGCAAGGCGGCGCTGGTCGAGCTCGCGCTCCACGTACAGCCGGAGGATGTGCATGAAGTCCTGCGCGTTGGTGACGACGCCGAACGCCTGGTGCGTGCCGCGGTCCTTCAGCTTGCTCACGACGAACTCGCTCGAGTCCACGCAGATCGTCGCCAGCTCGCGCAGCGAACCGTCCTGCTCCGTGATGAACGCCGGGAGCATGTTGCCGGTGGCGATGGCGTGGAGCGCGGTGGCGATGAGGATCGCCATCGTCGCCTTGATGGCATGACGACGCATGCGGTCCTGCCCCTCGAGCGCGTCGGTCACCACGTCGGGGAGCGGGCCGTCGTCGCGGATGGAGCCGGTGAGGACGAACGGCGTGTTCGTCGTCACGCAGGCGTGCATGATGCCGTCGGTGATGATCCCGTCGCGCACCGCGTTGGCGATGGAGCCCGCGGCGCGCACCTTGTTGATGGCCCGCATGTGCAGGCCGTGCCCGCCCTGCGTCGCCTCTCCCTGTCCCGTCATGCCGAGCGTCGTGCCGAAGATGCTGGCCTCGATGTCGTGCACGGCGACGGCATTGCCGGCGAGCAGCGCGCCGACGAAGCCGTTCTGGATGAACCAGGTCATGTCGTTGCGCGCGCGCGAGTGCACGAGCGCCGGCCCGCACACCCACAGCGGATACCCGCCGCGTTCGCGCTCGTCGATCAGCAGGCGCGCCATGAGCGAGTAGTCGATCGGCTTCTCGCGCGACACCTCGCTCGACATGAACTTGAACTCGCCCTCCCCATGCCCCTCACCAAGGAAGGCCGAGGCGTGGACGTAGATGCCGTCACCGCCATCCTCACGCGTGCCGACGGCGACGCGATCGCCCTTCGACACGTGCCGGCCTTCGCGCACCCACAGCTCCCCGTCCCGGTCGAGCACGAGTGCGGAGTCCATGCGTGGCTCGCGCGGCATGCGCCACTGCCCGCCCACCTTCACATAGGTCGGCAGGTTGGTGGTGGAGAAGAATCCTTCGGGGAGCACCCCATCCGCCGGCGCGGGCACGAAGCGCGCGTCAGGGGCGGATGCGAGCTGGGGGCGGGAAAAGTCGGGGTGGGAGAAGGAGGTCACGACAGAAAGATCGCGGGGGCGACAGGAGGGGACAACTCCTGTTGCACGGCGGGGCTCCCTGCGCCGTGGCTGGCCACGTCGACGGCTCATCCTCGGGTCCTGGCTCCGCTTCCTTGACCGGCGCGACCGGCAAGGGAGGTGCGGAGCAGGACGGATGAAGCTGATTCGACGGATTCTTCTTGAACTGCAGCGGGAGAGGACAGGGCGGGAACAGCTTGAAACGGCAGGATCTCTTCTCGTTCAGGATGCCTCCGTGCGCCACGACGCGTCCGGAGGTCGTTCCAATCAATAGAGGAGACTGTGGGGGTGCAGGGGACAGCCTCGATGAGTGGAGCGAAGATCACTCGAGGAGCCGATCCTGCCGTTTCATCTCTTTCCGCCGCTTCCTCTCCCGCTGTTCGAGCCCTGGCGCGAGGAGAGCAGGTCCCGACACGTGCTCTCGCAGGTGCGGGATGACACGATGAGGCTCTCGCACGTGCGGGATGACACGATGAGGCTGTCGCGGGTGCGGGATGACACCCTACAACAGCGCCACCGGGTCCCGGTCGAGGGTCATCCGCAATCCATGCTGATGCGGCACGTCGAACCGTTCGACGAGATACCGCGCCACGCGGCCGAGCTCCTGGGGACGCTCGCCCTTGAGGAGGAGATGCCAGCGCCAGCGCTGCTTCACGCGCTCCACCGGACACGGCGCGGGGCCGATCACCGACACGCCGGGAGAGGGATGCGAGGCCAGCAGGCGATGCAGCCAGGCGGCGGCGCGCGTGGCGAGTCGCGCCGTGGCGTCCTCGTTCGTCCCGCTGACCACCACGTTCGCGAGACGCACGTTCGGCGGGTAGGGCGGCGAGCGTCGTCCCACCAGCTCTTCCTTCACGAAGGCGTGATAGTCGTGCGTCACGGCACAACGCACCGCGTGGTGCATGGGCGCGCGCGTCTGGATGAGCACTTCCCCGCCCTTCGGGCCCCGTCCCGCACGGCCGGCCACCTGGCTGAGAAGCTGGAAGCATCGCTCCGACGCGCGGAAATCCGGCAGGTTGATCCCGACGTCGGCGTCGATCACGCCGACGAGGGTGACGTTGGGGAAGTCGAGGCCCTTGGCGATCATCTGCGTGCCGAGCAGGATGTCCACCGCGCCGATGCCGACGCGGTCGAGGATCTCGGTGTGCGCCCACTTGCCGCTCGTGGTGTCCACATCCATCCGGGCGATGCGCGCGCTCGGGAAGCGCTCGGCGAGCAGCCGCTCCACCTGCTGCGTGCCGAGCCCGCGCTGGCGCAGGCGCTGGCCACCGCAGCGTACGCACTGCCGATGCACCGGCTCCGTGTGCTGGCAGTAGTGGCAGACCAGCCGTTCCGGCGTGCGGTGGTAGGTGAGGCTGATGCTGCAGTTCGGGCAGATGGCCACGTCCCCGCAGGCGCCGCACTGGATGAAGCTCGCGTAGCCGCGCCGATTGAGGAGCAGGATGCTCTGCTCGCGCTTCGCGAGACGGTCGCGAAGGGCGGCCTCCAGCGGCGGTGCGATGGCGAAGGAGAACGCCGCGTCGGCCTCGGCGGTGTCCGACGGCCGACGCGCCGGACGCTCCTCGCGGAGGTCCACCACGTTCACGAAGGGCAGCTGCGCGCCGCCGGCGCGCTCGGGGAGGGTGAGCAGCTCGTACTTGCCCGACTGCGCGTTCACCCAGCTCTCGAGGCTGGGCGTGGCGCTGCCGAGCACCACGACCGCGCCTTCCATGCGCGCACGCACGGTAGCGACTTCACGGGCGTGATAGCGCGGCGCGTCACCCTGCTTGTAGCTGGACTCATGCTCCTCGTCCACGACGATGGCGCCGAGGTCCCTTAACGGTGCAAAGATCGCCGAGCGGGCACCCACCGCGATGCGCTTCTCGCCACGCCGCAGGGCGAGCCACGCGTCGTAGCGCTCGCCGTCGGAGAGCGCACTGTGCAGCACGGCGATGCTGTCGCCGAAGACTGCGCGGAAGCGATCCACGGTCTGCGGCGTGAGCGCGATCTCGGGGACGAGGACGATCGCCGACCTTCCCTCCTCGAGCACCACGCGTCGCAGGAACTCCAGGTAGACGAGTGTCTTCCCGCTGCCGGTGATGCCATGGAGCAGCGCCACGTGTCCGGGCTCGGCAACGGCGAGCCGCTCGAGGGCGTGGCGCTGTGCGTCGCTCGGCCGGTGGGTGTCGGGCGCCTTGCGCTCGCGCGACAGGAAGGGATCGCGCGACACCACTTCCTCGCTGACCACGACGAGCCCGCGTGCCACCAGACCCTTCAGCACCGAGGGCGAGAACCTGAGCTGCTCGGCGAGCACCTCCACCGCGGCGCGTCCGCCCAGCTGCTCGAGCAGCTCGTACAACGCGCGCTGCTGCTTCGAGCGCGCGAAGACGCGATCACGGTGCAGCAGCGAGGGGAGCTCGCGATCGATGCTCGCGATGCGGCGCGTGCGCCGGCTCGGCACTGGAGAGCTGGCGCCGCTGAGGGCAGCGGGAAGCGCGCAGCGGAGTGCGACGCCGAGCGGCGAGACGTAGTACTCGGCGATCCACCGGCACAGGTCGAGCATCGGCGGGTCGATCACCGGCGCGTCGTCGGGCGCCGTGTGGATGTCCTTGTACTTCAGCCCCTCACGCGCCTCGCCGGCTGCGACGACGATGCCCATCTCGCGCCCCTTCCGGAACGGCACCACCACACGCGAGCCGGGGACGACGGAGCCGGTGACGCCGTCGGGCACGCGGTAGGTGAAGGTCTGGAACAGCGGGAGGGGGAGGGCGACGTCGATCAACACGGGGAAGGATCGCGGCGGGTTACTGCGAGTACGGTACATGGTACGCGGTACCTGGTACTGGGTACCGGGTACCGGGTACCGTACCTCGTACAGTACCGGGATACCCGGTACCAGGTACAAGGTACCATGTACCGGCAGTTCGAAGGGCGCGAAGCCCTACCGGGCCACGACCCCCAGTCCCGCCCCGCCCGGAAGGGAAATCACTCCGCGGTCGATGGTGGCCCCCACGTACGGGTCGTTCGCCACCAGCGCCGCCCCGTCGAAATCCGCGCAGTCGAGCAACGGCGCGAACTGCGCCGCCGCGGTGATGCCGAGCGAGCTCTCGATCATGCACCCCGCCATCACCAGCATGTCGTGCGCGCGAGCCGTCGCGATCATGCGCAGCGCCTCGCGCAGCCCGCCGCACTTGGCGAGCTTGATGTTGATCCCGTCCACCACGCCGGCGAGCTTCGGGATGTCCGCCGCCACGAGGCAGCTCTCGTCCGCCACGATGGGCAGCGCCGACCGCTCGCGCACGAAGCGCAGCCCCTCGAGGTCGCCCGGCGGCAGCGGCTGCTCCACGAACTCCACGCCGAGCTCCTGGAGGATCGGCACCATGCGCAGCGTGTGCTTCGGGGTCCACGCCGCGTTGGCATCCACGCGCAGCACCTTGTCCGGCGCGAGCTCGCGCACCACGCGCACGATGCGCTCGTCCCAGGTGGTGCCGAGCTTGATCTTGAGCACCGGATACTGCTTCGCGTCGGCCACGCGCTCGCGCAGCGTCGCTTCGTCGGGGGCGATGGCGATGGTGAAGCTCGTCAGCGGCGCATCGGCCGGATTGAGCCCCCAGAGCCTGTAAACCGGCACGCCGAGCCGCTTGCCCATCATGTCGTGGAGCGCGCCGCTGATCGCGGCGCGCGCCGACCCGTTGAAGCGGATCGTGCGCGCGAGGGCGTGCTCCAGCGCCTCGAGCGACCATCCGTCGGCGTCCTTCAGCACCTCGGCGAGCATCGGCAGCACGTCCACCACCGTGTCCGCCGTCTCGCCGTAGAACTTGCTCGGCGCGGCCTCGCCCCAGCCGGTGGCCCCGTCCGTTGCCGTGAGCGTGACGCGCACCACGCGGTACTCGCTCGAGCCGCCGCGGGCGATGATGAACGGGTTCTTCGTGCGAAGGGTGATGATTTCGTGCTCGAGCTTCATCGGGGAGATTACGTGAGGGGTCGGCGCGCCACCCCCGCCGCACGCATCGCGGCGGTATCGGCGCTCTGCGAGAGGTAGCCGAGCAGCGCGTCGGCGAGCTCGCTGCCACGCTCGTAGCGGTCGTCGGGATTCTTCTCCAGGCAGCGCATGACGATGGTGGTGAGCCCCGGCGGCAGTCGCGAATCGATCTCCGGCAGCGGAACCGGCTTCTCGTGCACGTGCTTGTAACCCACGGAGAACGCGTCGGCGCCGTCGAAGGGCGGGAAGCCGACGAGCGCCTCGTACATCACCACGCCCAGCGCGTAGAGGTCGCTGCGACCGTCCACGAGCTTGCCCATCGCCTGCTCGGGGCTCATGTAGTGCGGCGTCCCCATCGCACGTCCGCTCGCCGTGAGCCGGCCGTGGAAGCGCGCCGTGGCGATGCCGAAGTCGGTGATGAAGGCGTTTCCTTCGTCGTCGAACAGGATGTTGTCGGGCTTCACGTCGCGGTGGACGACGCCGCGCACGTGCGCATGCTCGAGCGCCACCGCCACCTGCGCCGCCGCCGCCGCGGTCACCTCGGGCGCCACGGCGCGCTCGCGCTGCACGCGGTCGGCGAGCGAGCCGCCGCTCAGGAAGGGCATGACGATGTAGACCGTCTCTCCCTGCTGGCCGAAATCGAGCACGGGACAGATGAACGGGTGCACCAGCCGCGCCGCTGCCTCCGCCTCGCGACGGAAGCGCTCCGTCATCTCGCCATCGCGCGCGAGGTGCGCGTGCAGGACCTTCACCACCACCTCGCGGGCGAGGGGCATCTGCTCGGCGCGGAAGACGGTGGCCATGCCGCCCCCGCCAAGCCGGCGCAGGATGCGATACCGGCTGCCGGTCGCGCGGCGCAGCGCGCTGATCTCGTCGTCGGGCTTCTCGAGCGGGACGCCGCTCACGTCGGGAAGGGGAGCGCCGCACCGGCTGCAGATGGCGGCGAGGGCACGGTTCCACGTGCCGCAGTCGGGACAGAACATCTCAGGCCCCGAGCTGCATCTGCACGAAGTCGTACGGTGGCCACGGGCCGGTGAGCTCGAAGCGGAGCTCCGGCACCTGCTTCCCTTGCTCCTCGACCTCGTGGCTGAAGTCGGTCCACCGCTCGTTGTCCACCAGGAAGGCGGCGCTCAGCACGATGCCGGTGAGCTTCTCGGTGCGCAGCGGAACGGAAGAAACGGACGCGCGGCGAAGCACCCGCAGGCTCTCTGCCGCAACCGCCGCGAGGTCGGCCCCCACTTCCCGCTCTTCGGGCTCGCCGGGCCGCCAGACGTGCACGCGGGCGGCCGTGCGGTTGTCCACGAAGTTGAGGGCGTCGGAGAGGGCGACGAAGTGCAGCTCGAGCCAGCGCTGCACCGCATCACGCGACCGGAAGATGACGCCCATCGGCGCGGGCAGCATGGGACCGCGCTGGTTGTAGGCGTCGATCACCCCGGCGAAGTGGTCCACCTGCTCCGTCGTGGGCTCGACGCGCGCGTAGGGGCTCTGCCCGCAGACGGCGGCTACGTCGCGCACGACGATCAGCTCCGTGTCGGGCACGGGCGGCCGCACGTCGTGGGATTCCTGGAAGGTCACGCCGAACAGGGTCAGTGCCACGAGGCCTCGCCGGGCGGTGCTGGTGGGAGCCGGCCCATTCGCCGGACCGGGAAACTAACGGAAGACGCGGCGGGGACGCCATGCGAAACGCGGATGTGCGCCCGCTCACGTCTCCCGCGCGTGCGGCCACTTCACCCCCGCCACGAGCTGGAATCCCAGCGCCCGTTCCCGCGACAGGTCCTCGAGCAGGTCCAGCTCCCGCTTCACCGCCCCGCGCGCCGCGCGCCACCCGCGACGACGCCAGGCGCGGCCGGTGATCTGCGCCTTCTCGCGCCACGTCAACGCGGGCATCGCCGTGTCCGGCGTGCGTGCACCAGCCGACGGGCCGCCGTCGCTCCAGTCCTGCACGACGAGATCCACCAGGCCGGCGGCGCGCAGCAGCTGCTTCCACTCCACGAGCAGCCGCGGCCTGAGTCCGAGCCGCTGCACGAGGTCCTCGCGGTCGCCGCTGTCGATCTCCGACGTCCAGGTGGGAAGCAGCGCGACGACGCGACCGAGTGGCTTCGTGACGCGAACGAGCTCGGAGAGTGCGCGGGCCGGATCCTCCGCCGCCGCGATCGCCGGTTCGGCCACCGCGGCATCGAACACCGCCGTCTCGTGCGGCAGGTCGTCGAGCCGCGCGATCTCGAAGACGACGATCCCCTCGGCCGCGGACTCCCTTCGCCGCGCCTCGGCCTGGGCGATCCTCGCGGGATCGGGATCGACGCCGGTGACCGCGGCGCCGGTACGTGCCGCGAGCCACTCCGTGGTCGCGCCGTCCCCGCTCCCCACGAGCAGCAGCTCCATCCCTGCCTTCGCTTCGGTGAGGGCGGCAACCTCCCGATAGAGGTCCTCCCCCGTTGCACGCCAACGCCCGACCGTAACCAGCTGGACGAGGCGCAGGACGACGGGAACCGGGGGTGCGGTGATGCGGGGCACAGGTCGAAGATAGTACAGCGAGCGGGCGATCAGCTGCTAAAGCAGCGAGAAGGCCTGCTCAGCCGGAGATCAGGCTGCGCATGTGTCGTACGCAGGCCTCGCCCAGGCGCTCGGGCGCGTACCCGCCCTCCATCGAGCTCACGACGCGGCCACCACACCACCGCTCGGCGCGGCTCACCATCTCGCGCGTCAGTCGCTCCACGTCGTCCAGCTCGAGCGTGAAGCCACCGAGCGGGTCGCCGGCGAGGGAGTCGAAGCCGGCCGAGATGATCAGGAGATCGGGGGTGAAGCCTGTCGTGGCCGCATCCACGGCGCGCAGGAACTCGCTCACGTATCGCTCGCGCGGCAGGCCGGCGGCGAGCGGCACGTTCCACACGCTGCCATGCGGGCCGCGATCGTCGGCCGCACCGGTGCCGGGATACCAGGGCCACTGGTGCATGGAGACGAAATGAATGTCCGGGGTGTCCTGCACGAGCGCCTGCGTCCCGTTCCCGTGGTGGACGTCCCAGTCCACGATCAGCACCCGCTCGGCGCCGTACCGCTGCCGAGCGTAGTGCGCCCCGATGGCGACGTTGCCGAAGAGGCAGAAGCCCATCCCCGCGCCACGCAGTGCGTGGTGGCCCGGCGGCCGCACCGCGCAGAAGCTGCGACGCGGGCCGTCGCCGAAGGCGAGGTCGATCGCGTCGAGCACCGCGCCGGCGCCGGCCGTGCCGGCGTCCCACGAGCCTTCGCTCTCCACCGTGTCCGCGTCGAGACGTCCGCCGCCCGCATTCGCGAGGTCGCGCACCATCGCGACGTACGCCGGGTCGTGCGCGAGGGCCAGCTCCTCCTCGGTGGCATGACGCGATTCGCGGTGCTCGAGCGCACCGAACAGCTCGAAGTCGTTGCGCAGGGCGCGAGTCACCGCGCGGAGGCGGCCAACATGTTCGGGATGTCCCCACCCCGTGTCGTGGCGGCCGCAGTCGGAGCTGGAGATGAAGGCGACGGTGCTCATGATGCTCCACGAAAGCGGCGCGACGCCGTCTCGGCAAGCAGGGCGACGAGGACGAGCACGAGCAGTACGAGCGGCAGCCGGCTCGACGACGAGCTTTCGGGCGGCGGCGGTGCACCGGACGGCTCGCCGAGCGTGGCGAAGAGCGCGGCGCGCGGCGCGGCACCACCTGACTGCGCAGTGGCTTCGTCAACGGGCATGCGCTCGGGCGACACGAGCCCCGTCATCCGCGACCACCAGTCGCGATGCGCGGAGACGCCTGCCGCGCCCCCCTGCATCCGCCAGCGCCAGCTCTCATCGTAGCCCACGGCGGCGACCCGCCCCCGCCCGGCACGACGAACTGCGACCGCGAGCCCGGCCGGTTGACGCTCCAGCGGGACCGCGTCGTCGCGACGCGCGACGAGCGGGCGGAGGGGAAGATCGGCGCGCGCGAGCGTCTCGCCCTCCAGCAGGATGCGTCCCGCTCGGCGAGCGCCCGCCTGGGCAGGTGCGATGCCGCGAAGCGCGCCGACGTCGAGCGCGCTGCCGGTGAGGATCGCGCCACCGCCCTGCGCGACGAACCGCACCAGCGCCGGCGCGAGATCGGCCGCCGTGCTGTCGAGCGCGATCACCACGTCGTAGCGCGCCGTGTCCACTGGCAGTACCGATGCATCCATCACCGACACCCCCGGCGCGACGGGAAGACGCCCGCGCACCTTCCAGCCGGCCTCGCCAAGGGCAGCCAGCACGAAGCGACTCTCCCACCCCGCCTTGCCGAGCACGAGCACCGCTCGACGGTCCGTGCGCGCCGGCACGGGCGACGATGCAGCGAAGCGTGCCTGCTGCGCCGTCACCCGCCCCACGATGTCCAACGCCTCCACCGTGGCGCCCTTCGCGGCTCGGACGCTGTCCACCACGCCCACCGAGTCGCGGAGCACCACCATGGCCGTGCTCTCGTTCACGATGCGCAGCCGCGTCCGCGCCACCGGCTCGCGTGCCCGCTCCACGCTCAGCGCCATCGCTGGCACGTCGCCGCGCCAGGTGATCCGCACTCCTGCGCGCCGAAGCGCCGCGAGCCACTGCCGCTCCAGCGGCGGGACGGCGCCGTCGACGTCCACGTCCAGCGCGCCGACGCGGGGGGTCACCGTCGCGCGATGCAGCGCCTCGCCGAGCGTGGAGGTGCGCGCCGCCACGCTCGCTGCCCCGGGCCGGACCACACGGATGCTCCGCCAGAGCGCGACCGCCAGCACGATCACGAGCGCGAGCCGGAGCGCCCACTCCGCCCACCGCCGGTGGTCAGCGCGTGAGGGCATACACCACCAGGTTCACGGCGAACTTCGTGTTGTCCACCGAGAGGAAGCGCTTGTTGTCGGGGTGGTAGTTCCACTCCGAGCTGTAGTCCTTGCTGCTGTAGATGAGCGACAGCCGGCCATCGTGCTCTGCCCCCGAGAGCGTCTTGTGGACCAGGTTGTCTCCCCAGCCGTTCAGCTCGTGGGACGTGGTGGGAGGGCCGTCCTCGAAAGTGAAGAAGCAGCGGTAGAGCGGGTGCGTGTTCGGAATCTCGCGCAGCGGGCCGTACACGCGCGTCAGCTCCTCCGTGGCCGTCTTGTGGAAGACGCCGTCGATGTCGTGGTTGTGGTCGTCCACGAACAGCAGCCCGCCCCGCTCGGCAAAGGCGCGCAGGTTGTCGCGCTCGGCGGCGGTGAAGCGCACCGGCAGGTGGCCGGTGAGATAGACCAGCGGATAGCGGAACAGCGCCGGCGCGGACAGCGGCACGATGACACCGGTCGGCGCCACGTCGATGGAGGTGTAGCGCGCGATGGAGTCGATCACGTTGGCTGGCAGCAGGGGCGCGCTCTCCCAATCCCCGGAGTCGTACTGCGCCGTGGCGAAGGTGAAGTCGCTCATGGCGCTCCACTCCACGCCGGCAGCGAATCCCGCCGCACCGGCGCGCCGCCGAGGGCGCGACGCACGCGCGCCCACGCCAGCGCCACCTCGCCCGCGGATCCGCGACGTGTCACCTGCGCCGCCGTGTCCAGCACCGCGGCAAGTGCCGGCGAATCGCCCAGAGCGCCGACGCGCATCACGAGCAGGGAGTCGGCTGCCGCCTCGCGGTCGTGGGCCAGCAGTGCGCTCGCACGCGCGAACGACTCGGCACGTTGGCGACTCACCGGATCGGCCGTGTAGCGTGGGGCGAGCACGGCGGTACTTCCCTTCTCCTTGCCGGCGAGGCGTGCATGTGCCACGTCCACGATCACCGCCGACGGCCGTCCGCGCAGGTAGATCCGCTCCGCCTGCCGCGCGCGCTCGATGGCCGCGAGGGCGCGCCGCATCGGTGGCAGCGCCTGTGCCGGTTCTCCCTGTTCGAGCGCGCGCCCGGCGTCCCACATCGCGTTGTACGCCTCGAGCAGCGGCTTGTTGAGGGCGAGGATCGGCGTCTCGTCACCCTCCACGTCCATCGGCGAGCCGGCATCGGTGCCGGCCGCGCGCGCGCGCTCCAGCAGCTGTTCGGGAGTGAGCTTGCCTTCGGGAATGCCGGCTTCTCCCTCCTCGCCCAGCGGCTCGCCGCCGGTGCGCTGGAAGACCACGTCACCCACCCGCTTGCGCAGCCGTGCCTGGTCGGCCGCGATGCGCCGCGACTCGGCCAGGACCGTCGGCTGCTGAAGCGCACGACGCCGGCGCTCGAGCGCCTCGGTGAGGGTGATGAGCATGCGCTGACTCAGCACCTGGGCATCCGGGTCGCCGGGCGGCGCGGCGTCCACGGCCACGGAGTCGTACTCGCCGGCGCGCGCGACGCGAAGGGCGCGCGTCTCCGAGCTGCCGACGCCTGGCCCCGTGACGTCGTTGGCGTCTCGCGCCACGGCGCGCATCTGTACCACGTCCCCCGGCTTGAGCGCCAGCGAGTCGAGCGACAGCCGCGTAGAGAGCTCACCTTCCTGCCGGCCGCCGAGCGTCGTGCGCGCGAGCACCGCGGACCGGAAGGTGAACGTCTCTTCCTGCCCCGAGCTCACGATGATCTCGAAGCTCGCATCGCGCAGCCCGATATCGTCGCGCAGCTGCGCACGCAGCAGCACTGTCCCGGTGCCGGTGCGCACCGTCGTGTCGCGCACCGGCGAGAGCAGCGTGACGGCAGGAGGAGTGTCGACGATCGGCGCCAGCACGACCAGGCGCTCGCGGCCGCCCCTGACCGCGGAACGGAGGCGCAGCAACGCGGGCCTGGACGGCATCGTGATCGACAGCGTCCACCGTCCGTCGCGCGCCACTACCGGCAGCTTCGTGGAGTCGAGCGCCCCGATCACCAGCCCGGCGCTCCCCGAGCCGCTCACGACGACCTCGCTGCCGACGAGCGCGTCCACGCCCGTCGGATCGTCGAGCGTCACCGTTTCGCGGCCGGAGTACGCGGGTGCGCGCACGGACGCCCGCACCGCCGCGAGCGGATCGCTGGCACGATCGGCTCGCGTCGTGCCGGGCGGGGTCGCCACGACCGACACGAGCGCACCGGTGTGCGCGATGCGCCGGCTCGATGCAAGCAGGGCGATCGCGACGAGCAGCAGCACCGCCGGACCGACCAGCGCGCGGCCGAGCGTTCGACGTCCGTCGTTCCACCACGGGATCGCGAGCGCCTGCGCTTCCAGCTCCGGCGATCCCGGCGCCTCGGTCGCCGTGACGAGTGCGTAGCGGAGCGCGGGATGTCGCTCCTCCACCCACAGGGCCACACGCCCGAGCGACCGCGCTCCCCACCCGCGCGTCGCCAGCAGGGCGGCGACGAACACACCGATGCTCGCCACGAGCAGCATTGCTCCCGCCGGCAGCGCGACGAGGTGAGTCATGGCGAGACCGAGCAGCGTGACGCTCGCACCGGTCAGCAGCGCGCGCAGCACGACCACCGTGAGGAGCAATCGCTGCAGGGAGGCGAGCCGCTGGCGCGCCGTCATGCGGCCTCCTGCTCGCCCCGCCGCCGCAACAGCAGCTCCCCGAGCGCACAGGCGAGCGCGAGTGCCAGCAGCCACGCTGCGATGGGTGCGGGCCGCTCGTCTCCATTCGCGAGGGCACTGCCACTCGCCGCGCCCGCGCCCATGGCAAGTCCTGCGACGCGCGCGGAGTCGACTGCGGCTCCGACGCTCACGCGGGACCGCAGGCACGCATCGGTCAACCCGTTGACGATACGCTGAAAGGACGGGTCGAGCGGAAGGTCTCCCGCCACCGGCACGCTGAGGCCGATGGTGCGCACGCAGCCCTCGCCAACCACATTCTCCAGCGCAGCAGGAGCGCCGTCGGCCCAGCGGGCGAGCACCGTACCGCCCACCTTCAGCGTGTCACGTCCGAGTGCGGCGACGATCACGTCGTCGCCCATCGCGATCGCCGACGGTGCGAGCGGGCGCGCACCGATCGAATCCCAGCGCACCACCACGCCGCCTCTGCGCGCAAACGCGCTGTCCTCCGCTGCCAGCGGACCGCGGACCAGGCGTACGGCGCCCGGCGCCGCCTTCACCACACGCTCGTGCAAGGCCGGACCGAGCACGTCGGCGTCGGTCACCGGGTGCTCGAGGGAGGGCAGCGTGGCCGAGTCCACCGTCGCGCCGAGGCGCACGAGCGTGAGGGCGCCCGGCCAGGTGGCGCGAATGCTGTCCGTCGCCTCGTCGAGCTCTCCACCGGTGACTGGGGAGAGCAGCACGAGCTCCACGGAGTCCGCGCCCCTGCCCACCTCTGCCCCCATGCGCCGTGCCGCGGCCAGCGCGGTGGAGAGGGATCCCACCGCGTTGCGCTCGCCTGCCGGAGCCCGCATGGCGGAATCCAGTGCCGCGTCAGCCGCCCCGACGCGCGTCACGGTCGAATCGAACACCAGCAGCTGAGTCGGGATGCCGTCGGCGATGATCTCGCGCGCGCGCCGCACTGCATCCGCGCGATCCGCCGTCGCCGCCGAGCCGTCGACCAGAAGCACGCGCGCGCGCGGCGCGCGACGTGGCGCGAGCACGGGCCGCGCGAACGCGGCCGCCGCGCTCAGCACGAGGATCACGCGCAGCGCCAGCAACAGCAGGTCGTGCGGCCGGCGCGACGCGCGGCTCACCAGCGTGCGGCGATCGGGAACGAACCGCGCCGTGGGAAGTGGATACGCTGCCGGCCGCTGCCGCGCCACAAGGTGCAGCACCACCAGTCCCGCTGCGGCCAGTGATCCCGCCAGCAGCGCCCACGGCGCGAGGAAGGTCATGCGTCCACCGGCGTGTCCGACGCGACGCGACGTACGATCCGCTCGGCGGATTCACTCGCGAGCGCGCGCACGTAATGCACCCCCGCCAGCCGGAACCCGTCCTGCATCCGCTGCATCCAGGCGTCGAGCGCAGTGCGATAGCCCTGCCGCCCTTCGGCATCGAGACTGCGCCGCACGGCGGGAGCCTCGGGATCCACCGCGAGCTGCGCTTCAACGGGAGGATCCAGCTCCTCGGCCGTCATCAGGTGCAGCAGCACGACTTCGCCGCCGGCGGCGATGGCGAGTCGCGACTCGGCGAGCAAGTCATCCGCGTCGCCGAGCAGGTCGGTGATGATCGCCACGCGCGGTGCCCGCGACGACGCGAGCAGCGGTGCCAGCGGCGACGCCCCCGCCGGCACCACGCCGTCCACGGCGCGAATCATCTGCGCGATCACGCTCCGCCTGGCGCGTGGGGGGATGCGAGCCGGCGGCTGGGCGGCGACGGCCAATCCCACCGGGTCACTCTCCGCGTGTGCCACCGCGGCGAGCCCGATCGCCACCTCGCGCGCGCGGTGCCAGCGCTCCATCGTCACCGGCGGAAAGGCCATGGAGGCCGACGCGTCGAGGACGATCTCGGTACGCATCGTCGCGCGGTCGGTGGTGAGGCGCACGTATGCACGGTCACTGCGCGCGAGCAGCCGCCAATCCACGCGGCGCGGGTCGTCGCCCTGCCGGTACGGTCGGAACTCACTGAACTCGGAGGAGCTGCCACGCAGACGCGAGCGGTGTGCGCCGATCGTCGCACCGGTCGCGCGCCGTCGCGCGGGCCAGCGCACGCCGCGTACGGCGTCCAGCAATGCACCGTACGAGGCCACGCCGGCGGTCATGTCAGATGGCCAATCCGCTCCGCGGCGGCGTGACGCGCTCGAGGATGTCGCCGATCACCTGTTCCGGCGTCACCCCTTCCGCTTCCGCCGCGAAGCTCGCCAGCACGCGATGCCGCAGCACGGGCAGCGCCACGCGGCGGATGTCCTCGGGCGCAATCGTCGCACGGCCGGCGAGGAAGGCATGCGCCTTGGCACCGAGCACGAGCGCCTGCCCCGCGCGCGGACCGGCGCCCCACCGCACGGCGCGCTGCACCAGCGCCGTTGCGCTCGCGTCATCGGGACGCGTGGCGCGCGCGAGGGACGACGCATATCGCAGCGCCGGCTCACTCGCCGCCACGGCGCGAACGGCGCGCTGCAGCGCCACCGCCTCCTCCGCCCCGAGCACCGGCTCGAGCGGGCGCTGCTCGGCGCCCGTGGTCGCGCGCAGGATCGCCACTTCATCATCCTCGCTCGGATAGCCGACGCGCACGTCGAACAGGAAGCGATCGAGCTGGGCCTCGGGAAGGGGATACGTGCCCTCCTGCTCGATCGGGTTCTGCGTGGCGAGGACGAAGAAGGGTGCCGGCAGCCGCATGGACTCACCAGCGGCCGTGACACGATGTTCCTGCATCGCCTCCAGCAGCGCGGCCTGCGTGCGCGGCGGCGCGCGGTTGATCTCGTCGGCGAGGACGATGTTGGCGAAGATCGGCCCGCGCACGAAGCGGAACTGTCGCGCACCGGTGGCCGAATCCTCCTCGAGGATCTCGCTCCCGGTGATGTCGCTCGGCACGAGATCGGGGGTGAACTGGATCCGCCGGAAGTCGAGTGCCAGCGCCTCGGCGATCGAGCGGATCATCAGCGTCTTCGCCAGCCCCGGCACGCCGACGAGCAGCGCGTGGCCACCTGCGGCGAGGGCGAGAAGGATCTCGTCGAGCGCCGCTTCCTGCCCCACGATTCGCTGGCGTACCTCAGCGCGGAGGCGCTGCATCGCCTCGCGCAGCGCATCGGACTCGGCGCGCACGCCGGTCGAGACTCCCGAAGCGGAAGCGGCGGCGATGCTCAGCGGACGGGACGCCGGTAGCGGTGCGTGAGGAGGAAGATGGACCCGTTCACCGCGCCCACCGCGGCGAGCGTCGCCTGCTCGTCGAGCACTTCCCAGCCGCGGAGCTTCATCACGAAGTCCTCCTGCAGCTCGCCCTCGGGATACAGGGCGTCGAGCGCACGCAGCTTGAGCGAGATCACCGGCTCATCCGGCGAGACCACGGCACGCACCGTGTCCCAGATCTCGGGCATCTCCACCCGTACGCTGATGGAAGGCGCACCGGGTTGGGCGAGCTGCAGCACATCGCGGCGCGACCGCAGCTGGCCAACGAATGGCATCTTCATGCGGTCACCGGACGATCAGGGGCCTGCTCTGCCGCCGGACCGGGCGGGAGCATCTGCTCCGAGAGGACAAAGGGCGGGAGCGTCGTGAAGAACCGCGCCACGTGGAAGTCGTACAGGTACGTGGTGCCGGTAACGAGGGTGGCGCCGTCCTTGGCCACGGCCCCGATGAACAGCTCCTCGTTCCCCTGGCCGCGGAAGCCCACGTAGCCGGGCCCTTCGCGCTCGATGAACGCCGCGTAGATCTTGACGTGGCGGCTGAAGAAATCCTTCGCCCGCGCGATCACTTCGGCGGGTGGAAGCGTGGTCCGGTACTCCTGCAAGGTACGCTGGGTCTGGTTCATCGACGGCGCTCGTGAGTTGCCTGGAGGCGGATGGGCGCGACTGTCCGGTTGGACACCGGCCGCATCGACAGCGATACCTGAAGTCTAGCGAGGGATCGCGCTCAACGGGGGCGCATCGGGGTCGCGATACTCGAGGGGGAGCTCCACGCGGAAGGTGGACCCCTCGCCGGGCTGCGACTCCAGATCGATCTCCCCACCCAGCACCCGCGCCAGCCGCCGCGCCAGCGCCAGGCCAAGCCCGGAGCCGCCGTAGCGGCGCGTGCTCGAGCCGTCCACCTGCCGGAACTCCTCGAACACCATCTGCTGCATCTCGTCGGCGATGCCGATCCCGGTGTCTTCTACGCGGTACACCACGCGATCGTTGCGCACCGCCGCCGACATCCGGATCTCCCCCTCGGCGGTGAACTTGTAGGCGTTGCTCAGCAGCACGCCGAGCAGCTTGGCGATCTTGCGCCGGTCGCTCACCATCAGCGTCGCCGTCTCCGGCTCGCTCACGCGCAACGCCACGCGCTCGGGACGACCGCGCGTGGCCGAGATCGCGTCGTGCATCGGGTCGCGGACGTCGAACGCGCTCGTCACGGCCTGCAGCCCGCCGCGCTTCAGCGTGGTGAGCTCGAGCAGGTCCCCGATCAGGTCCAGCAGGTGCTGACTGGCCGTCTTCACCTGCGCCAGCGTCTTGCGCTGCTCCGGCGTGACCGGGCCGGCGAGCCCTTCCTCCATCAGCGCGAGGTAGCCCATCACCGCCGTGAGCGGCGTGCGCAACTCGTGCGAGATGTTCGCGAGGAACTCGTCCTTTACCCGACGTGCGTCGAGCAGCGCCGAATACTGTCGCTCCAGCTCGGCGTTGCTCTCCACCAGGGCGGCATTGGCGCGGCGCAGGTCCTCGATGAGACGCGCCTTCTGCGCCGTGGCCGCCATCTGGTCCGCCACCATGCGCAACAGCGACCGCGTCTCCGCCGTGATCGCGCCGGCCTGCTCGAAGTAGAACGCCACCGCGCCGAGCACGCCGTCGCCCGTCTGCAGCGGGAGTGCGACGATGGCGCGGAAGCCGAGCTCCTGCGCCACCTCGGCCCAGTCCTCGAGCGCCGGGTCCGCCATCACGTCGGGCACCTCGATCAGTCGGCGTTCGGCGGCCGCCTCGCCGCTCGGCCCGAAGCCGAGCCGCACGCGCATCTCGCCCAGGAAGGGTGCGTAGCGCTCGGGCCAGTTATGCACCGCGGCCAGGCGCATGAGCTCCGACGCGCCGTCCACCAGGTAGACGCACGCGAAGTCGGCGCCCACGAGCGGGCTCACCCGATCGAGCGCGAACTGGAACACCTCCTCCGGCCGGTCGGCCGTGAGGAAGGCATGGACGATTTCCCGGATGGCGATGAGCTCGCGCACCCCGGACTCGGTGTTCTCCGGGGCGTTGCGCGTGCGGTCCTCCGGCAGCGGCACGGTCCTGGACACGCCGAAAATATGGGGCGTGCGCGCGCAACCGGCCAGATGTTTATGACATCGCTACTTCGCGGGCTTCGCCGGCGGCGGTGTGAGTGTCCTCACTTCCAGCCGATGGATCAGCACGTCGGGCGGGGTCGCGATCACCTGCGACACCGCACTCGCCACGTCCTCCGGCGCAAGCTTCCACTGATCGGCTTCCGTGACCGCGTGCCCGCTGAACTCCGTCGCCACGCCGCCGGGCGCGACGACGGACACCTTCACGCCGCGACCGCGCACCTCGAGCATCAGCGACTCCGCCCACGCCGTGACGAACGCCTTCGTTCCCGAGTACGCCGCGCCGCCCACGTACGCGCTGCGCCCGGAGATGGAGCCGATGGTGCACACGTGCCCGCTCCCCCGCTCGAGCATCTTCGGCAGCAGGGCGTGCGTCACGTGGTAGAGCGCGTTCACGTTTACGTCCATCATCGTGTTCCACTCGTCGAGCGACATCTCCGCGAACGGCTTGATGATGCCGACGCCGGCGTTGTTGACGAGGACGTCCACGCTCTCGTTCTTCAACGCCTTCGATACTGCGGTCCCGTCGGTGATGTCGAGCGCCAGCGCGCGGCACGTCCCGCCGTTCTTCGTGATCTCGGCGCACAGCGTGTCGAGTTCGTCCCGGCTCCGCGCGACGGCGATGACCTCGTAGCCGTCCGCCGCGAGGCGCAGGGCGATCGCGCGCCCGATGCCGCGCGAGGCGCCAGTGACCAGCGCCGTCCCCTTCTTGCCAGCGGCGGTTGCCATGCTCACTTCGCCACGCGAAGGATGGCGCCGTAGATCATTCGGGTCCCGAAATCCAGGCTCGCGAGCGGAATGCGCTCCATGTTCCCGTGCATGCGGTCCTCGTCATCCTGGTTCATCGGGAATGGCAGCAGCCCGAATGCCTGCATCCCCCAGTTTCGCAGCCGCGCGCTGTCGGTAGCGCCGGTGCTGAGGTACGGCACCACCGTCATGTTCGGATCGAGCGACTTCACGCTCTCACGGATCGCCTCGAACATCGGCGAGCGGAAATCCGACGCCGGCGAGTCCTCGCCACGGTCGGTCACCTCGAAGCTCACCAGCGAGTCGTTCACCACCTTCTTCAGCCGAGCCACCACGCTGTCGATCGACAGGTCGGGCAGCGTGCGGACGTTGAGCTGCGCCGCCGCCTCCACGGGGATCACGTTACTCCGGATGCCGCCGTCGATGATGGTGGCGGAGATGCCGTTGCGGATGACCGCATTGAATACCGGGATGCGCGAGAGCTCCCGCGCGCCGCGCTTCACGCGTCCGGTGTCGCTGCTCGCCACATCGGCCATCGCGCGCTTCTCGGCGGCGACCGGCCACACCTTGCTCAGCCGGGAGAAGAACTCACGGGTCGTCGGCTTGATCACGACGGGCTCCTGGTGCGCGCCGATCTTCGCGAGGGCGCGGCCAAGCCGGAAGATCGCATTCCCCTCGAGCGGGATGGACGCGTGCCCGCCCGGGCCACGCGCCGTGACCGTCACGACGTGCGACACCTTCTCCGTGTTCTGCACCGCGACGTAGAGCCGCTTCCCGCCGACGATGCGCGTGCGGCCGCCCTCGTTCAGCGCGAACTCGGCCCGGATCAGCTCGGGATGGTTCTTGATCAGCCACCCCATGCCGAAGTCCCCGCCCGCCTCCTCGTCCGAGTTGGCGACGAAGATGACGTCGCGCGACAGCGTGCCCCCCTTGTCGATCACGTTCCGCTTGAGGAGCAGCATCGTCTCGAGGTTCGCGGCGAGCATCCCCTTGTCGTCGATCGCGCCGCGCCCATAGAGGTAGCCGTCCTTGATCACCGCGTCGAATGGATCCACCGACCACTTGTCGCGCTCCACCCCGACGACGTCCATGTGCCCCATGATCAGCACCGGCTTCTTCGAGCCATTCCCCTTGAGCACGGCGACGAGCGACCCGCGCCCCGGCGCCGGCTCGAAGAGGTGCGTCTCGATCCCGGCCGCGCGCATCGTGCTGTCCAGGTACTTCGCCACCGGCAGCTCGTTCCCGGGCGGATTGGTCGTGTTCATCCGGATCATCGCCTGGAGGTGCTCCAGCGTCTCCTTGCTGGCGGCGGACCAGTCGGGCTCCTGGGCACCCGATGCGACGGATACGGAGAGCGTCATGAGCAGCGCGGCTGCGATCGGGCGAGCAAGAGCCATCTCGGATCCTCGTGGATGCTGGCGGCGCGTGGCCGGAACGGCCACTCAGTCGAAGGGATTACGGATCGTACGGATGCTACGGATGCCACGGATCGCTCCAGTGCCCAGAGGGGCACGAATCGGCACATCGTGCATGTGAACGATGGTGGACTCGCCGGGAACCAACGCATGATTGAGCATGTCGCGACAGCTGCTCCACGATCGACTCACGCACAGCGTCATCGGCGCATTCTACGAAGTATACAACACGCTCAGCCACGGATACCTGGAGAGCATCTATCTCGCAGCACTCGAGCGGGAGCTTCGAATGCGGGGGCATCGCGTGGCGCGCGAGCTCTCCGTGCACGTCATGTACAAGGGCGACACGATCGGGATGCAGCGATTGGACATGGTCATTGACGATGTCCTCGTGGTCGAGGCGAAATCCACCCACACGTTACACGAATCAGCTTCCCGGCAGCTCTACAACTACCTTCGCGCGACGAACCTGGAGGTTGGCCTCCTCCTTCACTTCGGCCGCAAGGCGCAATTCTTCCGGATCGTGTGCGAGAAGGACTTCAAGCGCCACGGAGAGCAATCCGCCTCATCCGCAAGATCCGTATGATCCGTTCCCCCTTCGACTGAGTGGCCGTTCCGGCGACACGGCACACAGCCGGGCGCGGAGCCCTACGCCAGCATCCGCTCCACACTTCTCACCAGCGGCGCGAAGTCCATCGGTTTCTTCGCCACGCGTTCGGCCTGTTCGTGCGCAAGCTCGCGCTGTGCCTCGCCGAAGAGGGCCTGCGCGATCCACGGGCCGGCGCGCGGGTTTCGCCACCAGTCCACGTCGTAGCGCTCCATCAGTGTCTCGGTCAGCAGTGCCTGGAGCTGCCAGGCGCGCAGGTAGCGCGCGGCGTAGTAGCGCGGGTCGACATCGACGAACGCATCCGCGCGATCGTAGCGGAAACCTGTCGCCTTCGTGAGGAGCTCCACGTACAGGTCGGGGAGCGCGTCCCACGAGATCGCGCCGCCATACAGCTCCGTCTCGTAGATCAGCTTCGCGCAGTAGCGACGCAGGAAGTGCAGCTCCTCCAGGCCCGCGGCGCGCAGGAACGCGGGCGTCGTGCGCTTGTCGAGACCCGTGTACCGCTCGAGCCAGCGCGGGTCCTGCATCAGGTGATCGAAGAGCATCGCGTAGCCTTCGGTCACCGAGTTGTCCCCCATCCAGCGGAACTCCATCGGCAGGTCGGGGCGCATGTAGGCGAAGTGCAGCGCGTGACCCAGCTCGTGCAGGAAGGTGTTCCAGTCCGTCTGCCCGCCATGCGGACGCAGCACGAGGTAGACCTCGTTCGGCACCTGCACCGGCGCGCAGAAGGCGCGCGACCGCTTCCCTTCCCGCTCACCCGTGTCGAGCCGGATCCGGCCGTTCGCCAGCGGATCGACCCCCATCTCGCGCACCTGGCCGAGGATCCTCGGCTCCATCTCCGCGGCGGGGAAGTAGTGGTCGAACTCGCGCGCCCGGAACAGCGCGAGGGCGTCGGCGCGCGTCAGCTCGTCGGGCCGCATGCCCAGCACCCGTTTCGCCGCCGACGGCAAGACCTCATCCCACATCGCCTGCGTGTCGCGCAGGAAGGCGGCACACTCGTCGCGCAGCGCCGTGAGGGACACGCCGCTCAGGAGCTCCCAAGTGCGGTTGTAGCCCGATGCGAGCCCCAGCGACTCGGTGATGTCCCGCTCGCGCTGGAAGCGCTCGCGCCGGATCGGCGCCAGCTCGCGCTGCACCACCGAAGCACGCGCCGCCTCGATCGCCGCCCGCTCATTACGATCCGTGCTGTTCCCCACCTCGATCGCCACGCGCTGGTACGGGATGGGGCGGCCGTCGGCCGTCGTCACGACGGCGTCGCCCTCCCACGCAATCTCCCGCTCATCCAGCGCCGCCAGCTCACGGCTGCTCTGCGACTCCACCTGCCAGTCGAGCAGCAGCCTGGCCGAGCGACGATCCTCGCTCCCTTCCAGGCTGCCCGCGAAATATTCGCGCGCCACGGCGAGGGCGTCCGGGCCGAGGATCTCGCGGTGCGCCTCGTATACCGGCTGCAGCTCGGCCGTCGACTTGAGGCCGCTGTGCGCGGAGTAATACTCGCGCGACAGCTGCTCCATGAACTGCTCCCCCTCGCGGCGCAGCCGCTCCACCGACAGCCGCGACGTCATGCGCCGAGCCTCTCCGCGAGGTAGCCGCGCAGTGCCGTCGCCGCCACGCGGTCCTGCTTCAGCGTGTCGCGGTCGCGTACCGTCACCGTGCCGTCGTTCACCGAGTCGCCATCCACCGTGATGCAGTACGGCGTCCCCACCTCGTCCTGCCGGCGGTAGCGCTTGCCGATGCTTCCCGTCTCGTCGTAGTCCACGGGAAAGTGCTGCCGCAGCTCGGCGGCGATCTTCTTCGCCATCTCCGGCATCCCGTCCTTCTTCGTCAGCGCGAACACCGCCGCCTTCACCGGCGCGAGGGTGGGATGCAGGGCGAGCACCGTGCGTCCTTCGTCCTCACCCGGCACCGATTCCTCGCGGTACGCGTTCACGAGCGCGGCCAGCGTGCTCCGATCCGCGCCGACCGAGGTCTCGATCACGTACGGCAGGTAGCGCTTGTTGTTCGGCTGGTCGAAGTACTCGAGCTTCTTGCTCGAGTACTCCTGGTGCCGGCCGAGGTCGAAGTCGCCGCGGTTGTGGATCCCCTCGATCTCCTGGAAGCCGAGCGAGCCGCCGAAGTCGAACTCGATGTCGAACGCGGCGCGCGCGTAGTGCGCCAATTCCGATCCCTGATGCTGATGATAGTTCAGCCTTTCTGGGGCCAAGCCGAGGGACTTGTGCCAAGCCAGTCTTTCTGCCTTCCAGTACTCGAACCACTCCATGTCCGATCCGGGCTCGACGAAGAACTGCATCTCCATCTGCTCGAACTCGCGCGTGCGGAAGATGAAGTTCCCCGGCGTGATCTCGTTGCGGAACGCCTTCCCGATCTGCGCGATGCCGAACGGCACCTTCTGCC
>DASUXT010000071.1:0-6499 GCA_036377775.1 Gemmatimonadaceae bacterium | reverse complement strand
ACCGAACGGTCCTCCGGTCCATCGGTCCTCCGGTCTTTCGGTCCTCCCGTCCACGGTTCCCCACACCGCTCGCCCTGATTACATTGCGTGCTGGCCGCATCACGCGCGCCCCTCCGGAGAGATGGCCGAGAGGCTGAAGGCACCGGTTTGCTAAACCGGCATAGGGGGTCAACCTCTATCGAGGGTTCGAATCCCTCTCTCTCCGCTTCGAAGGCCTGCCGCAGCCGCGGCGGGCCTTCGTGCATCCATCCCGTTCCTCGCGCAGCTCATGTCCGCTCCCGCTCCCCGACTCCGCTTCGCTCCGTCGCCCACCGGCTACCTCCACGTCGGCGGCGCGCGCACGGCCCTCTTCAACTGGCTCTACGCGAAGAAGTTCGGCGGGCAGTTCCTCCTCCGCATCGAGGACACCGACAAGGCCCGCAGCACCGAGGAGAGCACGCGCGCCATCTTCGAGGGGCTCGAGTGGCTCCGCCTCCTCTGGGACGAAGCGGTCGTCTACCAGGGCGCCAACCTGGAGCGGCACCGCGCCGACGCCGAGCGGCTGCTCGCCAACGGCACCGCGTACCGGTGCTTCTGCACCCAGGCCGAGCTCGCGGAGCGCCGCGCCGCCGCCGAGGCGAACAAGGAAAGCTTCAAGTACGACCGGCGCTGCGACCGGCTCGATCGCGCCGAGGTCGAGCGCCGCGTCGCCGCCGGCGTTCCATTCACGGTGCGCTTCCGGGTGCCCGAGGGAACCACGGCGTGGGACGACCTCGTGCACGACACGATCGAGTTTCCCAACAAGGACATCGAGGACTTCATCATCCTCCGCGCCGACGGGACGCCGATCTACAACATGGCGGTGGTGAGCGACGACATCGCGATGCGCATCAACCTCGTGATGCGCGGCGACGATCACATCTCCAACACGCCGAAGCAGATCATGTTGTACGACGCGCTGGGCGCCGAGCTGCCGCGCTTCGCACACCTGCCGATGATCCACGGCCTCGATGGCAAGAAGCTGAGCAAGCGTCACGGCGCCACGGCTGTGGGTGACTACCAGCACCTCGGCATCCTGCCCGGCGCCATGCTCAACTTTCTCGCCCTGCTCGGCTGGTCGCCCGGCAACGACATCGAGGTGATGACGCTCGACCAGATGGTGGCGCTGTTCGACCCCGCCGGGCTGCAGAAGAAGGCCGCCGTGTTCGACCCGAAGAAGCTGGAGTGGATGAATGGCCAGCACCTCAGCCTCATCGGCACGGCGGAGCTGGCCGCGATCGTCTCGCCGGCACTCGAGGCCGCCGGGCTCGCCACCGGGAGCCAGCTCGACGCGCGCCGCGCGTGGTACCTGGCGCTGCTCGACCTCCTCAAGGTGCGTGCACGCACGGTCGACGACATCGTCCGCCAGGCCGGCCCGTACTTCCGCGACGAGATCGCCTACGACCCCGAGGCCGTGGCGAAGCAGTGGAAGGACGGACCCGCCACCGCCGACCTGCTCGCCGCCGTGCACGACGCATTGGCGGCGATGCCGGGCTGGGAGTCGGGCACCATGGAGGAAACGCTGCGCGCCCTCGCCGAGCAGCGCGGCTTCGGCGACAAGGCGGGCAAGATCTTCCAGCCCCTTCGCGTCGCACTCACCGGCCTCGGTGTGAGCCCCGGCATCTTCGACGTGCTGATCATGCTCGGGCGCGACCGCTCGCTCGCGCGCATCGACGCCGCCGTGCGTCACCTGCGTGACGCGCAGTCGGTGTCCACGCCGTGATGCGTGCGGTAGCGTACATTGCGGTGGCGCGCGTGGGCGCTACATTAGCGCAGAAGTTGCATCAATCGGGGTCAGCCAGTACGACGCCCGGCGTACATGTCCATGTTGCCGGTGGGGAGCGATGACGGAGCCACTCACTCCGCTGGAGCGACGGGTCTATCACTACCTGATCGACTTCCTCGCGGAGAACACGTACCAGCCCAGCATTCGGGAGATCGCGAAGAAGTTTCGCATCAAGTCGACGAAAACGGTCTCCGACCTGCTCGCGTCGCTCTCCACGAAGGGCTTCATCGAGCGCGATCATTCGCGCTCGCGCGGCGTCCGCATCGTCGGCCATGCCAGCCCGGCCACCACGCAGCCGGTGCCCTTCTACGGACGGATCCACGCTGGCGAGCCGGCCCTGCTCCCCGAGCATCGCAAGGGCTTCCTCACCATGGACCGTCGTTTCCTCCCTACGGACGACGTCTTCTTCCTGCGCGTGAAGGGAGAGTCCATGATCGGCCGCGGCATCTTCGACGGCGACTATGTGCTCGTCTCGCCGTCCACGCGCGCGAAGGACGGCGACATCGTGGCGGCACGGCTCGGTGAAGAAGCGACGATCAAGACGCTCACCCATCGCGGCGCCACGATCGTGCTCGAGCCGGCGAACGAGGCGGATCGCGCCATCGAGGTCGGCCCGCGCGACGACTTCGCCGTGCTCGGCGTGGTGTGTGGGGTGTTCCGGCCGTTCATGGAGCGCGAGCCGCAGCCCATCCTCTCCACGGCACCGGACACCGATCTCCCCAGCTAGGGGTCGGTCGCGCGTCCCTCGGCGGCAAGCCGTTCCTGCCGCTCACGATCCTTCCGCTCGCGGATCCGCTTCACCGCGTCCTTGAACTCCAGGTCGTGGTACTGCGACGCCGCATGCTCGCTGATCTCGCCGCGATGCGTGCCGATGAGGCGGTCGTTGAGCGCCTCCCCCGGGTTCCCCTGGATGCGCAGCGGCAGTGCGGCGAGCACGGCACTCGGGATGGCGAACTTGCCGAGGTAGATCTTGCTGCCATCCACCCCCCACTTCCCGCCCCCCTTCTCGAACGTCCAGTCGCCAGGCTTGCGGCCCCCCGACGCCTTCGCGACGGAATCGTTGTAGGCGAAGATGATCGCCTGGACGGCGCTGTCGGTGCGCTGCGCCTGCGTCTTCGGCACCGGGTACCATTGGCGCGGGTCCACGGCGAGACGCGGGTCGGCCACGCCAGGAACGATGCCCGTGGTGGGACCCACGCCGCCACCACTTCCGGTGCCCCCTTCCACGCCGCCCGGCGTGCCCGCGGCCGGTTGGGGCGCGGCCACGGTAGTCGGCACGCTCGGCGGCGCGACGAGGCCCGTGTTCGGCCGTTCGGCCTTCGCCGGCTCACCGGTGCTCGCGCCACCCACCGCGCCACCACCCGCAATGGGCGCGACGCGAACGTAGGTGATACGCTCCACGGTCGGCTCGGGCGCGTTCGAGCGCGGGAGCGAGATGATGTCGTAGTGAAACGCGAGATTGAGGAGCACCACGCCGATCACCGCGTGAACGGCGACCGAGAATAGCAGCGAGCCCGAAGGCCGGCGCGTCTTCACGCGGTGGCGCCCACCGCGCCCATGGAGGCGAGCAGCTTGCCCGCCCGCTGCGCCGCCTCGGTGATGCGCTCCGGCGACGTGATGAACGAGATGCGGAAGAATCCTTCGCCACCCTCACCGAACGCGGAGCCTGCCATCACGACGACCCCCTGCTCCTCGAGAAGCCGGTCGGCGAAGGTCGCTGAGGGCAGTCCCTCGGGCAGGCGGATCCACAGGTACATCGTCGCGCAGGGGACGTCGCAGTCGAAGCCTGCCTCGCGGAACGCGGCGACGGCTGCGTCTCGGCGCTCCTTGAACACGGCCACGTTGTGGGGCACGAACTCCTTCCAGCTCCCGATCGCCGCCACGCCAGCCGCCTGCACGGCCATGAACTGGCCGGTGTCCACGAACGACTTCACCTTCGTGAGGACGCCGGCGATCTCGGGACGCGCGACGGCCCAGCCGCAGCGCCATCCGGTCATGTTGTACGTCTTGGACAGCGAGTGGAACTCGATCGCCACGTCGCGCGCACCGTCCACCTGGAAAATGCTCGGCGGCACGTAGCCATCGTACGCCAGCTCGCTGTACGCGTTGTCGTACACGAGCAGGATGTCGCGCTCGCGGCAGGTCCGGACGACGCGCTCCAGGTAGTCCATCGGCGCGATGGCGGCCGTCGGGTTGTTCGGGTAGTTCAGGTAGAGGATGCGCGTGCGGCGCAGCACGTCCTCGGGAATCTCCTCGAGCTCGACGAGGAAGTTCGTGCGCGGGCGGAGGGCGTACCGGTACGGCTCACCGCTGCTGAGCAGCGTGCCCCCCTGGTACGAGTTGTAGCCCGGCTCCGGGATGATCCCCACCGCGCCCGGCTCGAGGTAGGCGAGTGCGAGGTGCGAGATCCCCTCCTTCGAGCCGATGAGAGGTACCACCTCGGTCATCGGGTCGAACTTCACCCCGAAGCGCTGCTGCATCCAGCCGGAGATGGCCTCGCGATAGGGCACGTGGCCCATGCCGAAGCCGTAGCGCATGAGTGCCGGCTCACGGATCGCCTCGTTCATGCGGGCCACCGCTGCGGCGGGGGGTGCGAGATCCGCGTCGCCAGCGCCGAGGTCGATGACATCCACCCCGCGCTCCAGCAGCGCCCGCTTCTTCTGCGGAATCTTCGCGAGCGGATACTCCGGCAGCGTGGCGAATCGGGAAGCGAACGGCGGCACTAGGCCTCGTCGGTGACAGGATTGCTGAGTCGGCTCACGCCGGCGATCTCTACTTCTACCACGTCACCGGGGGCAAGGGTCCCCACGCCGTCAGGCGTGCCGGTGAGGATCAGGTCGTTCTTCTCCAGCGTCATCACCCCGGAGATGTACGCGATCAGCGACGGAATGTTGAACACCATGTCCGACGCGCGGCCCTGCTGGCGAACCGTTCCATTCACCCGCGTGGTGACGGTGAGCGACCCGAGGTCGGCGGGGACTGGGCCCACGCTGCCCACCGCACAGAAGGTGTCGAATCCCTTGGCCCGCGTCCATTGCGAGTCCGACCTCTGGAGGTCGCGCGCCGTCACGTCGTTCGCCGCTACGATGCCGGCGATGGCGTGCCGGGCCCGCTCGACATCGGCCTTGTGCAGCCGCTCGCCGATCACGATCCCGATCTCCCCCTCGAACTCCACCTGCTTCGACACGCGCGGCAGCCGGATGGATGCCCCGTCGGGGATGAGGCTGGAAGGCGGCTTCAGGAAGATCAGCGGCTCGGCGGGGACGTCGTTGCCGAGCTCCTTCGCGTGCGCGGCGTAGTTGCGGCCGACGCAGACGATCTTTGATGGGTTTTCGGGCATGAGGCAAGATAGCACTGGGCGAACTACAACACCCGTACTTCGTACCACGTACCTCGTACTGCGTACGATTGATGGTACCGCTGATGGTACCGCGCAGAACCGGCGCAATACCCGCTACCATCGATCGTACGAAGTACGCCGTACGAAGTACCTGCTACGGCTGTTGTAGTTTGCGCGAGTAGAATTCGGTCACTGCCGCCCTCGCCTTCCCCCACGGAACCGCCACTCTCTTCGCGCCGGGCAGCTCCTCCAGCAGTCCCCGCCCGTATCGCTTGGTCACGATCCGCGGATCGCCGATCACGACCACGCCGCGGTCGGTGCCGGTGCGGATGAGCCGCCCGAAGCCCTGCTTCAGCCGCAGCGACGCATGTGGCAGCATGAACTCCGTGAACGGGTCGCCGCCGCGCGCCGCGATGGCCTCGCACTGCGCTGCCGTCACCGGCTCGGTGGGCACCCGGAATGGAAGCTTGGCGATCACGAGTCCGCGCAGCGCGTCCCCCGGTACGTCCACCCCCTCCCAGAACGACGCCGTGCCGAGCAGGATCGCCTGCCCCGACGAGCGGAAGCGTGACAGCAGCGCGTCGCGGCTTTCCTCGCCGTGCACGAGTAGCGGCCAGCGTCGCTCGGTGCCGCGGGAGCGCAGCTCGGCCGCCATCTGCCGCACTTCGCGATGGCTCGTGAAGAGCACGAACAGTCCCCCGTCCGCATCCTCCGCCACGTCCAGCACCATGCGCGTGACGGCGCGGCGATGCCCGTCGGCGTCCACGTTCGGTGCCGGCGTGTCGGTCGGGATCACGAGCAGCGACTGCGTCTCGTAGCGGAAGGGCGACGGGAACACCGCCGTCGCCGGCGTGAGCTCCGGATCGTCGAGACCCAGGCGCCGCGCGAGGAAGTCGAAGCGCTTCGCGTCGGACGCGACGTCACCTCGCGAGGCGGTGAGCGTCGCACTGGTGATGATCGCGCTGTCGAGCCGCTTGAACAGGTCCTCGCGCAGGATCGGCGCGAGGTTCAGCGGCACCGACGACACGGCCACCGACCGCTCGCGCCCACGCACCTCCACCCAGCGCACGCTGTCGTCCTCCGGCGGCGGTGCGAGCGCGCGACGAAGTCCGTCTCCCGCCGTCTCGAGGCGCCGCGTCACCGAGCGCATCTCGTTCAGCAGCGGTGCGAGCGCCTCGTCCAGCTTCGTGCTCCCCTCGATGCGCTCGCGCACCGTGCGCAGCCCCTCGCTCAGCATCTCGATCTCGCCGAGCGTGTCCTCGAGCGCGCGGGAGAGTCCCGCTTTCCAGATCGGGTGCGTCGCGAAGCCGTGCGTCAGTCGCACCACCGACTCACCTGTCTCCTGGATGAACGTG
>DASUXT010000070.1:0-6367 GCA_036377775.1 Gemmatimonadaceae bacterium | reverse complement strand
TCGTGCGTCGCCCGCTGCCGCTCGCCTACCTGCCGCCGGCGCTCGAGGGACGCACGCTCCTGCAGCTCAGCGACCTGCATGTGGGTCCTCAGGTGGACTCGTCGTACCTCATCCGCGCGCTCACCGAGGCGTCGGCGCTCGGGCCCGACTTCGTCGCATTTACCGGCGACTTCGTCTCCTATCGCTCGGCGCACGAGTACGCGGAGCTGGCGCGCGTGCTCCGCGCACTGCCGAGAGGACGGCTCGCGACGGTCGCGGCGCTCGGCAATCATGATTACGGATTCGGCTGGCGGCAGCTCGACGTCGCCCACCAGGTGGCGCGTGTGGCCTCCGACGCTGGCGCGGTCGTGCTCCGTAACGAAGTCCGCGCGCTCGGCGGGATCCAGTTCGCCGGGCTCGGCGATCTGTGGAGCCCGGAGTTCGATGCCGGCGCCGCGGCGCTGCGCGACGTGAGGCAAGGGGTGCCGACCATCGTGCTCGCCCATAACCCCGACATGCAGGACCTGCCGATCTGGAACGACGTGCGCGGGTGGGTGCTCACGGGGCACACGCATGGCGGGCAGGTGAAGCCACCCTTCCTGCCACCGCCCGTGCTGCCCGTGCGCAACAAGCGCTACACGGCGGGAGAGTTCCACGTGGGCGATGGTCGTCGGATGTACATCAACCGTGGGCTCGGCCACCTGCTGCAGGTGCGGTTCAACGTGCGGCCGGAGATGACCTTGTTCACGCTGACGCGCGGCGAGGGGTAGCTCTCCTCAGCGTGCGTCGATGCCGCCCAGAAAGTCGTCCGTCACGCGATAGAAGAGGGACGGGCTTTCAATCCACGGGTGGTGCCCACTCCTCGGAATCACCTGGACCTGCGCATGCGGAAAGACTGATTGGATCTCGGCGCGAGTCACCAGCCCGATCTGGTCTACCTCACCGTATGCGATGAGCGTGGGAATCTCCCGCGCCAGCTGGCTCGCCTCCAACTGCGCCGCAAAGGACGGCCCATGGCGGACGAGATCGGCGTTCATCAATCTGGCCGTGCGATCGTTGAACGACTGCGGCGTGAGAAGGGGAGCAAGGACCGCGGCGTTGGCGGGGTCGTACTCGTAGGCCTTCCAGTTCAACAGTCGGATCACGCGGAGCGCCGAGTCGTGATGTGCAGGGCTCGACGCGAGTGCCGCCAGGACACGAATAGAATCCATGTCGGCGCGCGTCAGGCGGTCACGCAGTCGGCGCGAGATGTCCGCGTTGCTCGCCTCAGGCCGCAGGCTGCCAGTCCCTACAAGAAGGAGTCCGGACACGTGCTCCGGGTATCTCGCCGCATAGGCCATGGCCAGCGCGCCACCCCAGGAATGACCGAACAGCGCGATGTGCTCGACGCCGAGCCGGCGCCGCACCGCTTCGATGTCGTCAACCGCATGCGACAGCGTAAACCTGGTGGAATCGACGAAGCCCGCTGAACGGCCCGTCCCCCGCTGGTCGATCAACACGGCGCGGCGACGCGCCGCCACATGCTCGAAGACCGGTTCGAGGAAGTCGCTCGCGAGCCCGGGCCCACCGCTGAGCAGCACGACGGCTTCGCCCCTGCCCGCCGTGCGATAGTGCAGCGTGCCTCCCGATACCGACACGGAATCGAGGCTGCGACTGGGTCGGGAAGGCGGCTGCTGTGTGTTTGCTGCGCCGTCGGGTGTACAGCCGATACTCAGTGCGAGCACGAACAGCACGCCGAAGCCGTGAGGACGGAAAGTGTTCACGAACGATCTCCTGGGCGGATGAGAGCAGTTTCAGCTCGAGGATCGCAGAATTTGACAGCGCTAGCAAGCCGGAATAGCATCGGCGCATGGCACGCGTTCACGCACGTGGGCTCGGTGACTGTATGCGGCACACGTTGAATTACCTGCTCGCTGGCGCCGCCCTGTGCATCGCCGCTCCTGCCGCAGTCGCCCAGCACTCCGCCCCGGCGCGTCTCGAGGGCGTCGTCGTCGACAGCATCCACTCGGCGCCGCCCTCTGGCGCCCTCGTGCTGCTAGGCCGCCGGACTGCCGACACTACCATCTCCCGCAGCGCGACGACGGACGATCGCGGACGCTTCACCTTCGCCGACCTCCCGCCGGGCGAGTACGTGGTGGCTCTCGAGTCGTCGCTGCTCGATTCGCTCGAGCTCGTCCTCGCACCTGCCACCGTCACGCTCTCGCCTGGCGAACGCAGGCAAGCGACCCTCGCCATTCCATCACGTACGACGCTGGGCACGCTCGTCTGTCCTGCCGTGACGCTTCCTGCCGGCGTCGGCGCCATCATCGGCCGCGTGGAGGATGCTTCCGACGCGACGCCGCTCCGCGATGCGACGCTCACCGTGCGCTGGACCGAGACGACAGTGGATCCAGCGACCCTCCGTGCGACCAGCGTCACCCAGGGGGCCGACGTCAGGACCGACTCGCTCGGCCGCTTCCGCGTCTGCGGAGTGCCCACCGACACCTATCTCGACCTGCGCGCGTCGCTCGATGCCTACCACGAGCTCCTGCTCCAGGTCGTCGTGCCCGAGGACGTGGGGGTGGCGCGACAGGACCTCGCGCTCACGAGAGGGGAGCACGCCGTCGGTCGCCTGGCCGCGCAGGAAGCCTCCGGCGACCACGCCGCGCCGGCCGCCAACGTGGGAACGCTGAGCGGCATCGTGTACGGCACCACGGCGCCGCTGTCGCGCGTCCAGCTGCAGCGGCACGACGATCCGGCAGTCGCGACGACGGATTCGCTCGGCCGCTACCGCATGCCGAACCTCCCCCTCGGTCCGCAGGTGGTGGAGGTGCGGCGCGTCGGGTACATGCCGCGGCAGTTCAGCGTGAACGTGCGGCCGGGCGAGAACCGCGCGACCGACCTGCACCTCACGCCCATCGTCGCGCTCGACTCGATCCGCGTGGTGGCGCGGCGTACCGTCTACCGGGAGTTCGAGAGCCGCGCGAAGGTCGCTTCATTCGGGCGATTCCTCCGCGCCGAGGACATCGAGCGCAAGCGGCCGCTGCTGACGAGCGATCTGGTGCGGCAGATTCCCGGCTGGACGGTCGTTCGCAGCACGACGAGCGATCTCGACGTCGGTATCGCCTCGACACGCGGCATTACCAGCCTGACCAGTCCGATACCCTGCTCCGTGAACATCTACATCGACGGCGTGCCACATCAGGGGATCAACTGGATCGACCCCTACAGCATCGGCGCAATGGAGATCTACACCGGCACCAGCACCGCACCGGTGCAGTATCCGTCGCCCTGCGGCGCGATCCTGATCTGGACGAAGCGCCCCTGAGCGTGCCGGTACTCCGGTGCCCTGACCGGCGCGCCGGTCGTCCTCTGGCGATCGTCAGCGACTCCCCCTGACTCCCACCGGACAACCCAATGCGCCCCCTCGTTCCCGCCACCGACTCGGCGTTCTCGCCCGCCATGCTGCGTGGCGCCGCGATCGGCTTCGCTATCCTGTTTGCTCTCGTCGTGACGCTGGGGTTCATCCCCGCCCTCAACGGCGGCATGGACCACGTGGCCATGAGCGCGAACGGCGAGCACATGATGATGGGCCTCTACATGATCGGCCCCGCCGACGACGTCACCCACGGCCTCACCGCCGTCGTCTTCCTCGTCGCCGGACTCGCCTCCGCCGCGTGGTCGCGCGTCGCCCTCACCGCCTTCGGCTGGTACTACGCCACCGACGCGGCGATCTACCTCGTGACCGGCTTCATCCAGCACCGCGCGCCGGTCTCCAACATCATGCTCAACCTTCCGCACGTCATCCTCAGCGCGACGATGCTCTGGCTCGCCTATCGCACGCGCCGTGATGCAGTGGGCGTGCGCGCCACGCCAGCGAGCGCCGTCGCGTGAGCCCCGACGCGCGCACCACCGAACGGCGCGCCGCGAAGTACACCGCCGAGACGTCGGCGCCGCCGGCGAAGCCGGAGAAGACTCCCGAGCCGACGCGCCTGCGCCGCGTCGGCCACCGCATCCGGCGACTCGGCACCTGGGCCGCGGTCGTCGTCCTCGCCCTGTTCGCCTTCGGCGTCAGCGTCAGCACGCTCGGCGTGCTCCTCCTGCCGGAGGTGAAGGTTCCCGTGGCGCACGATTCCGCCGTCGTCGTGCGGGAGATCACTGGCCTCTACCCGGTCACCGTCGGCCGCGTGCTCGAGCCAACGAGCGTCGAGCAGATCGCCGCCGCGGTGCGCGCGACGAATGGTCCGATCAGCATCGGCGGCGGGCGGTACAGCATGGGCGGCCAGACGGCAGTGCCCGGCGGCCTCCAGATCGACATGCGCGCCTACCACGGCGTCATTTCGCTCGACACGGCGCAGCGCACGGTCGTCGTCCGCGCCGGCACCAGCTGGCGCGAGCTCCAGCGCGCGATCGATCCGCACGGACTCTCCGTGAAGATCATGCAGACGTACGACAACTTCACCGTCGGCGGCGCGCTCGGCGTGAACGCGCACGGTCGCTACATGGGGCAGGGGCCGCTGGTGCGCTCGGTGCGCGGCTTTACCCTCGTCCTCGCCGACGGCTCCATCGTTCACGCCAGCCGCACCGAGAACCCCGACCTCTTCTGGGCGGCGGCCGGCGGCTACGGCGCCATCGGCGTGGTGGCGGACGTTGAGCTCGACCTCGCCGAGAACGTGCGCGTGAAGCGCTCGTCCACGGTGATGCCGGTGGCGGACTACCTCGGCTGGTTCGGCGCCAACGCGCGCGCCGACAGCACCGTGCTCTTCCACAACGCCGACATGTACCCGCCGGCGTACGAGACGCTGCGCGCCACGTCGTACGCGGTGACGCGCGATCCGCTCACCGAGACCGACCGCCTGCAGTCCCCCGACCAGAACTCCGCCTTCCGCCAGGACGTGTACGCGTTGATGGCGAGCTCGGATTTCGGGAAGGGAGTGCGGCGTTGGGTGATCGACCCGGTGATCTTCCACGGCGACCACGTGAGCTGGCGCAACTGGGAGGCGAGCTACGACGTCTCCGAGCTCGAGCCACGCTCACGGGCGCGCGACACCTACGTCCTCCAGGAGTACTTCCTCCCGGTGGACAGCCTGCCGGTGTTCGTGCCGCGCATGGGCAAGGTGTTCCGGAAGCACGACGTGAACGTGGTGAACGTGTCCATCCGGCATGCACTCCCCGACACCGGTTCCTTCCTGTCATGGGCGCCGACGGAATCGTTCGCATACGTCGTGTACTACCGCCAGCGCACCGATCCCGCCTCGCAGCGCGAGGTGGCACGCTGGACGCGCGAGATGCTCGACACGGTGCTCGCGAGCGGGGGCCGCTGGTACCTGCCGTACCAGCCTCACGCCACGCGCGCCCAGTTCGCGCGCGGCTACCCGCGCGCCGCCGAGCTGTTCGCCGTGAAGCGGCGCGTGGACCCGACGAACAAGTTCACGAACGTGCTGTGGGACATGTACGCCCCCGATGCGCAGGGGAACGCGCCCGCCGTCGACGCGACGCGCATGCCCGCCGTGCTGCAGGGGGAGGCGCGCCAGCAGCTCGACGCGCGTTCCCATTACTACCGCAACGAGAGCGCCGAGTACCTGACGCACGCCGAGTGGGACCTCGTGTACACGAGCGAGGCGTACGCGCGCTGGCTCGCCAGCGGGCGCCGGCCGAGCGCATTTCCATACGTGCGCAGCGTGGGCGACTTCTGGCGCAGCTACGACGCCGGCTGGCACGCCGCGGCGGTGCGCTCCGACGTTCCCATCGGGACGCACGTGATGCTCGGCGTGATCGGCCTCAGCACCGCTGTGGAGTACGGCATCAAGTCGCTCTACGAGAACACCCTCGGCCGCGCCGCCGAGTGGACGGCACCGCAGGGTGGGGTAGCCGAGGAGCGCTATGCGGCGAAGGTGGCCGCCGATTATGCGGCGCTCATCACCGAGAAGGGGTGGTACGAGTTCAGGTTCGCCCACGCGCTGAAGGGGCTGTGGACGCAGGTGCCGCTCACCGGACCGGGGATGATCCGGAAGTGGGAGCGGCGGCTTGCGCTGAGCGGCGAGTACGGGATCAAGGCGATGTACGCATCCCTCATCGGGCTCGGCACGTCGAGCGCGTACGAGCCGGACCAGCTCACGCGCGAGATGGTGGTGGCTGGATGGACCGATTCGGTGGCGCACGATCCGGCGCTGCGGAAAGTGTCGCGCGTGGGGACACTCGACCGCGGCTACGCGCTGCTGCAGGTGCCGAGGTATTCACCGTACCGCGACGCGCTGCTCGCGCTGTCGGCGCATCAGGCGTCGGTGCGGGTGGCGGAGATCGGCGGGAACGGCATCGTCACGCTCACCGGCCTCGCGCCGGCCACATGGACGGCGCCGGCGCGGAGCAGCGTGCTCACCGCGTATCCGGCGCTCGATGACGGCGCGCG
>DASUXT010000069.1:0-13165 GCA_036377775.1 Gemmatimonadaceae bacterium | reverse complement strand
GCGACGACTCTCGTCGCACCCGCAACCTCGCCCGCGGGGAACGAGAAAAGAGGGCGACGGCGACGGAGGACAAGAATGAAGACTCGGATTTCGGTGTTGTACGCGCTCGGCCTCGCAGCCGCCATGACCCTTGGCGCGACGACGACGGCCAGTGCACAAAGGCGCGCGACTTCGCAGAAGCGCATTCCAGTTCGCAAGGAAGTACCGGTGACGCCGCGTGTCGACACCGTTACGGTGACGCGCGTCGACACCGTCACGGTGCGTACGACGGATACGGTGTCCACCACGGTGGTGCGCTATGACACCGTGACCCGTATGGTGTATCCGCCGCTCCAGCGGCTGCCAGGCCTGTTCTTCGGCCTCGGCGCCGGCGCGAACATCCCGATGAACAACATCCGCGCAATGTTCAAGGATGGCTACGCGCTCCAGGGCCAGGTGGGCTACTTCCCGACGAACAGCCCGCTCGGTATCCGTGCTGACGCGACGTGGGGCAAGCTCAATCACTACGACACGACCTGCCCGCAGTGCCTCAGCCCGAACGTCTGGACGGTTGGTGGCGACGTGATCCTGCGCATGCCGCTCGATCGCACGAGCAAGCTGAATCCCGTGCTCTACGCGTTCGCGGGCGGCGGCTGGTCGCACTTCGGTGACATCAAGTACCCTGAGCAGCTGATCAACGCTGGTGGCAGCCCGAACAAGCAGGCGGATCTGGCGGGCGGCCATGCGTACTGGGACGTCGGCCCGGGCATCGACTTCAGCCTCGGCAACCTGCACCTGTACGCCGAAGGACGCTACATGACGATCTTCACCAAGGCGCAGGCGGCGAACAGCGAGAACCTGCACTCCCACATGTTCCCGGTCTACGGCGGCATCAAGATCTACTAAGCCCACCGGATCCAGATGGAACGCTTGCTGCGGAGGGAGTGAACATCGCTCCCTCCGCAGTGTAGTTTTCTGACCATGATGCGACTCCCTTCGACCTCCCTTCAGCTGAGCCTGCTTCTCCTCGCTGCCCCCGTCGCAGCGGCGAGCGCACAGGCCACCAGCAGTCCGGCCTCGGACTCCATCCCTGCCGCGTCTCGCGTCGACTCGGCGCAGAACGGGCGCAGCTGGCTCGTTGCCCTCCTGCGCAAGGTGGCTCGGCGCAGCGACGAGCAGGCCGCCGACACGAGCGCCTACGAGGGCGAGGACGTGACCGCGGAGTCCGCGGCGAGGTCGGCGCGCCTCGTCTTCCACTCGCGCAAGGACAGCCTGGAATACGAGAGTGCGCGCTCCAGGGCGGATCGCTCGAGCGGCTTCCGCGTGGTGGTCGACCTCTTCGCCCACACGTTGTACGTGATCGACGGCGTCGATACCCTGCGCTCCGCTCCCGCGGCCACCGCCATGAATGCGTCGCTCACCTTCGGCAAGAAGACCTGGCGCTTCGAGACGCCGCGCGGCGTGCGCCGCGTGCTGTCGAAGGACAAGGAGCCGAGCTGGACGCCCCCCGAGTGGCATTACGCTGAAGTCGCCCTCGAGAACCACCTCAAGCTCCGGATGATGCACCGCGGCGAGGTGATTCGCCTGCAGGACGGCACCAAGCTCCTCACGCGCGGTGACGAAGTGGGGGTGATCTACCCGGGCACGAAGGAGTTCATCCCGATGGTGCTGGACGAACACGTCGTCTTCGACAACACGCTGTTCATCCCGCCGGCGGGAACGAAGCAGCGCAGCATCAAGGGCGAGCTCGGGCACTTCCGGCTTGCGCTCGGCGACGGGTACCTGCTCCACGGAACTCCGTACGCGAACTCCATCGGCTCGTCCGTGACGCACGGGTGCGTGCGCCTGCAGGACGACGACATCGAGTGGCTGTACGACAACGTGCCCGTCGGAACGCGCGTCTACATCTACTGAGCGCGTCAGGAGGCTGCACGACGAAGCGCCGGCTGCGGTTCACGCAGCCGGCGCTTCGGCCTTCCGGAGGGAGCGTGTTCAGCGCCTGATCAGCACCGGAGTCCCGATGGGGACCACGCTCCAGATCTCATCCATCTCTTCGTCGGTGAGCGCAATGCAGCCGTTGGTCCAGTCGACCGTGCGGTGGAAGGCGCCGGTGCTTCCCTTTCCGTTCGGCAGGCCATGGATCATGATGTCGCCGCCCGGCGACACACCCATCGCTTCCGCCCGCGCGCGGTGCGCCGCGTCAGGATAGGAGATCTGCAGCGACAGGTGGTACTGGCTGTACGGGTTGCGATTGTCGATGTAGAACAGCCCTTCCGGCGTGCGGCGATCGCCGGCGCTGATCTTGTCCTTGTCCACGTCGGCGCCGAGCGCGACGAGATAGGTCCGGATGGGTCGGCCCATGTGATAGAGGGTGAGCCGATGCGCCTTCTTCTCGATGACGATGCTGTCCGCGAGCGCGATGGGGCCACCGCCGTGGACGGGGCCGGAGACGGCCGGTAGCGGCGTCTCCGCTGGCCGGCTCGTCACGACAGGGGGGACAGCCGTCAGGATTCCAAGCAGGATGGCGTGCAGCATGAGTGCGGCGGGAGCGAGGAGACCATAACCGGCGGGCTCGACTGGAAAGCCGAGTCCGCCATTCCTCACTTTGACGATTCAGGACGGGAGGGAGATACCCGAAGCCGGCCCGAAGGAGGGGAGTGCTGACACCACTTCGGGTCCGGCTTCGTGATGTGGGTCACCGGCGCCGGGCGCGGCTCTAGTGACCCTGGTCGTACACGATGTCCACGGGAATGTTCTTCGAGGCGAGGCGCGCGAGGTCCGCCTGCAGCGTCGGTCCGATCACGCCGCGGTTGGTATAGAGGCTCCCGACGCCGGCGTAGTCCCCGTTGCCCTGCAACGTGAGGATCTCGCGCGACAGCGCGTCGGCAGCCGCCCGCATCTTCGCGAAGTCCACCCGGTAGCGACCATCCGCCTCACGCGTGAACGCACCCATGTCCTGCAGGAAGTTGAACGCGACGACGTTCGCTCGGCCGTGCGCGTCGCCGGCGCCGAAGCGCACGGAGCGGAACAAGCTGGCGAGAAAGGTCACGTAGTTGTCCTCGATGTTCTCCTTCCCCATCTCGCCACGCGAATTGAGCTGGCGCACCATGTACAGGCCGAGGATGTCGGCCTTTCCTTCCTCGAGCGCTCCCGCGCGCTCCTTGAGGGCGGCGCGTACCGTGCCCTTGCCGTCGAGAGTGTTCTTGATGCCCAGGCCGTGCGCGACCTCGTGGAACATGACGTTCTCGAAGAAGGCGTCGAAGGTCACGTTCTTCAGCTGGTCCTTCGCGATCAGCTCCTGGGCGATGGGCATGAGGATGCGGTCGAACTTGGCGCGCATCGCGTTCTTCAGCTGCAGGCGGCGCGTGCCCTTCTTCAACTGCACGTCCTCGTCGTTCGGCAGGTTGATGGCGATCGTCTTGCCACCGGTGTTGGCCTGCCCCGCCACGAACACCACGTCATATGCATTGAGGTCCGCGTCGGCGCCGGGTGTCTCGCGCTTGTACGCCGCGTCCACGGGCAGTCCGCGCTGCAGCGCCGGCAGCTCCTTCGCGTACTTCGCGAGTCGCTGGCTCCACGCCTTGTCCTTGATGAGCACGAACGACTCGTTCGCGGCCTTGTAGCCGAACAGCTCGTCCTCGTACGTCTCGATCGGGCCGAGTACGAGCTCGAGGGTGTTCGTCTTCATGTCCATCCACGCCAGATCACTCGCGTGGTAGTCGTCGGTCGTGAGCGCCGTGGCGAGCAAGGTGAGGTACCGCTTGAGCCCCGCGTTGTCGGCGAGGGCCGCCGCCTGACGCAGCTTCGCCGCTGCACGCTGATTCGCGCCGGCATAGAAGCGCGAGTACGGGATCGCCTCGAGAGTGCCGTCCGCGCCACGCCGCACCATGGTGTACAGTGACTTGAGACTGTCCGCGTGGGCGCCGCCACCCGCGACGGCGCGCTCGAACTCGGCGCGCGTCATGTCATGCGGGTAGAAGTTCGCGCCAGCCGGCTTGGGACCGACGCCAGACACGAACGGCGTGTTGTTGTCCAGCCGGTCCCACGGCCCGAAGTTGATCTCCGCCAGCTCGCGCGTGGGGGCGTCGTTGATGGAGCGCATGAGCGAGTCGCGATCGCCGTACGCCTGCATCCAGTAGATCCCGTTCATCTCCCTCGCCGCATCGATCAGCAGGGGCAGCATCTGCCGCTCGCGACGGGTGAGGGCGGAGGTGTCGGCCTCGAGCTTCACGGTCGTGTAGCGGGAAAGCCGTTCGGCCACGCTTGGGCCGAGCTGTGCCGGCTTCACGGGCAGCGGCGTGGGATTCGGGCGCTGCGGTTCCAAGGGCCGACCTCCGGGATTCCACTGCGGTGCCGGCCCGTCGGCGAGCAGGCGCGTCGCCGCTGCGGCGGCGCGGATGACCGCCGTCATGTGCGCGAAGTCCACGCGCGAGGCGTCGTCGCTCGGCCGATGGTAGTCGGAGTGGAGGTTGAAGGTGGAAAGCGTGTGCGCCGGGATGCCGGCGCGCGCGAAGGCGATGTTGTCGCTGCGCGTGAAGAACTGCTGGTCGAGGCGCTTGTCCGGCCCGATGGGCAGGCCCGCCGCGGCGAACATCGAGCCCATGGTGGAGCGGTCGAACCCGGTGAGCCAGGCGCGCCCTTCCCCGCCGGCGAGCGAGTCGGGGCGGCCGATCATCTCGATCTCGAGGTTGGCCGTCATGCTCTTCAACGGGGCCACCGGGTGCTCGAGATACCAGCGCGTTCCGAGCAGGCCCACCTCCTCCCCGGTAGTGGCGGCGAAGATCACGGTGCGCTTCGGCGCCGGACCGGCGGCGAGCGCCTTCGCGATCTCCAGCACGGCCACCACCCCCGATGCATCGTCATCGGCGCCATTGTAGATGGAGTCGCCATTCACGGCGGGACCGATGCCGAGATGATCGTAATGGGCGTCGACGAGAATCACCGAGTCGCGAAGCACTGCGTCGCTTCCGCGGAGAATGCCGATGACGTTCACCGCGGTGCGACGCCGGGCGGCGGGCACGGTATCGAGCGCAGCGAAGCTCGGGAAGAGCACCGGGCGGGTTCGCGTGACGACGGTGCCGTTGTCCAGCGTGCGCGACTGGGTGACCACGGCCACCGGCACGCGCTGGAAGTAGCCGCTGTCGCCGCCGGGCTGGAGGCCGGCACGCTGCATGGCTGCGGCGATGATGCGGGCGGCCTTCGCCGAGCCCACGGTGCCGGTGCCGCGCCCCTCGAGCGAGTCGTCGGCGAGCGCGGTGAGGAGCTGACGGACGTCGGCCTCGCTGACCACCTGCGCGGGCGTGGCGGATGCAGCGGTTGGCGCGCCGGACGACGCCGTGGCGGACGCACAGCCCGCAGCGGCGAGGGCGGAGAAAGCGAGAGCGAGACGAGCGGTTCGATCGAGCCGAGTCATCGGGAGGAACGAGAAAGGTGAACCGGCGACATCTCCATCAACCCAGCGAGAATATCGTCGCGTGCGGGAGCGCGCCACGGCGCCGAGCCAGGCCGGAGCATGGAACATGGCTTGCTTTTATGGGGGGACGCAGAATCGTCACCCTTGCCACGAGGTTGCATGCGTCAACGCCGGACCAGCTCCAGGATTGCCCTCTTCGCCGTTCCGATCGCCACCGCGCTCGTGATCGGGCTCGGCGCCCTCCGCATCCCGATCCGGGCGCCAGAGGACGCGGTCGCCCTTTCCGCAGATCTGAACACGCGCAAGCTGACAGTCACGCGAGGCGGCGAGGTCATCAAGGAATACGACGTGGCCGTCGGCAAGCCGCAATACCCGACACCCACGGGATCGTTCACCATCCAGAAGATCGTCTGGAACCCGAAGTGGGTGCCACCCGACTCGAAGTGGGCCCAGGGGAAGAAGCCGGCCGCGCCTGGCAGCCCGCGCAATCCGATGAAGCTGGTGAAGATCTTCTTCCAGGAGCCGGACTACTACATCCACGGTACCGGCGACCTCGAATCGCTCGGCGAAGCCGACTCACACGGCTGCCTGCGAATGGACCCGAACCAGGCGGGCGAGCTTGCGCTCCTCCTGATGGACAACTCGGGGGTGTCGCGGGACTGGGACTGGGTGAAGGGGATCCTGCACCTGGGGTCGCAGCGCGTGGTGTCGCTCGCCACGCCGACGCCGCTGACGATCACCGGCTAGGCAACTCAACCAACCTCGGCCGCGGCACGTGAGTTGCCCGGTCGGGGTCACCCTTCAGCTCCCACGAGGAACGCGTCATGAGTCTGCTCACCTGGATCATCGTCGGACTGATCGCCGGCGTGCTCGCCTCACTGATCATGGGCGGCACCGGCTACGGCCTGATCGGCGACATCATCATCGGGATCGTCGGCGCATTCGTCGGCGGATGGATCATGGCGCGCCTCGGGGCGAGCTCCCCATTCGGCGGCCTGGCGGGGACGATCTTCGTCGCATTCATCGGCGCGCTGGTGCTGCTGTTCCTGCTCCGACTCATTCGAAGTGCGACACGATAGGCCTCGCACCGCGGGGCCGGAACAGCAGGGAAAAGGAAACTGCTGAAAAACGGGAAACGGCAGGATTCTCGTGATGGAATCCTGCCGTTTCAATCGTTTCCGCCGTTCTCTTTCCGCCTTTCCCCGTTACTGCTCGTCCGCCGAGGGGCCGTAGATGGGAGGCACGGGAACGTCGTTGAGGCGCAGGTAGACGCTCAGCTGGCCGCGGTGATGGATCTGGTGGCTCATCACGAAGGAGCGCCACGCGGCGACGCGCGGCAGGGTGAAGACCACGTGATCACCGGCGCGCAGCGTCCACGGCTCCCGAAGCCGCGGATCGGGGAGGGCACTCACGGCGCGCAGTGCGGCCTCCACGTTCCGGTCGAACAGGGCGAGGGCATCGTCGCGCGAGGTCCACCTGGCGTTCGTGATGCCGCTGCCGTCCAGCGCCGCGAAATTCAGCTCCGGCTTCGTCGCGACCGCAACTCCGTAGCTCTCGATGTTGGCGAGGTGGATCGCGAGTTCGCCCAGGCTCATGGACCTGGCGTGCGGCTTCCAGGACGCCTTGTCATCGGGTACGCGCTCGATGAGCCGGCGCGTGGTGCCGGCTTCGTGCTTCAGCTCCGCGGCCAGTGCGTCGGCGAGGGACATCAGTCGGCGGAGGTGAAGGTGATGTCGGTGTCGATCGGCTTGCCGTGGCGCCAGACGCCCGTGCCGCTCTTCGGGGGCGTCACGACCTCGAAGCGGACCTCGAGTGGCTGCGGCGCGTCGGCGAAGGTGGGGCGCAGATCCTCGAGCACGGCGCTGTACGCCGCCTCGTGATCGCTCGCCGAGACGATCCCCACGTGGATCGGATGCGCGAAGCGCTGCATCTCCATGGCCCCAGGGATCTTCTCGGCGATGTAGTAGACGTAGGTGTACACGATCGGTCGTAATGGGTGGTCGAAGGTCGGAAATACCGGGGTCGCACGAGCGCGGAGCGGTTCGGTCCGGTGGCGACGCGCACGACGATAGCCCTCCGGCGGCGTGGACGCCAGCGCGGAGGGCCTGATCGACTCTACTGCGCGGGCTGGACTACCGGGCTGCCGTCGGCGTTCACGAGCTCCACGTCGAACACGAGCACGCTGTTGCCCGGGATGAAGACGCCATTGATCTGGCGATCATTCAGTCCATAGCCGGCACTGGGCGGAACGAGGATCTGGCGTCGACCGCCGACCCGCATTCCCTGAACGCCGATCTCGAAGCCAGGGATGAGCGACGGCGGATTGGTGCCGATGCGGAAGGTCGCCGGCACTTCTGGAGGCTGCAGGGAGTCGAAGCTCGCGCCGGTGGACAGGTAGGCGCGGTAGAACATGAAATTGTCCTGGCCGGGCGCAATGGTGGCACCGGTGCCGACGGTGATGTCGCGGTAGTAGACGCCGAAATCGGTGGACTGCGAGGCGGAGAGATCCACGCCGAGCGCCGGATCGAAGGTGGTGTTCTCGACGGTGTTGTACTGGGGCGCGGTCGAATCCAGGCAGGCCGTGAAACCCGCGGTCAGCAAGGCGAGCGCAAGCAGGCGAAGGCGTATCATGAAAGTGGTGGGAAGAGGTGATGCAGTCAGGGTGAAACGGTGACTCGAATCCAGCGTTGCGGCTTCAGCTCGCGCGCCCCGGTTCCCGATCGCGGCGCACGGGGACACGACGTCCCTTGATCGTCGAGCCACGCAGCGTGTCGATGATGCCATCGGCAATCTCGTCCGGCACCTCGACGAGCGAGAATCGCTCGGTGATCTGGATGGCGCCGATCGCGCGGGGATCCACGCCGGCCTCGTTGACGATCGCGCCCACGAGGTCGGACGGACGGATCTTCGCCTGCCGGCCGGCACCGATGTAGAGGCGCGCCACGTCCCACTCGGGAACGATGCGCTCGCGCTTGCCCTTTGCGCCACGCGTGGCGGCCGACGCGCCCGCCTTGCGGCCCTGCGCGCCAGTCCCGCGTTCGCGGTCACGCTCGCGATCCTGTCGCGGCGGACGCTCGGTGCGCAGTGCCACGACGGGAATCTCCTCTTCGTCGGCACCGCCTTCGCTGATGTCGGCCTGCTTCACGGCGGCGGCGGCGACGTCCATGACGTCGAACTCCTGGGCGAGCGAGTCGACGAGCACGCGATAGCGATCCAGGCCACCGGCGAGGATGGTCTCGCGGAGCGAGGCACGCGTCAATTCGAGCCGGCGGGCGCGGAGGTCCGCCACCGTGGGCACGGCAGCGATCTCGATCTTCTGCTTGGTCTGGTACTCGATGTTGCGCAGCAGCCGGTGCTCGCGCGGCTCGATGAGGGTGATGGCGACACCCTCGCGCCCGGCGCGTCCGGTGCGTCCGATGCGGTGGACGTACGCTTCCGCCGAGCTGGGCACCTCGTAGTTGACGACGTGCGAGACGTGCTGCACGTCGAGACCGCGCGCGGCCACGTCGGTGGCGACGAGCAGGTCCGACGTATTCGCGCGGAACTTCTTCATCACGCGATCGCGCTGCTCCTGCGAGAGACCACCGTGCAGGGCTTCGGCACGATAGCCGCGCGCATTCAGCGTCTCGGTGAGCGCGTCCACCTCGGTGCGCGTGCGGCAGAACACGATGGCCGATGTGGGATTCTCCACGTCGAGGATGCGGCCGAGCGTGGCCATCTTGTGCGCGCGGGAGACGATGTACGCCACCTGCCGAACGCGCGGCGCGGCGCCCGCCGGCACGACCTCGCGATCGATGCGCACCCGCACCGGATCCTTGAGGTGCTTGTTGGCGATGTCGGCAATGCGCGGCGGCAGCGTGGCGGAGAAGAGAGCCGTCTGACGCTCGGTGGGCGTGGCCTCGAGGATGGCCTCGAGATCCTCGGCGAAGCCCATGTCGAGCATCTCGTCAGCTTCGTCGAGCACGACGAGCTTCACATTCTCCAGGTGCACGGTGCGGCGACGGATGTGGTCGAGCGCGCGGCCTGGCGTGGCGACGACGACGTCCACGCCACGCTTGAGGGCGCGGATCTGCGTCTCCATGCTCGCGCCGCCGTACACGGGAAGCGCGCAGGCGCCCAACGGCTTGCCATAGCGGTTCACCGCTTCCGCCACCTGCATCGCGAGCTCGCGCGTCGGTACGAGCACGAGCACGCGCGTGCGCTCCTTCCACGAGGCATCCGGATCGACCATGTGCAAGGCCGGCAGCGCAAAGGCCGCGGTCTTCCCCGTTCCCGTGGCGGCCTGTCCAAGCACGTCGCGGCCCGCGAGCATGGGAGGAATCGCCTCACGCTGCACCGGCGTGGGCTCCTCGTAGCCGAGTGCGGCGAGGGTCTCGAGGATACGTTCGTCGACGCCCAGGGCGGCAAAGCCGGCGGCCGGAACGGAAGGTTCGCTAGTGGTGGTCCTGGGTGTCATTCACGGAAGATATACGTTGTTGCGCGGCTGCGTCCGCTGCGGCGGCCCGGTGACCGGAGCGGCCGCGCTATCTTGCGAGCGTGACGAGCCAGACCGGCGAGCTGCCCTTCGAGATCCGCCCCTCTCCGATGCAAGGATTGGGCGCCTTTGCCACGCACTTCATTCCTTCAGGGGCGCGCCTGATCGAGTACGCGGGCCAGCGTCTCACGCCCGCCGAGGCCGACGCGCGGTACCCGGACGTGCCCGGTGAGCGGCATCACACCTTCCTCTTCGCGATCGACGACGACGTGGTGATCGACGCGGCGGTGGACGGCAACGAGGCGCGGTTCATCAACCACTCGTGCGACCCGAACTGCGACGCGGTGGTCGAGGACGGACGCATCTGGATCGAGACGATCCGCGACGTGCAGCCAGGCGAGGAGCTGGCGTACGACTACGCGTACGTGCTGGAGGAGCGGCACTCGCCGGCGGCGAAGCGTCGCTTCCCCTGCCACTGCGGGGCCGCGGCCTGCCGCGGGACGATCCTCGCCAAGAAACGGTAGACGCTCGTTCGGCGGTGCCGCGCCGAGCTACGGCTTGCAGAGATAGTCGAGCGCGACGGCGCCCATCGAGCCTTCGGGCACCCAGCCGAAGCCGGGGATCCTGTTCACCTTGTGCTCGACGACCTTCGTCTCCTTCGCGTTCCCGTAGAAGGTGTTCTCCTTCACGGCGAGCCGGCGGGTGGTGCAGTTGAAAATGCCCTTCGTGCGCGTGGCGTAGAGCGGCCCATCCGCCGAGTCCACCGGCCTGGTGAACACGACACGAACTGTGGCATCGCGAAGATCCTTGTTCGCGTGCACCGACTTCGGATCCACGTACACGCGATTGCCACTCGACGTCCGGCCGATCTCCTTCCACTTCGCCTTCGCCTGCGCGCGAGCCGAGGTCGGCACGAGAAGGAGAAGCGTCGCTGCTGCAGTGCCCAGGGAGATCCGTCGCATGTGCCCGTCAGGGTGAGTAGTGCTCGGCAGCGCGGCGTCCGAAGTAGATGCCGACGCCCGTGCCGACGGTGGAGACCATGAACGCGGTCATGATGCCGATCTTCGCGCCGAGCCACCAGCCGATGGCGCTGCCGAGGGTGGCGCCGATGAAGCCCATGAGCTTGTTCATGATCTATCCTCCTTCGCGAGCGCGGTCCAGTAGTGTCCCATCTGTCCCCGCTGGCGCATGGTGGCCTCGGTGATGGGAGCGGAGCGCCACGCATCGGGCGGCGTGGAATCGGCAAAGGCGAGCAGCCGGGAGGTGGCGCCGTACAGCTCAAGGACGAACCGCCCCCCCGAGACGTACCAGCCGAGCATCCAGTCGAGCTCCTCGTCGGTCGAGCCGGCGCGGACGCGTGCCTCCAGCTCCTCGATCACCGTGCGCGTGGTCGCCTCCGGGAGCGAGGCGATGCCGGTGGTCGCCGGAGGGGCGATGGCCGCGTGCCAGACGAGGAAGAGGGCGCGCTTCAGCGCCTCGAGCGCCGATTCCCGGTCAGTGAAGAGCTCCACGTAGGCGCTGAGGATGGCGGGATACTCCCCGAAGAGGCCGGAGCGTTCGATCTGGCGGTCGCGCTCTTCCAGCGTGCCGCTGGCTCCGCGCAGGCTCGCGAGCACCGCTTCCTCCCATCCCGCCAACGACGTCAGGCTCAGCACGTGTCCCCTCTGGTGAAACGGGCGACGCGCGCGCTACTCGACCTGCGGCTCCGCCACCACGTGCAATGTGGTACCCCACGGGTCGGCGGAGAACCACCCCTCATCGGCATCTCGCGTCTCGAAGCCGCTCGACACGATGCTGTCTCGCGCTTCGGCGACCGATGCCGCGTCGGGCAGCACGAGCTGCCAGGCGAGCAGGCGCGCCTCGTCGGCGCGCGCCGCGATCGCGTCGGGGCCGGCCCACGTGTTGAGCCCGAGGTGATGGTGATAGCCGCCGGCGGACATGAACAGCGCGCCGGTGTAGCTCCACACCATGGTGTCCAGGCCGAGCGCCGCATGATAGAAACCCGACGCACGCTGGAGGTCGCCCACGTGCAGGTGAATGTGGCCCATCGTGGTACCGGCCGGCATGCCGCTCCACCGCTCGCCCTTCGCGGCGTCCACCAGGCTCGCCACGTCGAGGGGGAGGGTGGCCATGCGGAGCTCACCGTCGTTCGCCTGCCAGCTGTCCCGCGGGCGGTCGGCGTACACCTCGATGCCGAGACCATCCGGGTCGTGCAGATAGAGCGCTTCGCTCACCAGGTGGTCGGCCGCACCGGCTCGCGCACCAGTCTCCGCGAGATGCGCCACGAAGCGACCGAGCGAAGGGCGATCGGGGAGGAGGATGGCGAAGTGATAGAGTCCGATGCGTCCGTGAGAGGGCACGCGCCGGGCCCCCGGCTGCTCATGCAGTCGCAGCAGCGGGTGCTGGCTCCCTGCGGAGCCGAGCTCCGCGCGGCTGCCCTCCCGGGCAAGCACGCCCAGGCCGAGCACCTGCTGGTAATACGCGAGCGAGCGCTCGAGGTCAGAGACCTGGAGATCCACCGCACCCACATGAGTCGCGTCGGGCAGGCGATACGCCGGCGGAGCGATGCCCATTCGTGAGCCGGTCATGCGACCGGCTCCCCGCGCTCGCACTTCAGGCATTCCAGCTCGAAGCCGAGGAACTTCGCGCGACCCTCGGGCGTCGTGACCCAGGGGCGAACCTGCCAGGGCGGATCGTGACGCACGTGCTGGCCATGGCCACACGCCAGCTCGGCGACCCAGTGCCCTTCGTCATCGAGGTGATAGCCGACGATCGGCTGCTTCACCACGACGCTCCACGCCTCGTGAACCGCCTTCGCCAGCTCGGCGCTCGGCACTTCCGGCTCGTCGAGCAGCTCTCGCAGGCGCGCCAGGGGTTCCCGTTGCGCCTCGGTGAGGGACTGCTGGGGACAATCGAGCTCGAGCCGGAGGGCGTCGGCGCAATCGCCGCGGAGCTTTTCGTGAGCCGAGTCGGTGAGCTCACGGGGCGTGAGCGCGTGCAGGGCGAAGAGGCTGGTGCGTAGTCGTTCGATCATGTCGTGGAGAATTCTCGTGGCCGACAATCGGGGCAAGTCGCGAACCGGTGCGGCACGCTGTCCGTGGTCCGGCGTGGCAGTGCCGTGAGCTGAAATCTATCGGTGTTTCTTCGGGAGCGTGGTTGCGGCGGGAACGGTCTCGACGTCCATGCGCTAGCGCGGCGCCGGACGGGATCGTGGAGCGTCCGCGCGGAGGGAAGCCAATGGAGCTGTCCATCGAACAGGAGTACGCAAGCTCCGCGCGGGCAGCGGGGCTGTTCTACGT
>DASUXT010000068.1:0-6448 GCA_036377775.1 Gemmatimonadaceae bacterium | reverse complement strand
GGCATCGGGGTCGTAGCCGGCGTCACCGGGCTTCAGCGCGTCGCTCTCCTCGCTCCCGCCTTCGATGAATGCCGCCTCCGCGTCGTGCCGCGATGCCATGCGGACGTAGCCGCCGAGCGGCAGGGCGGCGAGCACGTACTCGGTCTCGCCACGCCGGTGCCGCCAGAGCGCCGGCCCGAACCCGATGGAGAAGCGCGGCGCATACACGCCGGTGAGCTTCGCGGCGATGAAGTGCCCGAGCTCGTGGACGAAGATGACCAGGCCGAAGACGATGATCGGCGCGAGGATCGCTAGCATCGGAAGAGCTCCTGCACGTGGCGGCGCGCGAGCGCGTCGGCCTGAAGAATTGCTTCACGCGAGCCGCTCGCCGCCCCGCCGTGCTGCGCGAGCGCACTCTCGATGGCGCGCGGGATGTCGCCGAACCGGATCGCCCCCGCGAGGAAGAGGGCGACGGCGACCTCGTTCGCCGCATTGAACACGGCGGGAGCCGCGCCACCGGCGCGACCGGCCTGGACGCCGAGCGCGAGCGCAGGAAAGTCGTCGTGCCGCACGGCCTCGAAGGTCAGGGGGGACAGCTCCACGGGGTCGAAGGGAGGTACCCCCGTGTCCGGCACACGATCCGGGAAGGTGAGGGCGTAGAGCACCGGCAGCTCCATGCTGGGCACGCCCATCTGCGCGAGGACGCTCCCGTCGACGAACTCCACGAATGAATGCACCACGCTCTGCGGATGAACGACCACGTCGATCCGTTCGTAGGGCACGTCGAAGAGGAAGTGCGCCTCGATCACCTCGAGCGCCTTGTTCGTCAGCGTGGCGCTGTCCACGGTGATCTTGCGTCCCATCTGCCAGGTCGGATGCTGCAGCGCATCGGCGAGCGTGGCGCGCTCGATCTGCTCGCGCGTCCAGCGCCGAAATGGTCCGCCGGACGCCGTGAGCACGAGCCGGCGAACCTCGCTGCGTGGACGGCCGGCGATGCACTGGAGGATCGCGCTGTGCTCGCTGTCCACCGGCACGAGCTCCCCGCCTCCCTGCCCCGCCGCCGCGCGCACGAGCTCTCCACCCATGACGAGCGATTCCTTGTTCGCGAGCGCGACGCGGCGTCCCTGCTCCAGCGCCGCAATGGTGGCGTCGAGTCCGGCCGCCCCCACCACCGAGTTGATGACGATCTCGACTCCGGCCCGAGTGGCTGCCTCCACGAGGCAGCGCTCACCGCACGCCCAGCCCCCGCGCGAGCTGTCCTGGCCGCTCTGCACCAGGCCCACGAACTCCGGATTGAAGCGCTCAGCCTGCTCGGCGAGCAGGGCGCTGTTGGAGAAGGCAGTGAGCGCAACGACACGAAAGCGCTCACGCTGGCGCTCGAGCACGCGCAGCGCGGTCGTGCCGATCGATCCCGTGGAACCCAGGATGGCGACTCCGGTCCTGCTCACCGGAACACGGGCAACGTGAGCCAGCCGACGAGCAGGTACGCGACGGGCAGCACGAAGATGAGGCTGTCGAACCGGTCGAGGATACCGCCGTGGCCAGGCAGGATGCGCGAGCTGTCCTTCACTCCCGCCTCACGCTTGAGCAGGGACTCGAACAGGTCGCCGGTCTGCGCCGCCACGCTGATGATGCCGCCGAACAGGAACGCTCCCCACGGCGTGAACCCGAGGTGAGCCGCCGGCGCGAGCACGTAGCGCGCATAGAGCCACGCGACGAGCATGCTGCCCACCAGTCCTCCCACTGCACCGGCGACGGTCTTTCCCGGACTCACGCTGGGAATGAGCTTGCGCCCGCCGACGGCGCGCCCGGTGAAGTACGCGCCGATATCCGACGCCCAGGTCACGACCATCGGCAGGATGAGGAGCACCGCGCCGGGCGCGATCCGCAGGGTGCCGACGCCCACGTTCAGCGTGCTGGCGCCCACCACGTCGTAACCCACCACCGTGTCGTGGTAGCGAAGTGCGTAGCCGAAGGCGAGCATCCCCGCCGTGTAGACCACGCCGAGGAGTGTCACGGCGACGGAGGACAGGGGACGTCCCTCCACGCCCCGCAACCAGATGGCCGCGGCCGCGGTCGCGAGGAAGACGAGCGCCCAGAGCGCCGGCTCGACGGTGAACACGCCGAGGTAGCTCGCGTGCACCGCCAGCGGGATGAGACCGGCGACAGCGATTCCGACGTCGCCCAGCGGACGGGCTCCCGCCGCGCGCGCGATGCGGAAGAACTCCCACGCGCCGATCGCGCTGACGATGGCAAGCAGCGCGGCGAGCGGCGCGCCCCCCGCGATGACGATCCACAACGCGAGGGGCGCGGCGACGACGGCAAACAGGACGCGGAGCGCGAGCTCGCTCATGCGCGTGGTGGGAGAGCGACGAGCGCCGTCAGACTTCCATGATCTCGGCCTCTTTGGCCTTGATCATGGCATCGATCTTCGCGATGTAGTCGTCGTGCACCTTCTGCAGGTCCTTCTCGGCGTGCTTCACGTCGTCCTCGCTCACTCCGCTCAGCTTCTTGAGCTGGTCGCGCGCACCAGTGCGCGCATGGCGGACCGCGATGCGGCCGTCCTCGGCGAGCTTGTGGACGATCTTCACGAGGTCCTTCCGCCGCTGCTCGTTCATCTGCGGCAGCGGGACACGGATCACGCCCCCCTGCGTGGAGGGCTCGAGCCCGAGGTCGGACTCGCGGATCGCCTTCTCCACCGCCTTCACCTGCCCCTTGTCGAACGGCGTGACGAGGATGGTGCGCGGCTCCGGAGCGGCGATGCTCGCCACCTGATTGAGCATCATCTGCTGGCCGTACATCTCGACGCGTACCGTGTCGAGCATGCTGGGCGACGCCTTGCCGGAGCGAACGGAGGCGAATTCGCGCTTCACCACGTCGAGGCCCTTGTCCATCGACGTGCGGCAGTCCTTCAGGATCTGTGGGATTGTGCTCATCGTACGAGGGTGCCGACGCGCTCGCCCTGTACGGCGGCGGCGATTGCGCCCGGACGGTGAATGTTGAGCACCACCAGCGGCAGCGCGTTCTCCTTGCAGAGCGTGACGGCGGTCTGGTCCATCACCTTCAGCTCCCCGAGCATCACGTCGCGGTAGCTGATCTCCTCGTAGAACACTGCGTTCGGATCCTGCTTGGGGTCGGCGGAGTAGACGCCGTCCACGCTGGTGGCCTTGATGATGACCTGCGCCTTGATCTGGATGGCACGCAGGACGGCGGCCGTGTCGGTGCTGAAGTACGGGTTTCCGGTGCCGGCGGCGAAGATGACGACGCGCCCCTTGTCGAGGTGCGCCAGCGCGCGGCGGCGGATGTAGGGCTCGGCGAGCTCCTCCATCCGGATGGCAGTCATGACGCGCGTCTCGATTCCCTTCCGCTCGAGCAGGTCCTGCACGGCGAGGGCGTTGATGACGGTGCCCAGCATGCCCATGTAGTCGGCGCCCACGCGGTCCATCCCCATCCGCGAGAGCTGGGAGCCACGCACGATGTTGCCACCGCCGATGACGAGCCCGAGTCCGACGCCGACCCGCATCACCGACTGGATCTCGTCGGCGATGCGGGCCATCGTCTCCAGGTCGAAGCCAAAGCCGCGCTGACCGGCGAGCGCCTCGCCGGAGATCTTGAGCAGAACGCGCGGGTAGCGGAGCTCGGCCACGAGTCCTTACTCCTCGCCCAGCTGATACCGCGTGAAGCGCTTGACGACGATGTTCTCGCCGACCTTCGCCGACGTCTCCTTGATCAGGTCGCCGATCGTCTTCTTCGGCTCGCGCACCCACGCCTGATGGAGGAGGGCGACGTCCTTGTAGTACGCCTGCACCTTGCCCTCGACGATCTTGCCGATCATCGCCTCGGGCTTGCCCTGCTCACGCACCTGCTGCTCGAAGATGCGGCGCTCGGACTCGACCTTCTCCGAGGGCACGCTGTCCTTGTCGATCCCCAGCGGCGCCGCCGCGGCGATGTGCTCGGCGATCATCTTCGCCAGGTTCTTGAAGTCGTCGGTGCGCGCCACGAAGTCCGTCTCGCAGTTCACCTCGACGAGCACGCCGACCTTGCCGTTGTGATGGACGTAGTGGCCGATCACGCCTTCGGTGGCCGCGCGGCCAGCGCGCTTCTCGGCCTTGGCGATGCCCTTCGTGCGCAGGTGCTCGATCGCCTTCTCCATGTTGCCCCCCGTCTCCTCGAGGGCCTTCTTGCACTCCATCATGCCGGCGCCGGTACGGGCGCGCAGCTCGGAGACGTCCTTCGCCGTGAATGCCGCGGTCGTAGTCATCGTATCATCCCTGCTGTCGTGGAAACGCCGCCGGACGGGCCGGCGGCGTCTGAATGGTAACCAGAAAGGCGCCGAGGCGCCGGAGGGACGGTGCCCTCCCCGTGCCGCTGTTACTCCGCGCTCTCGGGAGCCTCGCCTTCGGCACCTTCCGCACCTTCGGCGCCCTCGGTGCCCTTGAGGTGCGCAGCGATCGCTTCGGGCCGCGCGCGACGGCGGCGCGGACGGCGACGGCGACGTTCATCGCGATCACCGGCAGACTCGGTGCCGCGCTCGGAGCTGTACGTCATCGAGCCTTCAGCGCCCTCTTCCGCTTCCTCACGCTGCGGCGCCGCCAGCCGCGCCTCGGCGATCGTGTCGGCGATGGCATGGGTGATCAGCTCCACCGAACGGATCGCGTCGTCATTGCCGGCGATCGGCACGGTGATGAGGTCGGGATCGGCGTTCGTGTCCACGATGGCGATGATCGGGATGCCGAGCTTGTTCGCCTCGGCCACCGCGATCTTCTCCTTCTTCGCGTCAACGACGAACATGAGGCCGGGCGTGCGGGTCAGCGTCCGGATACCGTTGAGGTACTTGGACAGCTTCTCCTGCTCGCGCGTCATCATGAGACGCTCCTTCTTCGTGTAGTTCTGGAACTCGCCGCCCTCCGCGCTGCCCGCCTCCAGCTCCTTCATGCGGCGCAGCTGCTTCTTCACCGTCTGGAAATTGGTGAGCAGGCCACCGAGCCAGCGCTCGGTGATGTACATCGCGCCGCAGCGCTCGGCTTCCTGCTTCACGATGCCGGCGACCTGGGGCTTGGTGCAGACGAAGAGGACGCTCTCGCCGCGCATCACGACGTCGCGCACGAGCTTCTGCGCGATCTCGAGCTGGCGGAGGGTCTTCTGGAGATCGATGATGTGGATCCCGTTGCGCTCGGCGAAGATGAAGCGGCGCATCTTGGGATTCCAGCGGCGCGTCTGGTGTCCGAAGTGGACGCCGGCCGCGAGGAGCTGCTCGAGCGTGGGCTGACTGGTGCTGCTGGTCTGGGTCTCTGCCATTGAAGTAACGAGTGGTTTGATCGTCGGCCTTCGTCACTGATCCTCGCCACCGGGGAGCCGGAACCAGCGGGGATCTCGGAAGACGTGAGTGATTGAACTACGAACTGAAAACTGCGTGTTTCGGCTTGTCGGTTCTTCGGTTCACGGCTTGCCTCGGACAGCTGTACGTCCCGAGGCCCGCCGTACACCGATGAGCCGAAGAACTGAAGAACAGCGCGTCAGCGCTTCGAGAACTGGAACCGCTTGCGGGCCTTCGGACGGCCGGGCTTCTTGCGCTCCACCGAGCGGGCGTCGCGCGTGAGCAGACCGAGGTCGCGCAGCTTGCGACGGTGCCCTTCGTCGATCTTCACGAGGGCGCGGGCAACGGCGAGGCGCAGGGCGCCGGCCTGGCCGGTCTGGCCACCGCCGGTCACGTTCGCCTTCACGTCGTACTGCCCGAGCTTGTCCGTGGCGGTGAACGGCTGCTGGATGGCCGTCACGAGCGCGGGGCGCGGGAAGTAGTCACCGAGCGTCCGGCCGTTGATGTCCCACTTGCCCGAGCCGGGCTTGAGGTACACGCGGCAGACGGCCTCCTTGCGGCGGCCGATGGTGTGCGTCGTCTGGTCAGCCATGGATTACTTCGCCTCGCGCTTCGGAAGGGTCAGCGTCTTGGGAGCCTGCGCCGTGTGCGGGTGCTCGGCGCCGGCATAGACGCGGAGCTTGCCACGCAGCGACTGACGGCCGAGCGCCGTCTTGGGGAGCATGCCGTATACGGCCTTCTCGATCACGCGCTCCGGATGCTTGGCAATCATGCTGGCGAACGGCGTGAACCGCTCGTGGCCCATGTACCCGGTGTGGTGGAAGTACCGCTTCTGCTCGGCCTTGCGGCCCGTGACGCGCACCTTGGAGGCGTTGATGACGATGACGCCGTCACCGGTGTCCATGTGCGGGGTGAAGATCGGCTTGTGCTTGCCGCGGATGATGCGCGCCACCTCGGTGGCGAGGCGCCCGAGGACCATGCCCTCGGCGTCGATGACATACCAGTCCTGCTGGATGTCGCTCGGCGTCGCGCTGAACGTTTTGACCATGACCTGAACACTCGAAATGGGACCTGCGCCTCACCGGTGCGTAATGCAACCCGGGTCTCGGCCGCCACTGAAGGCGTTTTTGGACAGACTTGGAAGCTAACCAG
>DASUXT010000067.1:0-2601 GCA_036377775.1 Gemmatimonadaceae bacterium | reverse complement strand
GGCGACGACGTGGAATGCCAGGCGTGGGAACCGAGCGGCGACGACTTCCTGTCGTCAGCGCTGGTGGAAGCGGAGTGCATGCGCCGCGCGCTGACCGACGCCGACTTCACGCGCTGGCTGGACAGCTTCCTGCCGAAGATCGAGGAGCGCGAGCCGGCGACGCTGTTCGAGCCGGCGGAGGTGAGCGACCGCACCGACGGCAAGATCGCGCACCTGGACGGGTTGAACCTGAGCCGTGCGTGGTGCTGGCGCTCGATCGCGCAGGCGTGGCCGGAGGGAGATGCTCGGCGGGCGATCGCGCAGCAGGCGGCGGCGACGCACCTCGCGGCGAGCCTGCCGCACGTGGCGGGGGACTACATGGGGGAGCACTGGCTGGCCACCTTTGCTGCCCTCGCTTTAGTGGCCAGTTAGTGGTGGTTGGTCGGGAGTGCGCACGGCGCAGCTCAAAGTGAAAGCTGAAAGCTGTCAGCTCGACTCGTAGCTCCTCACTGACCCACCGCTCGTCTCACCACGGCGGGAAAGGATCGACTGCGGGAACTACAACGGCGTTTCAGCGCGTGGAGTGGGGCCTCGCCGCAGAAGCGTCCCGAGGCCCTCACCCGCCGTTCGTAGTTCCCGCTGTCGCTCCATTGTGACCCCGCCTCGACGCACTCTCGCCGCAAGCGGAGCTACAAGTGAAACAGTCAGCTTACAGCTTTCACTTTGAGCTGCGCCGTGCGCACTCCCGACTGTCCACCAGTCACTGACTTGGCTTGACGAAGAACGGCTGCGTGTAGCTCTTCCCGTTCGCCGTGAGCTTCGCGGTGAAGGTCCCGGTGAGTCGCGTGGTCGTGCGGCGGAAGCCATCGCCACCGGGCGTGACCGACGCGATCGGCTCCCACACTGCGCGATGGATGCCGGCCGCCGCGGAGATCGGCTCCGGCGTCGCCTGCCAGAGCGGCGAGACGTTCGGGATCCCACCCGTCGTCGGGCGACGACGGCGTCCCGGCTGCGCCGCGTTCGGGTCGCTCGACAGCGTGGCAACCGTCTTCCCGCCGGCGTCGATGATGTCGATCGTCACCGGCCCCGCCGCGCGATCCTTGAGGTAATAGTAGATGTACGCGCCGTCGGCCGGGTTCTGCGCCTGCGGCTCGTCCTTCTGCATCGGCGTCCCTTCGTCGCCGCCCTGGACGTAGTTGATCGCGTCCGCCGGCTTGAACAGGTACGCGTCGCTGGCGAGGACGCTCGCGTCGAGCTGGCGCAGTGGGCTGATGTCGTCGATCACCCAGATACCGCGCCCGAACGTCCCGACGACGAGGTCGTTGTCGTAGAACTGGAAGTCGCGCACCGAGGTGGTGGGCAGGTTGAGCTGCAGCGGCTGCCAGCTGTCGCCGTCGTCCAGCGACGCGAAGGCGCCGAGCTCCGTGCCGCAGACGAGGAAGCCCTTTCGCTTCGGGTCCTCCTTCACCGTGTGCACGTAGCCGACCGCCGGCAGTCCGCGCGTGACGACCTGCCAGCTCTTCCCGCCGTCCCGCGTGCGATACACGTATGGCGCGAAGTCCTGGAGCTGGTGCCGGTCCACGCTCGCGTACGCGGTATCCGGATCGAAGTGCGACGCCTCGATCATCGTCACCCGGCTCCACGGCGTGAGCTGCGTCGGCGTCACGTCCTGCCAGCTGGCGCCGTCGTTGGTGGTGCGCTGGATGTTGCCGTCGTCGGTGCCGATCCAGATCGTCGGCGCGCTGAGCGGCGAGGGCGCGATGGTGTAGATGACCCCGCGCCGGCCGTTGCCAGCGGGATCCACGTCCGCCGCGGCGGCGGCGTCGAGGTTCGGGGGCACGCCGGGATTGTCGCGCGTCAGGTCGGGGCTGATGCGCGTCCAGGTCTTCGCCTCGTCGCTCGACTTGAACAGGAACTGCGCGCCGTAGTACAGCAAATGCGGATCGGCGGGCGACAGCACGAGCGGCTGCGTCCAGTCGGCGCGCAGGTGCTCCTGCGCGCTCGGCGCCTGCGGCGACGTGGTGCCGGGGATCGGCGTGTTGGTGGCAAGGTCGTGCCGGTTCCCCATGCCGCCGTAGATGATCCCCGGGTGCAGGGGATCGCCCGCCGTGTAGCCGCTCTCGCCGCCGGCGCCCGACGGCTCCCAGTCGCGCATCGAGATCTCGCCGAACTTGCCGCGCGAGCGCACGGCCACGGCGCCCGTGTCCTGCTGCGCGCCGGTCACCCAGTACGGGTAGCGATGGTCCACCGAGATGTGGTAGAGCTGCGCCGTGGGCTGGTTGAGCCACGAGCTCCACGTGACGGCGCGTGCGTCACCCTTCGCGTTGTGCGTGATGACGGCACCCTGGTCGCTGGCGACGATCAGCGTGTTGGTGTCGTTCGGATTGATCCAGATCTGGTGGTAGTCGTCGCCACCCGGCGAGCCGCGGATCACGTCCCACGTCCTGCCGCCGTCCATTGATCTGCTGACTGCAACATTAGGCACATACAGGACGTCCGGATCCTTCGGGTCGACGGCGATCTTCTCGAAGTACCAGCCGCGCCCCCACAGCGCCGGGTCGTTCGACAGCCGCCGCCAGGTGGCGCCGGCGTCGTCCGAGCGGAACACGCCCCCCTGCATCG
>DASUXT010000066.1:0-44752 GCA_036377775.1 Gemmatimonadaceae bacterium | reverse complement strand
CGCGCAGCAGCCGATCGATTCCGCCTATACGGCGCGCATTCGCGAGCTGACGCCCACCGATTCCGTCTGGAAGTTCACCACCGAACTGGTGGACCACCTGCCGGCGTCGCCGTCCGTGCCTTCACCGCTCAAGGTGCTGGGCTATGTGCCCGGCACGATCGGCCGGCTCGCCTACGTGGATGAGCTCAACCGCTACTTCCGCGCGGTGGATGCCGCGTCGCCGCGCGTGAAGGTGTTCCCGCTCGGGATGAGCGACGAGGGGCGCGAGATGATCGTCGTCGCCATCGCCGATTCGGCGACGATCGCGCGGCTCGACGACTACCGCGCCATGGCGGCGAAGCTCGCCGACCCGCGCAGCCGGACCCTGGCCGAGCGTGCGCGACTGGTGAAGGAGGCGAAGCCGATCTACTGGCTGACGGGCAGCATCCACAGCCCGGAAACGGGGAGCCCCGAGATGCTGATGGAACTGGCCTATCGGCTCGCCGTGGAAGAGACGCCGTACGTGCAGGACATCCGCAACCACGTCATCACCTTGATCACGCCGGTGACGGAGGTGGATGGCCGCGATCGCGCGGTGGATGTGGCCAAGCTCTCGCGCTCACTCGGTCTCGGGCCGCAGGGCGTGTCGCTCACGTACTGGGGCAAGTACACGGCGCACGACAACAACCGTGACGGCATGGTGCTGTCGCAGAAGCTCACGCAGCACGTGATGGACGGCTTCGTCCACTGGCGTCCGACGGTGATGCACGACCTGCACGAGTCGGTGGCGTTCCTGCACACCAGCACCGGCACCGGTCCGTACAACGACGAGTTCGACCCGATCGTGATCGACGAGTGGCACACGCTCGCCTATCAGGAGATCACCGAGCTCACGAAGCGCGGCCTTCCCGGTGTGTGGACGCACGGCTTCTACGATGGCTGGGCACCGAACTACATGCTCGCCATCGCCAACCTGCACAATTCCATCGGCCGCTTCTACGAGACGTACACGTCGATGAACGCCGACTGCCAGGTGACGAACCTGCCGGCGTCGCAGACGGAGCGGAGATGGGACCGGCCCAGCCCGCCGGTGAACGGCATCAAGTGGTGCATCCGCAGCAACATCAACTACCAGGAGTCAGGCGTGCTCACGGCCCTGAAGTACGTGGCCGACCACGCCGACACCTTCCTCGAGAACTTCGCCCTCAAGGCGGAACGGCAGACGGACAAGGCAAAGACGGCCGCACCGTACGCGTTCGTGATCCCGCGTGGCCAGCGTCGTTCCGCCGAAGCGGCCGACCTCGTGAACCTCTTCCGCCAGCACGCAACGGAGGTCCAGGTCGCGTCGCAGGATTTCACGCTGAAGGGCGCGAATGCGAACGACGCGCCGGTCACGGTGAAGAAGGGCGACTGGATCGTGCGAATGGACCAGCCCTACACCCAGACGGTACGCACGCTGCTGGCCATCCAGCACTTCAAGCCGGATGATCCATCGCCATACGATGACACGGGCTGGACGATCGACGAGCTGCGGCACGTGACGACGCTCAAGATCGCCGACCCGGCAGTGCTGAACGCGCCGATGACGCCGCTCGCCGCCGACGCGACGGTCGCCGGCGCCATCGCCGGCAGCGGCAACGTGCTGCTCGTGCCGCACCTGGGTGACTGGCGCTCGGCAGTGCTTCCGTGGAAGACGGGACGCGTGAAGGTGTCGGTGGCCGACACCGCGTTCAGCGCCGGCGGCCGCAACTACGAGCGCGGCACCTTCATCGTGGAGAATGCCGATGCGCCGGCGCGCGACGCCATCGTCGCACTCGGCCTCAACGCGACGGCCACGATGGCGCTGCCGAGCGTCCGTCGGCACACCGTGAGCGCGCCGCGCGTCGCGCTCGTGCACTCGTGGATCGAGACGCAGAACGAAGGGTGGATCCGCTACGCCTTCGACCGCATGGGCGTGCCCTACACGTACATGGCCGACCAGAAGCTGGTGCAGCCACGCATGCTGGAGAAGTTCGACGTGGTGGTGCTGCCCCACATCAACGGCGCGGCGACGACGATCGTGAATGGGCGTCCGATGGTCGGCCCGGCCATCCCGTGGAAGAAGACCGCGCTCACGCCGAACCTCGGCCGGATCGACCAGACCGACGACACGCGTCCCGGCATGGGCCTCGCCGGACTGGCGGCGCTGCGCGACTTCGTGCAGCGCGGCGGCCTGCTGGTGACGGAAGGGAACAGCTCGCGGGTGCCGATCGAGTTCGGGCTCGTGCCCACGGTGAGCGTGGCGCCCCAGCAGAAGCTCCTGGCGCGCGGCGGCATCTATCGCGCGCAGCTGGTGACCGGAAACAGCCCGATCGCGTACGGCTACGAGAGCATGAGCTTCCCGCTGTACTTCAACCAGTCGCCCCTGCTCAGCGTGCAGGGCGCGCAGCGAGGCCGTGGCGCCGAGGGGATGGACTCGAGCATCACGAAGGCCATCGAGCGCCAGCGTGCGCGCACCATCGTCCGCTGGACGCCAAAGGCGAACGACCTGCTCGTGTCCGGCCTGCTGGACAACGGCGAGGAGATGGCTGGCCGCGCCGTCGTGGTGGACGCGCCGCTTGGCGAGGGGCACGTGGTGCTCTTCGGCACGCGCCCGATGTGGCGCTGGGAGTCGCAGGGCGCGTTCGCGCTCATGCTGAACGCGATGACGAACTGGAACGCGCTCGACGTGAACGAACGCGGCACGAGCTCGGCCACCCTGACGAACGACAACCGATAAGTACGCCCGTTATACTTCCCGGGAACGATCCGGAGCTCACGATGAAGATCACGATCGAATACTGCACGATGTGAAGCTACGAGCCCCGGGCCGCCAGTCTGGCGGCCGAGCTCAGGAAGGAGTACCCGGACGCCGAGGTGGAGCTGAAGCGGAGCTCCGGCGGACGGTTCGAGGTGTACAGGGACGGCGTGCCGGTCTACGAGAAGTCGAAGACGGGCCGGCACGCTCAACCGGGTGAAGTGCTGCGATTGCTTCGCCACGGCTGAGCTCCCTCGCGGCGGTGACGCCACCGGGGCCGATGCGTCTTGCACGCGTCGGCCCCGCGCGCGTGCCGGCACTACGTTTCCCGTAACATGATTCTCTTCTGAAATGCGAATTGCCATCTCCACGGGGGGCGGTGATGCTCCCGGTCTCAACGCGGTCATCCGTGCCGCCGTGCTCTCGGCGATCAACCGCGGCTGGGAAGTACTCGGCATCAAGCGCGGCTTCGCGGGGCTGATGGGTGAGGACGAAGTCATCAACCTCACCAAGGAGTCGGTGCGCGGCATCGCGCACCTGGGCGGCACCATCCTGCGCGCCACCAACCGCGGCAACCCCTTCCACTATCCGCGCAAGCAGCCCGACGGCAGCTACGTGGAGTACGACCGCTCGGACGAGCTGATCGAGAACGCGCGCCAGTTCGGCATCGACGCCATCATCTCCATCGGCGGCGACGGCTCGCTCGACATCGCGCACCGGCTCTGCGAGAAGGGAATGAAGATCGTCGGCGTGCCGAAGACGATCGACAACGACGTCAGCGGCACCGTGACGACGTTCGGCTTCGACACCGCGGTGAGCACGGCCATCGAGGCGATCGACAAGCTGCACACGACGGCCGAAAGCCATGATCGCGTCATGGTCATGGAGGTGATGGGCCGCGACGCCGGCTTCATCGCGCTTCACGCCGGCGTGGCCGGCACGGCCGACGTGATCCTGATTCCCGAGATTCCGTACGACATCGGCCGCGTGTGCGAGAAGATCAAGTCGCGCGACGCGCATGGCCGGCACTTCAGCATCGTCGTCGTCGCCGAAGGCGCCTATCCCGCCGGCGGACATGCGCACACCATGGGCGAGTCGCTGCCCGGCCAGGCGCGCCGCCTCGGCGGGGTGGCGGACTCGATCGCGCGAGAGATCCAGATGATCACCGGCAAGGAGACCCGGTCGCTGGTGCTCGGCCACCTGCAGCGCGGCGGAATGCCGACCGGGTACGACCGGCTGCTGGCGACGCGATTCGGCGGTGCCGCGGTGCGCGCGATCGCGGATGGAAAATGGGATCACATGGTGGCGCTCCAGACGCCGCACATCGTGACGATCCCGATCGTGGAGGCGTTGAGCGTCACCAAGCGCGTGGACCCCACGCACGATGTGGTGCAGACGGCGCGGGCGGTCGGGATCAGCTTCGGGGATTGAGCAGTGGGCGGGGGTCCTCGAGCACTGGAGGACTGCCGCCAATATCCTCCTGACCCCGATGTCCGACCCTCTGCAGATCGGTCGTCAGTTTCCAGTAGTCCAGTCGGCCCGTCCTGAGTAGAACAACGGGGACGCCGGTGTCACCGGGGCAGGACAGGCTCCGCTGGGTTGCTGTTGGGTCCGGTACCGGAAAGCGCTGTCCCTTATAGGTTTACGCTTTCAGCCTTCGACTGCGAAAGCTGGCCCCCGTCCTGCCTTTACCAGTGGCGTCCGCGCGATTGTCCGCGCGCCCTTCCTGGAGTATCGATGAGCCTTCGCACCGCCATCCTCGCGCTCGCTTGCACGGTCGGCCTGGCCGGGACCGCGCACGCCCAGAAGAAGGGTGGCGACGGCGTCCCGAAGGAGTACCGGCCCCCTCCGGGCATGTGTCGCATCTGGCTCGACAAGGTGCCGGCGAAGCAGCAGCCCGCACCTACGGACTGCCCCACCGCCGTGCGCAATCGCCCGCCGAATGGTAAAGTGCTATTCGGTGACGACTACGTGGACGGACCCGACAAGGGCGACAAGAAGAGCCTGCCACTCATCCGGAACTTCGGCGAGGACCGCAAGGGCGACCGCAAGGATGATCGCGCACCAGCGCGGGTACCGGATCCCCGTCGGAACCACAAGAAGCCGTAGCGCGCTCGCACGTTTCTCGCCCATGCGCGGCGCATGCGCGACGTAAGAGACCACTACCTTCCGCCCGACCACGCCGCCTTCGTCGGGTCCGAGCCATCCACCGGGCGCGTGATCGTCATCGCGCCCACGCGTGCCGCCTGCGAGACCATCGAGCTCGCGGTGGGGCTCCACATCGAGACGTACCTGGAGAAGAACTACGGTGCACGCGTGCGCGAGCTGGCGCGTTCCCGCCGCGGCTTCGGCATCGTCGCCGGCACGGGCTCCGGGAAGACGCTCGCCATCCGCCCGATCTCCGAGGAGATCCTCGGCACCACCGACCTCCGCGTCGGCGTGATCAACCGCGAGCGCGAGGCGACGCCCGAGACGCCGACGTGGAATCTCGTCATCGTCACCACCGGCATCGCGCGTCGCTGGTTCCAGGACGGCGACATCCTGCCGCAGGACACGCTCATCGTCGACGAGATCCACCAGACCTCCGCCGAGCTCGAGCTCTGTCTCGCCCTCGGCAAGCGCGTGGGGTGCCGGTTCATCTGGCTGTCAGCCACGGTGGATCCGACCTTCTACCGCAACTACCTCGACAGCGCCGACGTGCTCGAGGTGTACGCGTTCGATCCGCACAAGGCGGCGAAGGTGGACGTCGTGAACAAGGAGGTCGGCGAGTTCCTCGACGACCGGTTCCTCCAGCGCACCTACAAGGAGAAGCGCGGAGTCGCGCTGTTCGTCCCGACGCGCAAGGGCGTGGAGCAGGCGGCGGAGCACGTGCAGATGGCCGCCCCGCGCATCAACACGGCGTTCTATCACGGCGGCGAGCCGATTCGCGTGCTGCGGCCGTTCCTCGAGGGCGAGGAGCGCAAGCCGTACTTCCTCGCCATGACGGCAGCGGGACAGAGCGCGCTCAACGTGCAGGGACTGGACACGGTCATCATCGACGACACGCGCTTCACGTCCATCGTCGACCGCGGCAAGAACGTGCTGACCAAGCTGCACCTCGGCGCGAACGAGATCCTGCAGATGGCCGGCCGCGTGCACGGCCGCGTGGCGGGCGGCCGCGTGTTCATCCTCAGCGACCGCGACATCGACTTCTTCTCGCTCCAGCCCACCGAGCCGGAGTTCCAGCTCGCCGGCGACAGCGAGCGCGTCGCGATCACCTGCGCCGACCTTGGCGTGGCGGCCGACGAACTGGAGCTCCCCGTACCGCTCGACCGCATCGCCTACCGGCGCGCCATGAAGTTCCTCGAGGGGCGCGGCATCATCGAGAACGGCCGGCTCACGCGGTACGGCAAGCTGGTGGAGGCGATGCCGGTGGAGCGCGAGTGGGCCGAGCTGCTGGTGAACGCCAGCGACGAGCTGGTGCCGTACCTCGCCGTGATGAGCGGCATCGACAGCCTGCACCGCATGACGCGCGAGGAGCGCGACCTCGAGGGGCTCGTCGTGCCGGGGAGCGATCATCTTACGGCGTACAACGTGTACGCCGAGGCCTACCGCGAGTGCGGTTACGTGGGTGAGGTGTACGGGCTGCCGCGCCATCTCTTCAACGAGGAGGAGATGGCGGAGTGGGCGGAGCGGCGCGGCGTGCTGGTGAAGTCGGTGGAGGACGCCGCGCTGGGCATGGCGAGCGTGTACCGTGGGCTCGGCATGAGCCTGCCGGCGACGATGCCGAAGGCGCACGAAGGCACGCGCCGCGACTTCGCCCTCCTGCTCGCCGAGTACATGCCGTTCGACCTCGTGATCGACGAGGAGACGGCGTGGGGCGAGGAGGCACGCGTCAGCAAGACGAGCGTGTGTGGGAGCTGGGGACCGATCGCCGGCGAGCTCCGCTACTTCGCCGACCGCTTCGGCAACCCGCGCGCGTCCATCGAGGGCACGCAGCTCCCGACGGACATCATCCGCCGCTTCGCGACGAGCGACGACGCGACGCTCGAGTACGACGCCGAGCGGCGGAAGGCACCACTCGTGCTGCGCCGCCGGCTGGAGTACTTCGGCTTCGAGCTGGAGCGCGAGGTCGAGGCCGTGGACGTCTTTCCCGCCGGCCGCGAGGACGAGGCTCGCCAAGTGCTGGCCGACGCGCTCGCCCGGGGCGAAGCGCGCCACTTCGCGGTGAAGCGGAACCTTCCCCTCATTGACGCGGTGCGCGAGGCGTGGCGTCGTTCGGGTGGTACGCTGCCCAGGCTGAGCCAGGCCGACCTGGCGGCGATGTACAAGGCGCGATTGACCGGCGTGAGCTCGCTGACCGAGTTCAAGCAGGCGGATCTCGATCTCTCCGCCGAGCTGGAGGCACTTTCACCGCGGGCGGCTCGCGCGGCGTACGATGACCTTCCGTCGCACACGGAAGTGCGCGGCCGTGACGTGGAGATCGACTACGACGTGGAAGACGGGGCCGATGGCAGCGTGCAGGGCGTGGCGCGACTGCGATTGCCGGAGAAGGTTGCGCGCACCCTCACGGAGAGCGAGCTGCCGGCGCTGGACCGGCCGTTGCGATTCGTCGTGGCGCGCGGGCAACGCGGCTCGGTGCGCGCCACCACGCTCGAGGAGCTGCAGGCGCGACTCGATGCGCCGTGGACCGAGGAGGAGATCGCGCGGTTCAATCGGAAGCGCGACGAGCAGCGCGAGGCGAACCGCAGCCGCCGGGATCGCGTGGCGCCGAATGCCAGGCGCGGCCTGCGCGAAGGGCGCGGGCGCTCGAGTCGCCCGCGCCGCCGCGAGCGTGAAGAGCGCGCGAACGGGAGCGCGGGCGGCGACGAACGTGGTGCGCCGGCAGGACGTGAACACGGTCGTGGCGCTGGACGCCGTGGCCGTGGCAAGCCGCGCCGCTAGGGCGCCATCACGCCGGCTCGGCGGCGCCCTGAAGTGCGAGGTGCGTGCGGGCGGGCACGCTCGTGACGTAGCGATCCTCGCGCACGATGGTGAAGCCGCGCGCCAGGTAGTTGGGCAGGGCGTGCGGGGAGTCCAGCGTGCAGGTGTTGAGGATCATGCGTCGCGCGCCGAGGGCGAACCCCTCCTCCACTGCGCGCGTGAGCAGCCAGCCGCCGAGGCCGCGCCCGATGAACGTCTCGACGAGGCCGAAGTACATCAGCTCCACGGTTGCGTCGTGGTGACGCTGAAGCTCGAAGTAGCCGGCCGTCGCTCCGCCGAGGTTGAGCGTCCACACCTGGATGTCGGGAGACGAGAGGTATCGATCGAGCTCGGCGTCGGTCCACACCAGGCGGTCGCGCCACAGCCAGCGCTCGCCGACCAGCGCGTACAGCGCGCGGTACTCGGCGGCGCGAATGGGACGATGCAGCCTGAGCGCAACCGGCTCGGCGGGCAAGGGCGCCGGCCGCAGCTCGGCGGGATCGCGGAGCTCGAGATGAGTGCGAACAACCTCGATGCGGGTCGACGGCGGCGACGACATGCGAGTGAAGCTAGCGGGCGCGGGTCGCGTTCGCCGTGACCGTGGTCACGCGGTCATCTCATCCCAGTCGAAGCGCCAGCGATCGGCGCTTGCTCGTCCTCGCATCCAGAGTCCCGAGAAAGCCGGCGGCCCAGCGAAACACGTCGTTGCCGGCGACGATCCGACGCAGGCCGTGCATCCGCACCCGCTGCTCGACGAGGGACATCCCGAGCGCAGTGCGGTATGCACCCACCAGCGCGTCGGGATCGGTCGGGTCCACGAGCAGCGAGGCCCGCAGCTCCTCGGCCGCACCGGCCCGCTCGCCGAGCACGAGCGTGCCGTGGCAGTCGGAGCGGGAGGCGATGAACTCCTTGGCGACGAGGTTCATTCCGTCGCGGGTCGGCGTGACGAGCATGACGTCGGTCGCACGGTACAGCGCGACCAGCGTCGGCATGTCCACCGAGCCGTATCGATACTCCACCGGTGTCCAGCCGGGCCGGGCAAAGGTGCGGTTGATCCGCTTCACCACGCGCTCCACACGCGCACGCAGCGAGCGGTATGCGGTCACGTCCTCGCGCGACGGCACCGCGAGCTGCGAGAGCTGGACTCGTCCGCGCCACTCGGGGCTGCGCGTGAGCAGTTGCTCGAAGGCGAGCAGGCGCTCGGTGATGCCCTTGGTGTAGTCCAGGCGATCCACGCCAAGCAGGCGCGCGATGCCGCGCGAGCCGCGCAACCGCTGCGCTTCGGCGCGCACCGACGGGTCTTCCGCGTACGCGTCGAAGGACGCGACGTCGATTCCCATCGGGAATGCACACACGTGCACGCGGCGCTGACCAAGGAGTACGTCGTCGCCGCGCACCGGGCGGTGCAGCTGCTCGCCAATGGCGTGGAGGAACCGGCGCGCGTAGGTGGCGGTGTGGAACCCCACGACGTCGGCACCGAGCAGGCCATCGAGCAGCTCCGCGGCGTGCGGCAGCGTGGCGAAGGACGAGGGATCGGGAAAGGGGGTGTGCAGGAAGAACCCGATGCGCGCGTGCGGACAGCGCGCACGAACGAGCTGCGGCACGAGCAGGAGCTGGTAGTCGTGCACCCATACCCGGTCGCCGGGCCGCAGGCGCTCGACCACCGCGTCCGCGTACCGCTCGTTGACGGCGCGGTAGAGGGCCCACGCGTCGTCATCCGGAGCCGGGTGGTCGACGCGATCGTGAAGCACCGGCCAGAGCGCACCGTTGGCAAAACGCGAGTAGAAGCCAGCGAGCTCGTGCCGGGAGATCGGAATTCCCGCGGCACCGGCGGCCGCGAGGCGGCGCTGCATCTCGGGCCACAGGCCACCCGCCTGCTCGATGCTGAGGCCAGGCCAGCCGATCCAGATGCCGTTCGTATCCTCGTGCACGCCACGCAGTCCCGTCGCGAGGCCGCCGCTGCTGCGTTGCACCTGGACGGCGCCGTCCTGCACGCGCATCGTCATCGGCAACCGGTTGGAGACGATGAGCAGGCGGCCTGGTGTGGACGAGCCACTCCGCCGGGCAGGCGGAGCGAGCGTGGCGGGACTCGTCATGCGTTCAGCTGAGCTGAAGTGGCTTGCTGCGCTCGAAGCTGTGGAGCAGCGGCAGTCCCGGTTCGGCGGCCTGGACGAGCGGGCGATACTCGTTCGCGACCTCCCGCACGACCGCCGCGTAGTTCGCGAGCGCGGCGTAGAGGGCCGCGGTGTCGGTCGAGAGGTTTGCCGCTCCGTGGCTGCCCTGGCAGCTGATCAGGGCGTGCTGGGTATGCACCGAAATGGCACGGGCGAGCTCGGCTTCTGCAGCGAGCACCTCGCGGGCACGCTGCACGCGGCGCTGCTCGGGGGTACGAAGCGGCAGGCGCATCTCGACCATCTCGGCGACGATCTGGAGGTCCTCGCGCGAGATCACCGTGGTCGCTGGAATCTCGAGCTCTCGGGGAAGGGAAATCTCCATGGTACAAACTCTCCAGTCCGGCATGGACTCCGAGGCAAGCCTGACGTCCGATGCGCTGCGTGTTCCCGCGACGGAACTCGCGGGGTAGGTTGCTAGGACGCTGCGTGTGCCTCTCACTCCCGGCTCCGATGCAGGGATGATCGGAGCCGTTGCCCCGCGATCGCCGGCGAGCTCGCGGGAACTGCGCACAGGCTAACGCGCGTGCCTCACGCACGGTTCATGTCGCTCTCATATGGATCTCAAAAACCGCTAAGTGCTCAGACTGCGCACGCTTGGGGCGGTGTATCTCGCCCTCGACGACGGAATCCCGCTCGGCGGAGCAGCGTCGCAGAAGCGAGCTCTGGCGCTGCTGTCGGTGCTGGCGGCGTCCGGCGAAAGCGGGCTGAGCAGGGATCGTCTCGTCGCACTGCTGTGGCCGGAAGCGAGTGAGGAGCGGGCTCGGCATTCACTCACGCAGCTCCTTTACGCGGCGCGGCGTGCGGTGGGTGTGGACGACCTCTTCCTGCCTGATGGCGACGTCCGCCTCAACGCGGAGCGCATCACGAGCGACGTCGGCGAAGTGGACGACGCCATTGCGCGAGGTGACCTCGAGCGCGCCGTTGCGCTGTTCCAGGGCCCGTTCCTGGACGGGTTCTACCTGTCCGGTTCGGCGCCATTCGAGCAGTGGGTGGAGGCACAGCGCGCGCGCGTGTCCGAACGCGTGGCCGATGCGCTCGAGCAACTGGGCAACGCGGCGGAAGCGGCCGGAGAGTCGCGGCGGCTGGTAGAGTGGCGCCGAAGGTTGGCCGCCATGCGGCCGCTCGATGCTCACGCTGCCGTCCTGCTCATGAACGCGCTCGCGGCAGCCGGAGACCGCGCTGGCGCGCTGCAGCATGCGTCGCTTCACGCGGCCATGCTCCGCGAGGAGCTCGGGCTCGACCCTGATCCGGTGGTGGAGGAGCTCGCCGAGAAGCTGCGCGAGCCGGTGGTCTGGACGCCGGCGACGCCGGATAGAGCGGTGCGGGCGGTGGACGCATCGAACGGCGACAGATCGCTGGAGGTGGTGCACGGGGCGCCCGCACCACCAGTTGCAGACGACGGTGCCGACGCGGCTCCCGGCCGGGCGATCGGCGTTTGGAAGCCGCCACGGCGGATGCGCTATCGCTGGCTTCCGGGTGCGGCTGTGCTGGCTGCCGCGGTGATGGTGGTGGCACTGATCCTGTGGTCACGGCGCCGCGCGCCAGTCGATGCTCTTGCCGTGCACCAGGATGTGGTCGTGGCGCCCTTCCGCGTGAGCGGTGCCAACGCCGCGCTTCATTACCTGCGCGAAGGAATGGTGGAGCTTCTCTCCACGCGACTCGCCGACGACACCGCCGCGCGCTCGGTGGACGCCGGCGCAGTGCTGGCCGCGTGGCGTGCCGCAGGACTGCTCGACACCTCCGACGTCCCACGCGACACCCTGGTCAGGCTGGCACGCGAGCTCGGTGCCTCGCGAGTGGTGACGGGCAGCGTCATCGGCGCACCGTCGCACGTGATCATCAGTGCCTCGGTGGTCACGGCGGCATCGGGTACCGTGAGCGCCCAGGCGTCGGTCGAGGGGCCGGCCGACAGCCTGACGGCGCTGGTGGACCGCCTTGCAGCGCGGCTGCTGGTTTCCGAGGCGGGAGACAACGAGCGGCTGGCCGACCAGACGACATCCTCGCTCAGCGCGTTGCGCGCCTATCTCGACGGCCAGGCGGCGTATCTGCGCCGCGACTACACGTCGGCGCAGCGGGCGTACGCGCACGCCCTCCAGGGCGATTCGACCTTCGCCCTCGCGGCGCTCCACCTGGCGATCGTGTCGGAGCGGCTGGGCGATCATGACGGCGTGCGGCGCGCGGTCGCGCGTGCGTGGCCGAATCGCGCTGCGCTTGCCGAGCGTGACCTCGCGCAACTGGTCGCCTTCAGCGGCCCACGCTATCCGGCGCCCTCTCCGGACTCGGAGCTCATCGAGGCATGGCGCCGGGTGGTGCGCATCACGCCGAATCGGGCCGATGGGTGGCTCGAGCTGGGCGCGCGGCTGTTCCACGTCGGCGCGGTGGCGGGGGTGGCGTCGGCGGACACGGAGGCGCGAGCGGCGCTCGCGCGAGCGCTGGCGCTGGACGGGGATACCGCCGCGGCAGAGCGCTACCTGCTGCAGATCGACTCCCGCACCCGTGCGCCGACGCTTCCCTCATCGCTGGTGATGAATGGTGCGCAGTTCGGTGCGCGGCGTCCATTCGCGCCCTTCCTTCGCTGGCATGCTGCCCAGGTACGCGGCGACACGGCGGCGCAGCGTGCCCTGCGCGATACGCTCTGGCGGCTGGGCCGCGCGAACCTGCGTGCGATCGTGCAGGCGAGCCAGTTCGACGCCATCGGAATGCGTGATGCCGAGGCCGCGTCGCGCATCCTGACCGCCCGGGTTGGCGGAGAGACAGAGCGGCACGACGCGCTGATGTCGGCGCATTCGCTGGCCAGCAACCGCGGGCGGCCGAAGGCGGCGCGAGCCGTTGCGGACCAGATGGCGAACGTGGGCAGCGACGTGCATGCGCCGCTGCGGCTGCGCGTGCTGGACGCGCTGTACGCACAGGGTGACACGGCACTCGCCGCCGCGGCGGCCGTGGAGCTGGCGCGTGGCGTCGAGACGTCGGTCGCGGAAGTCGCATCGGCTGCGCTGTCCGACGGCTGCGTGCTCGGCCAGTGGCGCCTCGCGCATGGCGACACGAGTGGGGTGACGCAGGCGATAGCTGCCATGCGCGCGGTGCGGAGCAGCGATGCCGCCGGTCCGGCAGCCGCATGCGCGACGATCCTCCAGGCCTGGATGGACGTGGCGACCGGCCGTGCCGACGCGCGGAAGGGTCTCGATCGCACGTCGGCGCTCGCCTTCACCCCGGTCACGGCGGGCGAGGTGAGCGCCTATGCACCGATCCTGCTCGCGCGGCTCTACGAGCGGCTTGGCGAACGTCGTCGCGCACTCGAGGTGCTGCGCCGTCGTCCGTACATGGCGGGATGGCCGGCCTATCTCGCTACGGCGTGGGCCGAGCAAGGGCGGCTTGCGGAAGCGACAGCCGACTCCACGACGGCGCGACGCGCGTACGAGCGCTACCTGGCGCTGCGCAGCGATCCGGAGCCCGAGGTGCTGCCGACCGTGGATTCGGTGCGGCGACGGCTGGACGGACTGCGCGGCAGCGAACTACGCTGAACACCAGCCAGGCGGATGCACGCCTGCCGGTGCGCGGGAGGTCAGGTGTGCAGCTTCATGCGGTGACGCGCCGCCTTGGCGCGATTGCCGCACGTGGCCATGTCGCACCAGCGGCGACGGCCATTCTTCGTCTCGTCCTGGAAGACGCGCCCGCAGCGCGGATCGGCACAGCGGCGCACCCTCGCCAGCTCGTCGAGGATGAGTGCATCGGCCGCGCTCTCCACGATGGGGATGAGGAGGCCGGCGAAGGCATCACCGACCGGCACGAAGGCGCGGGTGAAGGTGCCGTCGGGGCGCATCTCCACGCGGCGCGTGCCAGCGCTGCGGCCGAGGATGCGATTGATCTCCCCGAGCGCGGCGGAGCGCGCGTCGACCAGCACCGCACCGCGTTCGGCGAGGGTGCGCAGCACGCTGCGCATGCGTCGCGCGTCGGCGAGCACGGCGAGTGCGCCCGCCGGCTGCTGGATGGCGCGACGCTGCATCGTGGCGGCGCGCTCGGCGTCGAACACGTGCGCGGACTCGAGCCAGCGCGCGAAGCGCTCGAAGTCGTGGAGCGGATCGGTCCCGCGCGCCCCGGTGTCGGTGTTGACGAAGTCGAGCCACAACCGTTCGGCGACGAACGCGAACGGCTGGCGATCGCGTGCGCCGGCGAGTGCGTCGGAGCGGGAGAGCTCGAGGGATGGCGTCACGGCCCTAGCATACCCCGGGGTGCACCGAGGGGCAACCGCTCGCCACCACGCATGCCATGCGCGCTTGCGGCGCACACCGACCTCGTCCACGGATGCCATGACCACACCACTCGTTGCCCTCCGGTGCGTCGGCGTCGAGGGGGGCGTGGTGGCCATGCCCGACGGCAGCGTGCGCACCTGTGCGTGGGCGGCGGTGGTCACGGGTGACGGCCGCGAGGGGGCTGGTGGCGTACGCACTCGCGCCCCTGCTGCAGGGCGTGCGCAGGGACGCGGCCGGCTAGTCGCCGACGACCTCGCGCGCGGTGCTCGGCAGGCCGGGCAGGCGCGCCACGCGCCGCTGCAGCCGCTGCAATCCGTCGTACGCCGCGTACTTGTACGCGTCGGTGAGCGACGGGAAGGTGAACGCTGCCTGGATGAAGTAGTCGAGCGTGCCGCCGAAGGCGAGCACCGTCATGCCGACGTGAATCAGCTCGCAGGCGCCTTCGCCGACGATGGTGACGCCGAACAGGCGCTGGTCTTCCGGGTGGAAGACGAGCTTGAGGAAGCCTTCGGTAGCGCCGAGGATCTGTCCGCGCGGGTTGAGCCGGAAGCTGGCGCGCCCTGTCTCGCAGGCGATGCCGCGCGCGAGGAGCGCCTCCTCGGTCTGGCCGACGACGGCGACCTCCGGGATGGTCCATACTGCATACGGCAGGATCTCCGACACGCGTCGCTTGTACTGCAGCTCGAAGGCGTGACAGACCGCGACGCGAGCCTGCTCGATCGCGGCGGAGGCGAGTGCGGGATAGCCGATGGCATCGCCGGCGGCCGAGATATGCGCGAGAGACGTCCGAAACTGCCCGTCCACACGAATGAACCCGCGCTCGTCCGTCTCCACGCCGATCTTCTCGAGGCCGAGCGAGGCGGCATTGCCGGCGCGTCCGACACAGACGAGCACTACGTCCGCGTCGAGCGTGATGCCGTCGGTGAGCGTCACGTGCGCGCGCCCCTCGACCGCCTGCAACTCGGCGATCTCGCTGTTCCCGTGCACCGCGATGTCGAGCCGGGCTGTCATCGCCTGGCGAAGCGCGTCACCCGCCTCGTGATCGAGGTGCGAGATCAGGCGGCTGCGCGCATTCACCAGCGTGACGCGCGTGCCAAGGGCGGCGAACATGCACGCGAACTCGCAGCCGAGCACCCCGCCCCCGACGACGATCATGGACGTGGGGATGCGCTGCAGCGTGAGCAGGGAATCGCTGTCCACCACGACCTCGCCATCCACCGCATAGCCGGTCGGGGCGAGGGGGACCGACCCCGTCGCGACGAGAAAGCGGGGCGCCGTGACCAGCCGCGGCGCGGTGCCATAGCGTGTGACTTCCACCGTGTGGGGATCGACGAAGCGCGCCGAGCCCTGGATGGTGGTGATGCCGTGACGCTCGATGTTCTGGGCGATGATCTCCCACTCGGTCTCGATCACCGAGCGCTCGCGTCGCATGAAGTCGGGAATCGTGATGCCGGGCTTCACGCGGAGGTCGATCGCGTGAAGCCCGCGCTGGCGGAGCCCGGTGAAGTGCAGGGCGCTCTCGCGGAGCGTCTTGGACGGAATGGCGCCCGTGTTCACCGCCACGCCGCCGGGCCGCGGGGCGCGCTCGATGAGGCAGACGCGCTTGCCGAAGTAGGCCGCCTGCGCGGCGCCCTTCTCGCCGGCGGGGCCTGCGCCGATGACGACCAGGTCGAATTGTTCGGGTGGACTCACGCGGGTGGGGCGTCTGGTGAAGGAGGCGCAGCCAGCGCGTCCTCACGATAGACGAGCCAGCCCGCCTGTTCGTCAGCGACGAGCTCCACCTCGGTGCCGATGGGCAGCGTGAGATTCGGGTTGTCGTGCCCGGCGGGAAAGTCCATCAGCACGGGCACGCCCAGGTCGGCCACGAGGTCGAGCAGGAAATCCTCGAACTCGTCCTCCTCGGATCGGTCGAGCGACAGGTGACCGAAGACGATGCCCTTCACCTTGCCGAGCAGCCCGGCGGCGCGAAGCTGCACGAGACGCTCGTCGACGAACGACATCGGGTCGCGCACCTCCTCGAGGAAGAGGATCGCGTCGGTGGTGTCGATCTCGTACGGCGTGCCGATGGTCTGCTGCACGAGCGCGAGGTTTCCGCCAACGAGGCGCCCCACGGCGCGGCCCGGCTTCACGGAACGCGCGAGATCGCGGCCGAGCTTCGCCGTCGGGCGCGGAGTGGTGAGCGCCGAGAGGAGCGACGACGTGGTGACGTCACGCGCGCTGGGAATGAGGTCGTCGGCGGTGGGACCGTGAAAGGCGCGCAGGCCGGCGAGCCGCATCAGCCACAGGTGCAGCACCGTGATGTCCGAGTAGCCGACGAACGACTTCGGATTGGCGCGGAAGATCTCCGGGTCGAGATAGGGGAGCATGCGCACGGCCCCGTAGCCGCCCGTGCCTCCGATGAGGGCCTTCACGTTCGGGTCGAGCCACATGCGCGTGAACGCAGCGGCGCGTCGCTCGTCCTCGGCGCGCTGGTAACGCCGTGTGGTGAGGAGCTCCGGGTCCACCACCACGCCGTAGCCTGCGCGCTCGAGCGCGCGGACGCCGCGCGCGAGCCACGCGGCGCGCGGCGAATAGGAGGAGGCGACGATGCCGATCGTGTCGCCCTTCTGGAGGGGCGGGGGGCGGAGGAGATCCATGAAGGGAAGGGTACGCGGTGGGACAGGATGTCAGGAAGTCGGGCGGTCGGAATGCGCGTATCTGATCCCGACCTCCTGACTTCCCGACATCCGCCATCGGCGACCCCGAATCCATTAGATTCCATCCATGACGTCCCCTACCTACTTTCGCAAGGGATTCGGCCTCAAGGCCGAGATCCAGGACGACCTCGCGGCCGATTACGCCGGACGGATCGTGGATCGCATGCGCGAGGAGGATGGTACGCTCCGCGTGGGCGACGTCACCATCCGGCTGGCGGGGGAGTTCGGCTTCTGCTACGGGGTGGAGCGTGCGGTCGAGTACGCCTACCAGACGCGCCGCAAGTTTCCCGACCGGCACCTGGTGCTGGTGGGGGAGATCATCCACAACCCGCACGTGAACGCCAAGCTGCGCGGCATGGGGATCGAGATCCTCAAGCCCGATGCGGAGGGGAAGTTCGACTTCTCGCACGTGAGCGCGGACGACGTGGTGATCCTGCCGGCATTCGGGGTGACGATCGGCGACTTCGAGGCGCTGCGGCAGATCGGCTGCGTGATGGTGGATACCACCTGCGGATCGGTGCTCAACGTCTGGAAGCGCGTGGAGAGCTACGCACGCGACGGCTTCACGGCGCTCATCCACGGCAAGTACTATCACGAGGAGACGCGGGCGACGGCGTCGCAGGTGATGAAGTATCCGAGCGGGGCCTACCTCGTGGTGCGCGAGATGAGCGAGGCGCACGAGGTGTGCGACTACATCGAGGGGAAGGGCGACCGCGACGCCTTCATGGCGAAGTTCGGAATGGCGGCGTCGCCGGGATTCGACCCCGACGTGCACCTGCGTCGTATCGGCGTGGCGAACCAGACGACGATGCTGGCGAAGGAATCGCTGGCCATCGCCGACGAGGTGGGCAATGCGATCGCGCGCGCGCGTGGGGAGGAGGCGCGAGCGAGCGACTTCCGCACCTTCGACACGATCTGCAGCGCCACCCAGGAGCGGCAGGATGCCGTCGTCGAGCTGCTCAAGGAGCCGCTCGACGCCATGGTCGTGATCGGCGGCTTCAACTCGAGCAACACGATCTCCCTCGCCGCGATCTGTGCCGAGAAGGTGCCGACGTATCACATCGGCGACGCGGGGGGCATCGACCCGGAGGCGGGGGCGATCCACTACCGCCACGCCGGCGTGCAGCACGTGGAGGAGACGAAACCGGACTGGCTTCCCGCCACGGGCCCGGTGCGCATCGGCGTGACGGCGGGGGCGAGCACGCCGAACAACAAGATCGGTGAAGCGGTGGGCCGGATCCTCGCGACGCGCGGCCTGTCGCTGGACCAATCCTGAGCCCGCGCCCAGCGCGCTGCACGCCGGCATTCCTCGCGTGAGCCACGCCTTCTCCGACTACGTCGCGCTCGGCGATTCCATGTCCATCGACCTGTATCCTGCGCTGGATGCAGGAGAGACCGACGTGGCGGTGGCACTGGAGCGCGACACCCATGCTGGTGCGGTGGCGCCCCTCGGCGCGGCGTCGCTGCTCTACCGGAACGACGACGCGCGCTGGCCGGAGGAGGCGGGTGAAGATCTCGTCACGCGGTTTCCGGGCATCGCCTTCGCGAACCTGGCGAGCGACGGCGCGACGATTGGCGACGTGTTCGGCGAGCAGCTGCCGCAGCTCGAGGAGAGCGAGGCGCCGTCGCTCCTGACGCTCACGATCGGCGGCAACGACCTGCTCAGCGCGTTCGCCAACAAGCCGCGCCTCACCCTGCTCGAGGCGATCGCACGCGACGTGGCCGAGGCGTACGAGTTCCTCCTCGACGCACTGCACCGTGCGCGTCCGCAGGCGCTGGTGGTGCTGGCAACGGTCTATGATCCATCGGATGGGACGGGCCACATCCCGGGAGTACTCGAGCAGGCGGGCGAGCTGCCGCTGTCGATCCTGGCCGGCCTCAACGATCGCATCCGGACTCTGGCCCGCGGCACGCCGCGCACCGCGCTGGCCGACGTCCACGGGCGCTTCCTGGGCCACGGCGTGACGGCGCCGGAGGACGAACGCTGGTACTGGCGGCGCTCCCTGATCGAGCCGAATGCGCTCGGCGCGAACGAGATCCGGCGGCTGTGGCTGGAGACGCTGGACGAAGCCGAGGGCTCGATCTAGCTCGTCCTCGTCGGCTCCTGCCGTTTCCAGCTTCTTCAGCCCTTTCCTTTCCTCGCTTTTCGTTGCCACGGGCGCGATTCGTGAACGCGCTGTCTCGCCCCATCAACCGGAGCGGGCCATGGCGAAGTGCGAGATGTGCGGCAACGAGTACGACAAGGCGTTCACCGTGACGATGGCTGGGAAGAGCCACACCTTCGACTCGTTCGAGTGCGCGATACACATGCTGGCGCCGAGGTGTGCACACTGCGACTGCCGGATCATCGGCCATGGTGTGGAGAGCAATGGCACCTTCTACTGCTGTGCCAATTGCGCGCACCAGAGCGGCGTGAAGGGGGTGGACGACCGCGCGCGCTGAGCGCGCGCATCCCGGGCGGCTTGCGGCGGCTTGCGGCGGCTTGCGGCGGCTTGCGGCGGAGCGGCTCGCTGGTGAGCTTCGATGCGTCCCCAGCCGCCCTCATGCATCGCCGCATCACCGAGCTCGTCGAATACGCCGACGCCGCGCGCGCCGCCCTGCTCGAGGTGGCAGCGACGATTCCTCCCGAACAGTTCGCCGAACGACCGGAAGCGGAGCGCTGGTCGGCAGCGGAGCTGCTGGAGCACCTGGCGCGCGTGGAGGCCGGGTGCGCGCGAGTGATCGCCAAGCGTGCCGCCGGCGCCCGGCAGTCGGGCATCGTTGCGGAGGGAGAGGAGAGCTCGATGCTCAGAGCGCTGGACGGCCGGCACGTCACCGACCGGACGCGCAGGCTCGTCGCGCCCGGGATCGTGGCACCGGCCGGGGGCCTCACGCGCGAAGCCGCACTCGACGCGCTCGCGAGGTCCCGCGCCGACTTCATGCGCGCCGTCGGGGAAGCCGACGGGCTGGCGCTCGGCGAGATCCGGCATACGCACGTGGTGCTGGGCGAGATCGACCTCTACCAATGGATCCTCTTCGTCGGGCAGCACGAGCGGCGTCACCTCCCGCAACTCGAGGAGATCGCTGCACAGCTGCAATCGGCGAGACCGTAATACCACTTCCCTTCCGTTCGTATCCCCTTCAGGAGGTTTGCATGCTGCTGCGTCGTCCATTCGCTGGTCTCGCCCTCGTGCTGCTCGCCGCCGCGCCGCTGTCGGCGCAGATGAGCGGCAAGGAGCACGATCCGGACATCAAGGCCAACGGTGGTGCGCTGCCGGCCGGCTGGATGGGGCGCACCGATCGCCCCGCCGCGAAGATCGAGGACGCGAAGTTCGTGACCATGGGCCCCGGCTTCCACGTGACGTCGGGACCGGCCGCGATCTACTGGCGCGATGCGAGCACCGCGAGCGGCCCGTTCACCGCGACGGCGACGTTCACCCAGACGAAGGCGCCGATGCACCCGGAGGCGTATGGCATCTTCTTCATGGGGAAGAACCTCCAGGGCGCCGACCAGAGCTACGCGTACCTCCTGGTGCGGGGCGACGGGAAGGTGATGGTGAAGCATCGTGCCGGGACCGAGGTGCACACGATCATGGACTGGACGGACAACGCGGCGGTGCACAAGCAGGACGCGAACGGCAAGGCGACCAACACGCTGACCGTGGATGCGACGAAGGCGGACTCGGTTCGCCTGCTGGTGAACGGGAGCGAGGTAGCCGCGCTTCCGCTGGCGCACCTCGGCAGCACGGACGGCATCGTGGGGCTGCGGGTGAACCACAACCTCGACGTGCACATCGCCGGCTTCAGCGTGACGCCGAAGAAGTGACCGTCGCGTAGGACGGGTGGGCGGCCTTACATTGGGGCCGCCCATGCCATCTTTCCTGCTCGCCGCCGCGCTCGCCGGCGTCCTCTCCCTCGCTGACGTTCCGCCCGCGCCGCCCGGGGCCGCGCGTGACCAGGTCGCTCCCGCCACGGGCGCCGTGTACAACGGCCGCGCCAACGAGTTGCGCGTGAAGCCGCCGCGCCTCGATGAAGCCGGCACCACGATGGACGGCAACCTCGCTGAGCCGCAGTGGCGCCAGGCCGCGCTGCTCACCGGGTTCTCGCAGTTCTCGCCGCAGGACGGGGTGCCGGCCCAGGATTCCACGCAGGTGCTCGTCTGGTACTCGGCGACGGCGATCCACTTCGGCATCCGCGCCTTCGAGTCGCACGGGACCCCGCGAGCCACCCTCGCCGACCGCGACAGGATCGATGCCGACGACAACGTGCAGATCCTGCTCGGCACGTTCAACGACGGACGCCAGGCGACGGTGTTCGCCGTCAACCCGCTTGGCGTGCAGGCCGACGGCACCATCACGGAATCCAACCAGAGCCGCTCGAGCGGCTTCGGCGGCACCACGCTGGCGCGCGATCCGGCCGATCCGAGCACCGACTACGTGTACCAGTCGAAGGGGCGCGTCACGCCGGAGGGCTACGTGGTGGAGGTGCGCATTCCGTTCAAGAGCCTCAAGTACCAGTCGGCCGACGTGCAGACGTGGGGCCTCAACGTCGTGCGCGAGGTGCAGCACTCCGGACACGAGGACAGCTGGGCGCCGGCGCGGCGCGCAGGGCTGACCTTCCTTGGCCAGTCGGGGACCCTCGAGGGATTGACCGATCTCCGCCGCGGCCTCGTGCTCGACGTGAATCCTGAGCTCACCCAGCGCACCGCCGGCGCGCCGAGCCTGGAGCCCGGCGTCGATCGGTGGGGGTACAGCGCCGAGCGTCCGTCGCTCGGCGCCAACGTGCGTTGGGGGGTGACGAACAACCTTACCCTCAACGGCACGGTGGACCCCGACTTCTCGCAGATCGAAGCGGACGCCAGCCAGTTGAGCTTCGACCCGCGGCAGGCGCTGTTCTTCGCCGAGAAGCGGCCCTTCTTCCTCGACGGCCTGGAGAGCTTCGCCACGCCGCACAACCTGATCTACACGAGGCGGGTCGTGCAGCCCGTGGGAGCGGCGAAGCTGACGGGAAAGGTGTCGGGCACGAGCCTGGCGTTCATGAGTGCGGTAGACCAGGCCACGGATTCGTCCATGAGCGGCGACCGGCCGTTCCTGAACGTGCTGCGCGTGCAGCGCGACGTGGGCACGTCGTCGAAGCTCGGCTTCGCCTACACCGATCGGGCGAACGGCGGCGCGTGGAACCGCGTGGCGGACCTGGACGGCACGTACCTGTTCGGCGTCTACAGCGCGCAGGCGCAGTACGCCCAGAGCTTCACGCGACAGGTGGATGGCAGGCGGCTCGACGCGCCGTTGTGGCACGCGGGCGTGAACCGCAACGGGCGCCATCTCGCGTTCAGCTATTCGCTCGACGGCGTGCACGAGGACTTCCGCGCCGCGAACGGGTTCATCCAGCGCGGCGGCGTGGTGAACGGGAACGTGGACCAGCGGTACACCTGGTTCGGCGGTCGTGGCGCGCTGTTCGAGGCGGTGACGTTCAATCCCGGCTACTTCAGCACCTGGCGGTACAGCAGCTTCGTGCACCAGGGCGACGCGATCGAGAAGAAGCTGCACTTCAACCTCACCGGCACCATGCGCGGCGGATGGAGCGGTGGCGTCGGCTACTTCGCGGAGACGTTCGGCTACGACCCCGCGCTGTACGCGAGCTACCGCGTACTCGGCGCGGCGGGCGATACGCTGCCGTTCACGGGGAGGCCGCGCATCCCGAACAGCGAGGCCTACATCTCGATCAACACGCCGGCGGGCCGGCGGATCTCGTTCACTGCGTTCTACCTCTGGGGGCACGACGAGAACTTCTTCGAGTGGGCGTCGTCGAACATCATCATCGGGCAGTACGGATTGACCGTCCGCCCCACCGACAAGCTCCGCGTGAACGCGACGTACAACCTGCAGAGCTTCAACCGGCGCAGCGACGGCAGCATCGTGGGCAACAACCGGATCCCACGGCTGAAGGTGGAGTACCAGATCGCGCGGCCGGTGTTCGTGCGGCTGGTCGGGGAGTACCAATCGCGCTACCGCGATGCGCTGCGCGACGAGACCGGAAGCGGGCGGCCGATCATCACGTATGACCAGTGTGCGGGCTATGCGTACCAGGTGACGGTGGCCTGCCAGCGCAGCGCGTTCCGTGGCGACTTCCTCTTCTCGTACCAGCCAAGCCCGGGCACGGTGCTGTTCGTGGGCTATGGCGCCGGCTATGCCGACCGTCGCGCGCTCGCCGAACCGTTCGACTTTCCGGCGAGCTTCGGCTTCCGTGGCTACGACCGCACCGACGATGCGCTGTTCGTGAAGGCCAGCTATCTCTTCCGACTCTAGCCCGCCGCGCATGAGCGAAATCACGTCGCGCACCGACGTCCCGGAAACGACCACGACACTCGACCGCGCGCTCGGCCTGCGCGACCTCGTGCTGTTCAACCTCGTGGCCGTGGTCGGGCTGCGCTGGCTGGCGACGGCAGCCAAGTCGGGGCCGAGTGCGCTCGCGCTGTGGCTGCTGGCGGCGGTGTTCTTCTTCGTGCCGCAGGGACTCGTGGTCACGGAGCTGTCGTCGCGCTTCCCGCATGAAGGCGGCATCTACCAGTGGACCAAGCGCGCGCTGGGGGAGAAGCACGGCTACGTGTGCGGCTGGTGCTACTGGATCAACAACGTGCTGTACTACCCGAACCTGCTCATTTCCACGGCGGTGATCGCCACCTATGTGATCGGGAAGGGAGACAGCGCGTTGTCGAGCAACTGGACCTACGTGCTGACGGCGACGCTCGTGTGCCTCTGGCTTGCGGTGCTGATGAACATCGTCGGCGTCGGCACGGGGAAGTGGCTGCAGAACGCCGGTGGCGTGGGGACGTACATCCCCGGGCTCATCCTCATCGCGCTCGGCGCCATCGCGGTGGCGATGCATCGCGCGCCGGCGAATCCGATCACGGCGCAGAACGTCGTACCCGACCTGGGCAACCTTGGTGAGCTCAACCTGTGGGCGAGCATCGCGTTCGCCTTCGCGGGACTGGAGCTGTCGAGCGCGATGGGGGGCGAGGTACGCGACCCGCGGCGCACGCTGCCGCGCGCCATCCTCATTGCGGCGCCGCTGATCGCGCTCGTCTACATTCTCGGCACCGGCGCGCTGCTCTGGCTCGTTCCCACGGGCGACATCAACATCGTCTCCGGTTTCCTGCAGGCGACGGACGCCGGCGCGCGCCAGCTGAGCCCGGCGCTGTGGTGGCTCGCGCCGCTGGCGGCGGCGGCGTACACGATCGGGAACATCGGCGGGGTGGGCGCCTGGCTCACCGGGCCGGCGCGCGTGGCGTTCGCGATCGGTCTCGACAAGTACTTCCCGCCCGCGTTCGGGCGCGTGCACCCGAAGTGGAAGACGCCGTACGTGGCGATCCTCGTGCAGGCATCGCTGGCGACGATCTTCCTGCTGATCAGCGTGCTGGGGAAGGGGACGACGGTGGAGAAGGCGTACCTGATCCTGCTCGACACGCAGCTGCTGATCTACTTCATCCCCTACTGCTACCTCTTCATCTCCTTCCTGCTCCACCGGCGCACGCCGGCGCCCGCCGACACGGTACGCGTACCTGGCGGCAACGCCGGCGCGTGGGTGGTCGGGCTGAGCGGCCTGCTCGTCACGCTGTTCGCGATGATCGTCGCGATGATCCCACCGTCGGGCGACGCGCAGCCGCTGCTGTTCGAGCTCAAGGTGGTCGGCGGCGCGCTGGCGTTCGTGGGGATCGGGGGAGTGGTGTACTGGATGGCGAACCGGCGGGGATGAAAGGCGAGCGGAGGTCAGGAGGTCGGGATGTCGGAATGCCGCCTGAGGAAGTTCGCCATTTCCCGACATCCTGACATCCTCACCTCCCGATCATCGCCACCATCTCCCTCGCGTTCGTCGCCCCGTAGTTCCCGTAACAGTTGTTGAAGAACACGATCGTGCGCGTGGCTTCCGTGGCGGCGGATTCCACGAGGGGAGCGATCTTCGTCAGCTCATCGGGCGAGTAGAGGTAGCGGTAGCGTTCCACCGTCGGGACCTTGGCTGCCTCCCACGTGGCGGCACGGCGTCCATGGAGCCGCACCATGGCCAGCGCCGGCGTGGTGACGGCGGGCACGAAGGGCACGCTGCTGTCGAGTCCCTGCGGACCGTCCACCATCACGTGCGTGAGGCCGAGGTCTCGCAGCATGTCCAGCGTCCAGCCGGTGGACGTCGGAGTGTTGAACCAGAGATGGTTGCGGAGCTCCACCGAGGTGGGAATGCCGGCGAGGCGTGCGGCCGATTCGGCGAGCAGGTCCTTGTTGGCGGGCGTGGGGAGAAACCATCGTGGATACTGCAGGAGGACCCCGCCGAGCTTTCCCTCCCTTCGCAGTGGCTCGAGGGCGTCGATGAAGTGCGCCCACACCGCGTCATACAGCTCCAGCGGCAGGTCCTTGTCGTAGATGCGCTTCTTCTCCGCCACCGCCGGCGGCAACTCGTCGATCAACGCTTCCGGAAGCCGGGCAACTTCGGTGGGCTGCCCGGTCATGAGCGCGTGCGCCTTGAGGTGAAAGGTGAAGCTGGGCGGGGTGCGCTCGGCCCACAGCGCCGCCGTGGCGCGCTCGGGAAGCGAGTAGTAGCTCGAATCCACCTCCACGACCGGGAACTGCTCGGCGTAGTACCTGAGCCGGTCGGCGGCGGTGGAGATGCCGCGCGGGTAGAAGACGTTGCCGCGCACCATCGTCGGATCGGTCCATGATGCGGTGCCGACACGAATCTCATGGCCCTCGCTGATCTGGAGCGGGGCGCCGACCTGGTCAGGGGGCGTGGCGATGAGCGCCTGCTCGGCGCGGATCGCCGCGTCGGCAAAGCCCGGGTCATGGGCGGGAGTGAGGTCCGGGGCAGGGAGCGGCTGGCTGGCGCGAGCGGGCACGGCGGTGGACTGGCGGTGGATGAACTCCGACCACGACATCGTGGATGCAAACACCTCGCCGGGTAGCGCCTGCGAGTGAGGGGGAAAATAGGAAAGGGGAGAAGGGAACGCCGTTCCCTTCTCCCCTTCTCCCCCGCTCTACTTCTCCTCCCCCTGCTGATCCTCCTGCCGGTGCTGCTCGTCGCGCTTCTGCTGCTCGGCGGCGAAGCGCTCCTTGTCGCGTTCCAGGAGCCCGGACTTCTCGCGCTGCATGTCCTTGTCGGCGCCGCCGGATTCGGGGCGATCGCTCTGGAAGAAGTTGCTGGCCTTGCTGCCCATGGTCTGCTCCGCGTCGGTGATGGCCCCTGAAAAGGCAGGTTTCGTTCCGACGGGTCGCGTCTCGGGGGCGGCGGCGAGCCCGGGCCGCCGGACCCTCGGCAACGCTCGGCGGGTAGAGACCGGGATCACATCGTATATTCCAGCCATGCGTCTTCCCAGTCCCCTTGCCTCCCTGCTTGGGGCGGCCCTGCTCGCGTTCCCCCTCGCCGCGCAGCAGCCCGCACCGTCACGACCTGTCCCCAAGGGCGCAGCGTCCACCGGCACCGCGAAGGGTGCATCGCCCGCCGGGACCACGAAGGGCCCGACGCCTGCCGGCGCTACCAGGGGCGTCGCAGCGAAGAGCCAGCCTGCGGCCAGTGACACGACACAGGCGTCCACGACGCTGGCCTACCTGCAGGGTGTGGTGTACGACAGCATCCACGCCGAGGCGCTCACGCACGCCCTGATCAGTGTGGAGGGCACCACTCGCCTGGGCTTCTCCGACTCCCTCGGTCGCTTCCTCCTCGACAGTATTCCACCCGGCTCGCATCGGGTGCTCGTCCAGCACCCGCTGCTCGACACGCTCGGCATCAGCCTCGTCACGCCACCGATGAGCTTCACGGCGAACATGGTCACCCAGACGGTGATCGCCGTGCCATCGGGGGAGTACCTGGCGAGCCTCTTCTGCCCCGCTGCGCGGCGGGCGCTCGGTCCGGGCGCCCTGGTGGGGCGGGTGCGTGAGCCGGACAGCGACTCCGCCGCCGTGGGCGCGCGCGTCTCGTTCGTGTGGTACGATCCCGACCCGCCGGGACTGCCGGCCAACCTTCGCGTCACCAAGAAGCCGCCGCGCGTACGCGAGGCAACGGTGGGTGACGACGGCATCTATCGCCTGTGCGGCCTGCCCGAGAAGTATGAAGGCAAGCTGCAGGCGCAGCGCAAGGACGGCGGCGAGACCGCCGAGGTGACGGTCACGCAGGACCTCGGCATGCTGGCGCTGCGAAGCATGAGCGTAGCCGCGCGACCCAGGCTCGCTGCGGGTGATACGGGCGCCGCGCCCCAGCCGCGCGGGTCGGCGCGGGTGAGCGGTGTGGTGCTCAACCGCAGCGGCGCCCCTGTGGCGAACGCGCGCGTCGGGCTGATGGGCTCGAGCGCCGCAACCATGACGAAGTCAAATGGGGAGTTCGTGCTCGACTCGCTCCCCGCGGGCACGCAGGCGCTGGTCGTGCGCCAGATCGGCTACAGCCCGACGGAGGTGCCGGTGGAGCTGTCGGCGCGCCGGCCGGCACGTGTCACGGTGAAGCTTGGCGTGCTGGTGCCGCAGCTTTCGCCGGTGGAGGTGCTGTCGCGGCGCGAGGAGGGACTGCAGAAGGTCGGCTTCCTGGATCGGAAGCGTACGTCGGCTGGTGGCTACTTCATCACGGGGGAGGATCTGGAGCGGCGGAAGCCGATCCGGTTCACCGACGTGTTGCGCACCACCCCTGGCCTTCGCGTGTCGGAGGTGAACGGGCAGGCGATGATCGCGTCCACGCGCTCGGCACAGGGGAACGGCTGCGTGACCGTGTTCGTGGACGGCGCGCCCTGGCAGCAGCTCGATCCGGGTGACCTCGACACCTTCGTGCAGCCGAACGAAGTGGCGGCGATCGAGGTGTACAGCGGGACGAGCATCCCGGCGCAGTTCACCACGCCGGGACAGAACTGCTCGGCCGTGGTCGTGTGGACCAAGACGCGCGTCGACGCCCGCCGATGATCCCTCACCCCATCATTCACCACCCGTTCGAGTTTTCCCTCGGGCCGATCACGCTGACCGGCTTCGGCATCGCCATGATGCTGGCGTTCGGGATGGCGCACTGGGTGTCGCAGGAGGTGCTCGAGGATCGAGGCGATGATCCCGTGGTGATGAACGACGTCACCTTCGCGGCGCTCATCGGCACGATCATCGGTGGCAAGGTGTACTTCGCCATCCTGATGCACAGCGTCAGCGCGCTGTGGGGACGCGCGGGCTTCGTGTTCTGGGGCGGCTTCATCGGCGCGGTGCTGGCCTGCGCGATCGTGATCCGCTGGCGCCGGCAGCCGTTCCTGCGCATCGCCGACGGCGCGGCGGTGGGCATCGCCGCCGGCTATGCCATCGGGCGCACCGGGTGCTGGGCGGTTGGCGACGACTACGGTCGCGTGTGGGACGGGTGGCTGTCCGTCGCCTTTCCCAAGGGGCTGCCCCCGAGCACCGTGCAGGTGATGAACCAGCTCTATCATGCCGACCTTCCGGCCACGTTGCCCCCTGATACCGCCGTTGGCGTGTATCCGACGCAGCTGCTCGAGGTACTGCTCGGCCTCGTGATGTTCGCGGTGCTGTGGCGGCTGCGCCGGCACCAGCATGCGTCGGGCTGGCTGTTCGGCATGTACTGCGTGCTCGCCGGCGTGGAGCGCTTCGTCGTCGAGTTCTTCCGCGCGAAGAGTGACATGGTCGGGCCCATCACGTCGGCCCAGCTCGTGGCGCTCGTCGTCACCGCAGTCGGAATCCTGTTGATCACCTGGCGCAACGCGCCCGCTCCCGCCCTCGCGTCGGCGCCCTGACCCCTCACGCGGAGACCTGCATGACCGCCGTCGCTGCCCGCCGTCCCGACGCCACCGAGTTCTCGTCGTATTACGGTCGTTACGTGGCAGCCGTGCCGGAGGGCGACATCATCGACGTGCTGCGTCGCGACCGCGACGAGTGGCAGGCGATGATCGCCGAGCTGCCCGAGGCGCGCGGCGGCGATCGCTACGCCGCGGACAAGTGGACCATCCGGCAGGTGATCGGACACGTGAGCGACACGGAGCGCGTCTTCTCCTATCGCGCCCTCCGCATCGCACGCGCTGACAAGACTCCGCTCGCCTCGTTCGACCAGGACGAGTTCGTGAAGACGGCGGGCTCGGATCATCGTACCTTGTCGTCGCTGGCAGCGGAGCTGCTCGCGGTGCGTGAGAGCACCCTGGCGCTTTTCACCTCGCTGCCCGAGGATGCCTGGACGCGCACCGGCACGGCGAGTGACAACCCGGTGAGCGTGCGGGCGCTCGCGTACATCACCGCCGGGCACGCGCAGCATCACCTGAAGATCCTGCGCGAGAAGTACCTCGGCCTCTGAGACGCGGCCGGGCCAGCGCTGCAGCCGCCACTCCCGATCCGATCCCTTTCATACGAACGGTGTCCACCGCACCAGACATCACGCTCCGCGAGGCGACGGTCGACGACGTACCGCTGATCCTGCGCTGCATCCGCGGGCTCGCCGAGTACGAGCGGCTGGCGCACGAGTGCCTGGCGACGGAGGAGCTGCTGCGTACGTCGCTATTCGGCGAGTCACCCGCTGCGCAGGTGGTGCTCGCCCTCGCGGCTGGCGAACCCGCCGGCTTCGCCCTCTGGTTCCGCAACTACTCCACCTTCCTCGCGCGGCCGGGCATCTACCTCGAGGACCTGTTCGTCTTTCCCGCCTTCCGCGGACGTGGCATCGGGCGCCGGCTGCTCCAGCACCTCGCTCGCGTCGCGGTGTCGCGCGGCTACGGCCGCCTGGAGTGGGCGGTGCTCGATTGGAACGTGGACGCGATTCGCTTCTACCAATCGCTGGGTGCGGTGCCGATGAGCGACTGGACGACGTACCGGGTGACCGGCGCGGCGCTCGCCGAGCTGGGAGGTGCGCGCTAGCGCACTCGGGCGTTCATCAGGCACGACGGATGCGCCTTCCGCGGCGGGGGAGCGATGCGTGACGCTCTCCCGCGCGGCCATTCCAGTCGGGCTCCCGCGCGCATTCACGCGAGGATGGTCCGATGCGCTTCATCTGGTTTCCCGCCGCGCCTCATGGCCCCGTGGTCCTTCCGGGCATGCTGTTGAGCGTGGCCACGCACGCGATGTTGCTCGGCGCGGTGACGTACGGGCACGGACCGCACTCCGACCTGCTGCACTTCAGCGAGCCGAAGGAGCCGGACATCTATTATCTCCCGCCACCCGACCGCGAGCCCGGTCAGCGCGCGATGGAGGAGCGCATCACGTACGTGGAGCTGCCGCAGGGCGGCTTCGGGCCTGCATCCGAATCGCGCCACGGGATTCGGCTGCGCCGACCGGCGCCCGAGCGGCCGGCGCCGGACGGCGGCGGCGCCGGCAACGTGGTGGCGGCGCAGGCGGCGGCGACGGCGGTGAAATCCGACGACTCGGTCTATTCGGTGCTCGCCACGGACGAGAGCGCGGTGCGGGTGGAAGGAAGTGCGGCCCCGGTGTATCCTCCCGACATGCTCGCACAGGGAATCGAGGGCTCCGTCCTGACACGATACGTGATCGACACCACCGGCCGTGCCGATTCCACGAGCCTGGAGGTGCTCGCTGCGTCGAGCTCCGCATTCGAGCAGGCCGTGCGCGCCGCCGTGCCCGGCATGCGGTTCCTCTCCGCCCAGGTGCAGGGGCGGAAGGTTCGCCAGCTGGTGCAGCAGGAGTTCAAGTTCCGGATCGCGGCCCGGTCTGCGACGCTGCCTGCCGTGCCGGCGGAGCATACACGCACGCGTCCACCCGAGTGAGGCGCGCCACATCGCCGACGAGCGAGTTTGCCGGCTTTCGACCGGCAGCTCGCACCTTCCTGCGCGGGCTGCGCCGCAACAACGACCGCGAGTGGTTCCTCGCCAACCGGGATCGGTACGAGGCCGAGGTGCGCGGTCCCATGGTCGCGCTGGTGGAGGAGCTGGACGTGCGGCTCGCGGAGCTCGCGCCGGAGATCGTCGGCAACCCGAAGCGCTCGATGTTCCGCATCCATCGCGACGTCCGCTTCTCGAACGACAAGTCGCCGTACAAGACCAACGCGGCGTGCTGGTTCTACCACATGGACGCCGGCCGCGGCGTGGGTGGCGAGGCGGCGCACGGCGGAGCGGGGTTCTACTTCGACATCGATCCGGACGAGTCGTGGGTCGGGGGCGGGATCTGGATGCCGCCTCGACCTACGCTCTCGCGCCTGCGCGAGCGCATCGACGAGGAGCATGGCTCGCTCGTCCGGATCCTGCGCGCGCCGGAGCTGAAGCCGTTCGGCGGGCTGTCGCGCGAGGCGATGCTGACGCGGATGCCGCGGGGCTACGACGCGGATCACCCGGCCGCGGAGCTGCTGCGGCACCAGTCGTTCACGATGGGGCGCCAGGTCCGGGACGCTGACCTGTACAGTGCGCGGCTGCCCGACGTGCTGGCCCGGGAGTTCGCGCGGCTCGTGCCGCTCGTGCGCTGGCTCAATGGTGCGCTCGGCCTGCGCACGCTCGCCCGGCGCTGAGCGCGCGTTAGCTTGATGGCCATGAGCTCCCCGGCCAACACGTCGTCACTCGCCATCCGGCGCGCGACTCCAGCCGATGCGTCGGTACTGGCCGCGTTCGCCGAGGCCGCATTCGCCGATACCTTTGCCGCCGACAACACGCCCGAGGACATGGCGGCATACCTCGCCGAGGCGTTCGGGGAGGACAAGCAGCGCGAGGAGCTGGCGGACGGGTCACGCGTCGTGCTGCTCGCCGAACGTGACGGCGAGCTGGCGGGCTATGCGATGCTGAACGACGCGACGGTGCCGGCCGTCGCGACGAGGGTGAAGCTGGAGAACGCGATCGAGATCGCGCGCCTCTACTCCGGCCGGCGCTGGATCGGTACCGGAGTGGGCGCGGCGCTGATGCAGCATTGTCTCGAGCTCGCGGCGTCGCGCGGGCGCGAGTGGATCTGGCTCGGCGTGTGGGAGCGCAACGCGCGTGCGATCGCGTTCTACGAGCGCTGGGAGTTCGCCGACGTCGGCTCGCAGTCGTTCCAGCTTGGCGCCGACCGGCAGACCGACCGAATCATGGCGCGGCGCCTCGCCGCGCAGGAGTGAGGGTGCGCCACACGGTGAAGCTGCAGAACGTGACCATCGGCTGGTCCGACCTCGAGCACCGCGATCCGTCGCTGGGCCGCGCGTGGGGGCGTTTCCGGCCGGGCGTCGGTTACGAGCTGGTGCAGCCGGTGTTTCGTCTGTTCTCGGAGGCCGTACCGCTCCCCGGTGGCGAGCCGATGGACGCGGAGAAGCTCGATCGCTACCACGCCGCGCGCGACAAGCTCGGGCTGGTGCTCGAGGATGCATCCGGCCGCCAGGTCGCGACGTCGGCGATCCACATCGCGGACTACACGGAGCGGCAGGGCAAGGATGCGCTGGAGCTGGAGGTGCTGGTGAAGGATGACGAGTTCTGGGAAGGAGTCGACTGAGTACTGGAGTACTCGCTGACTCGATACTCACGACCGATCTGAAGAGCCGGGTCGACTGCTCCTCAATGAAAGTCGTGCCGCTGGGCGAACTCCGCACCCACGGCGGCCTGCAGCGCCCGGAACTGCTTCGCCCGCACGTTTACCACCTTCTGCTCCACCTGCAGCACCCCGCGCACCAGCAGCAGCGGCGTGCGTGAGATCAGCAGCGCCTGCCGCTCGAAGCGCTGCGGCGTGACGACGACGTTGATCAGCCCCGTCTCGTCCTCCAGCGTGAGGAAGACGAAGCCCTTGGCCGTGCCGGGACGCTGGCGGCAGATCACCAGCCCCGCCGTCGCCACCGTCTCGCCGTCGCGGCCCTCGAGCAGCAGGTCGCGCGCGGTGCGCACGCCGTTCGGCACCAGCACGTCGCGCACGTGGATCATCGGGTGGCCGGCGAGCGAGATGCCGGTCATGCGATAGTCCGCTTCGGTGAGCTCCACGCGCGACATCGCCGGCAGAGGCGCCGCACTCTCGCCGCGCGACGCGCGCCGGCGTGGCGCGAGCGGACCCGCGTCGCCACGCGCCGCGTCGAGCACCGCCCACAACGCCGCTCGGCGGCGACGAAGATCGGGCTCCCCGGGCAGCAGTCCGTCCAGCGCGCCCGCTTCGGCCAGCTGCCGCAGCCCGCGCCGGTCGAGCCCCGATCGCCGTACCACGTCCTCCACCGAGGTGAATGGACCTTCAGCGAGGGCGCGCTCGAGCTTCGTGCGCGCCGCGGCACCGAGCCCGCGCACGCTGCGGATGCCGAGTCGCACGGCGGGCGCGGACTTCATCCCTGGTGCCGGCTTCGCCGCTGGCTCAACCGCGGCTGCCGACTTCGACGTCCCGACCGGCTCGGCGACGCGCGGCTCCAGCGTCGCGTCCCACTTCGACACCGTCACGTCGGCGGGCCGCACCTCCACGCCGTGGCGCTTCGCGTCCTCCACGATGGTGCCCGGCGCGTAGAAGCCCATCGGCTGCGCATTGAGGATCGCCGCCGTGAACTCGGGCGCGTAGTAGTGCTTCAGGTACGCCGACGCGTACACCAGCAGCGCGAAGCTCGCCGCGTGGCTCTCGGGAAAGCCGTAGTCGGCGAAGCCGTTGATCTGGTTGAAGATTCGCTGCGCCACGTCGGGCGCGATGCCGTTCGCCGCCATGCCGTCGATCATCTTCTGGCAGATGGCGGCCATCCGCTCGCGGCTGCGCTTGTGTCCCATCGCTCGGCGCAATTGATCCGCCTCGCCCGGCGTGAAGCCTGCCGCGGTGATCGCCACCTGCATCCCCTGCTCCTGGAACAGCGGCACGCCGAGCGTGCGCTTCAGGATCGGCTCGAGCGACGGATGTGGATATGTCACCTCCTCCTGCCCGTTCTTGCGACGCAGGTACGGGTGCACCATCTCGCCCTGGATGGGACCCGGCCGGATGAGCGCGACTTCCACCACCAGGTCGTAGAAGCAGCGCGGCTTCAGCCGCGGCAGGGTGTTCATCTGCGCGCGGCTTTCCACCTGGAAGACGCCGATCGTATCGGCGGCGCAGAGATCGTCGTACACCGCCTGGTCGGTCATGTCGAGCGTGGCGAGGTCGATCGATACGCCGCGCGTCTGCCTGATGTAGAGCAGGCAGTCCTGCAGCAGGGTCAGCATGCCGAGGCCGAGCAGGTCGATCTTCACCAGCCCGACCGGATCGAGGTCATCCTTCTCCCACTGGATCACGGTGCGGTCCGGCATGCTCGCCGGCTCGATGGGGACCACGCTGCTCAGCGGCTCGGCGGTGAGCACGAAACCGCCCACGTGGATGGAGCGGTGTCTCGGGAGCTGGTGCAGCCCTTCCACGATCTCGGCGAGGGCGCGCACGCGCTTGTCGTCCGGGTCGAGGCCCGCGCGCTCGACGATGCTCTTGCCGCCGGTGGGACGCAGCGCCGTCGTCGGATTGCGACGCTCGTTGTGCGAGTCGTCCGCATGCGGATCCTCCCACCGGTTGCCACGATCCGCCGCAGCATGCATCGCCTTCGGAATTTCGACGAGGCTCTTCGCGCCGGAGCTCTGTGCGCTCGGGCTTCCGTACGGCTCGTACGCCGCGTTGGGCGTCGGCCGGTCGGCCGACGTCATCGGTTTCGCCACCTGCTTCGCCTTCTCCTTCTCGGCGCGTGAGCGCGTGGTGGCCTCGGTGCCGCGCACCATCGCGCTGCTCAGCGCGTTGGCCACGGCGGCGTCGGATGCTTCGGCGTCCGCCGGTTTCGCGCGCAGCGCCTCGGCGGTGGCGCGCGCGGAGAAGCGGTCGGAGAGGGTGGCCAGCATGTCGGCCTGCTCCACGCTGAAGCCGAGCACGCGCGCCGCGTCGCGTACGGCGCTCTTGCCGCGGTAGGTGATCTGCTCGCACACCATGGCGGCGTGGTCGCGCCCGTAGCGCTCGTACACGTACTGCAGCACGCGCTCGCGCTCACGGTGGGCGAAGTCGATGTCGATGTCCGGCGCCTCGGTGCGCTCCTCGCTCAGGAAGCGCTCGAACAGGAGCCCGAGGCGGATCGGGTCGACGGCCGTGATGCCGAGGCAATAGCAGACGGCGGAGTTGGCGGCGGAGCCGCGTCCCTGACAGAGGATTCCTTCACGCCTCGCGAAGCGGACGATGTCCCACACGATGAGGAAGTAGCCGGCGAGGCCGAGCTTGTTGATGAGCGCGAGCTCGTGCGCGAGCTGCGCGTCGTGCGCGGGAGTGCGGCGTGCCGTGCCCGGCGGCCCCCACCGCTCGCGTGCGCCCTGCTCGACGAGGCGCGCGAGGTACTCGTCCTCGCTCACGCCGGCGGGGAGGGGAAAGGCAGGAAGCGTCGGCTTCAGGTGCTCGAGCCGGAACGCGCAGCGCTCGGCGACCGCCAGCGTGGCGCGGACCCCCTCGAGGTTCCCCTGCCACCGCCGCGCGATCTGGGCCGCACTCTTGAGGTACCACTCGCCGTTCGGGCGGAGCCGCGTGCCCATCCTGTCGAGCGGACGCTGGTGACGCAGGCAGGCGAGGACGTCGTGGACCATGCGGTCGCGCGCGCGCACGTAGTGCACGTCGTTCGTCACCACCCACGACACGTCGAGCGCGCGCGAGATCTCGATCAGGCGGCGCGTCGTGTCGCGCTCCTCGAGCAGGCCGTGGTCCCAGCATTCGATGGCCACGCGATGGCCGAAGATGTCGAGCAGCGTGGCGGCGGCGTCGCACGCGGCGTCCACCTGGCCCTGCGCGGCGAGCGTGGGCACCCAGCCGCGCGGGCAGCCGGTGAGAGCGAACAGCCCGCTCGCATGCTGCGCGAGCTGGTCGAGTGACACCGACGGCTGGCCACGCCGCGATGCATCGGCACGCGCGAGGGTGACGAGGGTAGAGAGGTTCGCGTACCCCTCGCGCGATTCGGCGAGCAGCGGCAGGTGGGTGACGAGCGGTGGCTCACCATCACGCGACGGCACGGTGACGGTGAGCTCGGCGCCGATGATGCCGGCGATCTCCAGCTCGCGCGCCGCCGACGCGAAGCGCACCGCGCCCCCCAGCTCGTCGTGATCGGTGAGCGCGAGCGCGGCGAGCCCGAGCTCCTTCGCGCGCAGCACGAGCGCCTCGGGCAGCGCGGCGCCGTCGAGGAGGGAAAAGGCGGAGTGGGAGTGGAGCTCGGCGAAGGGCATTGAACTACTCGTGAACCGTGAACGGTGAACCGTGAACCGTAAGAGCATGCGGAACTCGGTTCGGTGTGCCGGCGCGGTTCACGGTCAACGGTTCACGGTTCACAAGGCAGTCGTCAGTCCCCCCATCCCTGCATCCGCCACTGCTCGTCAGCGCGGTCGAGGAAGAGGGTCATCTCACCGGCGAGGCTCTCGCAGTGCCAGTAGTCGCGGCGGTAGCCGTCGTCCCACCAGTCGCCGGAGAGGCGCTCGGGGCCGACGGCGCGCGTGACGGCGATGCGGTGGCCGCGCCACGTCACCTCGCGCGGCGTGTCGCCGTCGCATTGCACCTCCACTGTTTCCGGCGGGTCGAAGGCGCGGCGGGCGGCGGGGAGGGCGGCCTCACGTGAACCGTGAACCGTGAACGGTGAACCGTCATCCCGGTGACGGGTGTGACGGTCAGACGAGCTGGCGGCAAGGCCGCCAGCGGGTCCGACGAGCAGCGGCGCAGCCGCGAGCGGGTCCGACGAGCGAAGCGCGTCCGACTGCAGCTCGCGCCACGCCCCCGCCTTCTCCGGCCGGTGCGTGTCGCGCGCCTCGGCGCGCACGATGGCGTCGGTGCCCAGCTCGGCGCGCAGGCGCTCGAGTGCGGCGTCGGCGGCGCCGAGGTCGCGCCAGGAGGTGCCAAGCAGGTCGCCCTGCTCACCGGTGAGCGGCGCCACGGAGACGATGGCCACCCGCACGCCGATCACCGGCGCGGTGAGCGGCCAGGCATCCAGCAGCGCGCGGCAGCGCTCGAACAGCGGCACCACGCGCGCGAGCGGTCGTGCGGGTCGCGCCTCGCGCGTCACCGTGTGCGCCGGGGCAGTGGCGAGCGCGCCGCGTGCGTCGTCGAGCGTGAGCGTGATGGCGATCGCCGCCACCGCCCGGCCGACCGAGATCATCTCTGTCACCAGGCGGTCGAGCGCGGCGCGCACGAGGAAGAGCACCGGCTCCATCGTCTCCGCGGGAGACGACAGCTCCACTTCCACGGCGGGCTGCGTCTCCACGCGCGCCAGCACGGGACGACGCGGGTCGTCGGCGCGCGCGAGCCGCCACGCGCGCAGCCCGAGCTCCCCCCAGCGGCGCTCCACGTCCTCGGCCTCGAGCGCAGCGAGCATCCCCACCGTGCGCAGGCCGAGTGCGTGCAGTGCGGCGCGGAGCTCCTCGTCCATCGGCACGAGCGCGAGCGGCGCCGGCGCGAGATACGCGGCGTCGCCGCCACACGGGACGATGCGCACCAGCGCGCTGTCGCTCGCCTCGCCGCTGAAGCTGGCGCCGGCCCACGTGGCCGCGCGTGCGGCGACGCACGAGTCGGCGATGGCGACGCGCGGACGTGGATGCCAGCGCCGCGCCGCGCGGAGCAGGGCGTGTGCGAGCTGCCGCTCACCGCCCACCGCGTCGAAGCCGCTCGCGCCCACCCACCACAATCCCGGCGCGCCCTCCACCGGCGTGACCTGCGGGCTCGCGGCGAGGAACTGCGCCGACGCCTCGGTGATGGCAGTGCTCACGGCGAGGTCGTCCCACGGCAGCTCATGGAGATCGGCGCAGCGGGCGCGCGCCTCGGCGGGGCGCATGCCGGCGCGCACGCCGGCGCGGCCGGCGGCTGCCGACGAAGCCTGCACGCGCGTGCGCGCCGCGTTCGTCAGGACGATGCGGTGCTCATCCCAGTGCGCGGGCGCGGGCGACGGCGGTGCGGAGCTCCCGGGGCGGCTCGGCACCGACGGCGGTGTGTCGGCCGGCGACGTCAGCGGGAGGAGAAGCTGCGCGCCCGCTCCGGGCGTGCCGACTTCCCCCCGCCGGGCCGCGCGCCACACCGCGCCGATCGGGAACCTCGGGATGCGCACACAGGCGACGCGCCACTGCGACTGCACAGCTCACCTCCACGGTTCGAAGCGTCCCTCCCTTCTCGACACGCACGAGGATCGTGCGCGTCGCGCCACCATCGGTGCTGCTCGTGCTGCTGCTTCCTCCCTGCCCGGGTGTCCCGCGTCTTCGCGCGTCGAGTCGCGCTGGTCGTCGCCGCTGGCCCGGCGACGGTCGCTCGACGACGAGCCGTACCGCGCCGCCGAGCTGGGTTGCCGCGCCGGCACGATCGCCGAGCACGAGGAGCGCGCAGTCGGCGTCCCGCGCGAGGCGGGTGAGGCGCACCGCGTTGGAGCGCGTGAGCGCCGGCGCGCCGTCGAGCACGACGAGCGCGAAGGCGCCGCTGCGAAGCAGCACGTCGGCGCACCACGCGGCGCGCGTGGCATCGTGCGGCCGGATCATCCACACGCCTTCCGCGTCGCCCAGGTGTGTCCAGTCGCGCGGGTCGAGCGTGCGCTGCGCGTCGATGTAGGCCACCCAGCCATGGTTGGCCATCGTGGTTTCCACGATGGCCCTGGCGATCGTCGTCTTCCCGCTCCCCGCCGGGCCGGCCAGCTCGGTGAGCCGGCCGCGAGGCAGCCCGCCGCCGGGCAGCACCGCGTCGAGCGCCGCGATCCCGGTGGGGATCGCCGGTGCGGCGGGCGGTGGCGGCGGGAGGAGCCGAACGAGTTCGGCGAGGGAGAGGGACATGCCGGAGGATGAGGCAGGTAGGATGCCAATGGCCGAAGAAAAACCGAAAGAGTCGGACAGTCGGACCCGCTCGCCAGCGCGGTGCGCTGGCTGCTCGTCGGACCCATTCGCGGCCTTCAGCCGCTCTTCGTCTGACGGCCACGGCAAGGGCACACCAAGCTAGCTTGGAGGTCCCATTCGACCGTCAGACGAGCAGGCCGCCACAGGCGGCCGAGCGGGTCCGACGAGCAGGGCGGCAGAGCCGCCCGAGCGTGTCAGACTCTACCGAACGAACCCCGAAACCGCAACAGCCGGCAGGATGACCGACCGCGAGCGTCCAGGACAAACCATTGCGCGGCTTGCACCTGCGGCCTTGCTGGGGGTCCTGGCGTTCACGCTCGTCCTGGCCGTGACCGACCCGCCCGGCCCCGGGCTCGATCCCGATGCGCTCTCGTACATGGGCGCTGCGGAATCGCTCGTGGCGCACGGGACGTATCGCATCCCCACCGCGCCGTGGACGAGCGCCGACAGCACTTCATCGCTCGCGCACTTTCCTCCGGGCTACTCCACCGCGCTTGCCATCCCTGTCGCGCTCGGCATGTCGCCGCCGCAGGGAGCGCGACTCGTGAACGCCCTCGCCGCGGCGGTCACCGTGATCACGCTCGTGCTCGTCGTCGGCACGGCGACGAGTGTGCCTGCCGGCGCGTTGCTCGGTGTCGCGCTCCTCGCCACGCCGGCGATGGTGACGGTGCACCTCTCCGTGCTGAGTGAGCCGCTCTTCCTCGCCCTGCTCGCGCTCGCGCTCGCGGCCATGGCATACGCGCCCGATCGTCCGCTCCGCGCCGGCGTCGCAGCCGCGCTCGGCGCGATGGTGCGCTATGCCGGCGTGTCCCTCGTCGGGGCGGCGGCGCTGTGGTCGCTCACGCGGCGCGCGCCGTGGCGCGAACGGGTGCAACGGGCGATGCTCGCCGCCCTGCCGGCCGTGCTGCTGGAAGGCGCATGGGTGATACGCACGCGAATCGTGTCGGGCAGCCAGCACGCCATCCGGCACTTCGCGCTCTATGGCGACCTGGGGCCGACAGTGCGCGAGGGCGGTGCGACGCTGCGCGACTGGCTCGTCCCGGAGACGGACCTCGAATGGCCGCTGCCCCATCGCGCGGTGATCGCGCTCGTGGCGGCGGCCGTGCTCGTCACGCTCATCGTGCTCGGTGCTCGCGCGGCGCGCGCCGACACGCGCCGTCGTGCCTGGCGAGTGCTCCGCGCGTGCGCGGTGCTCGGTGCCTGCTACGCGGCGATGATCATCGTGTCGCGCCTCGTGGCCGATCCCGCCATCCCCTTCGACGAGCGCATCCTCGCGCCATTCCTGCTGCTCGTCACGACTGCGGCGGCGGTGGCCATCGCCTGCTGGTGGCGCGTGACGGACTCTCGTGTCGCGCGTGCCGCGGTGGCTGTCGTGCTGGTCGGCTGGTGCGGATCGAGCGCGAGCGTCGCGCTGCACGATGGGCGGTTCGCCCTCGACTACGGTTCCGATTTCGCCGGCGAGGAGTGGCGGCACAGTCCGGCGCTCGAGTGGGCGCGCGCCAACGGTGCGTCGCATCCGTTGTACACCAACTGGCCGGCGGCAGTGTACTTCCATCTCCATCGGGCGTCGTATTCGCTGCCGCGCGCAGACGAGACGGGGGCGGCAGGCCGCTTCGCCGACACCCTGCGCCAGCGTGATGGGCGGGCCATCGTCTTCGATGCGGTCAATGCGGATGACGTCGTTGCCCCCTCGCTCATCATGCAGCCCGGCCTTCGCGTGATCGCGCGGCTGAGTGACGGAGTGGTGCTTGCGCCGGTCTCAGGGCGGTAGCAGCAGGCCCGGCTCCGGCGAGGGTACAGGAGCACCGCCCTGCAGTCCATGCCATCCTGGAGGGATCTCGTGCTCGAGGCAGCGTTCGCGTTCCTGACGCTCGTGTCCGTCCCCGTGCTGCCGACTTCGTCGGTTGAGGCCAAGTCCGTCGCGCCTGCCATCAGCGCGACCAAGCCAACCCAGCGCGACACCGCGGTCTTTGCCGGCGGCTGCTTCTGGGGAGTGCAGGCAGTCTTCCAGCACGTGAAGGGTGTCGTGACGGCCACGTCCGGCTACGCCGGCGGGAGGGTGGCCAATCCGAGCTACGCACAGGTCAGCACGGGACGCACCGGGAACGCCGAGTCCGTGCGCGTCATCTTCGATCCGGCGCAGGTGTCGTACGCCACGCTGCTCCAGCTGTTCTTCGACGTCGTGCACGATCCCACGCAGCTCGACCGGCAGGGGCCCGACGTCGGCACGCAGTATCGGTCGGCGGTCTTCTACACCGGGCCGGAGCAGCGCGCGGCCACGCTGCAGTACATCGCGTGGCTGCAGCGGAGTGGTACGGTGAAGGGCAAGATCGTGACCGAGGTGGCGCCGCTGAAGGACTTCTACACGGCGGCCCCATACCATCAGGATTACACCGCGCTGCATCCGTACGAGGCGTACGTTCGCTACAACGACCTGCCGAAGATCGCGGCGCTGAAGCAGCACTATCCGCAGCTCTGGAGCGAGGAGCGCGCGGCGTACTGAGCCGTCGTGATCGGAGAGCGATCCCGACAGCCGCTTCGCGGGTGCGGGATGACATGATCGTGGGTGCGCTCCTTGCTACTTTCGCCGCCCCACATCAACCGGAGCACTGCACATGTCGGATCGCCACAAGCCCCACAACGGACGCGACCTCGATGGTCAGCACAAGGTGAAGCGAGCGGACGTCGAGGACCTGCGCACGGATCCGAAGGGCGCCGAATACATGGAGGACGACGTGCGCCTCGGCGGGGCGGTGGAGGACATCGGCGCCGATGCCGGCCAGCGCGCCGAGCGCATCGGCGACCTGGTGGACACGAACCGCGAGAACGTGGATCGCGTGACCGGGCGCGGCCAGCAGGCCCGGCGCAACGCGCGCTGACGTCGCGCCGCGCTACTGCATCCGTACGCCGACGCGGAGGCCGTCTTCTCCGCGCGGCGCCGGCCGCACGAAGAAGTGCGCGTACCGACCGTCGTGCCGGATGCGCAGCAGGTGCGCCAATGCCACGCCTCCGTAGATCGCCGTGAGGTCGGTCTTGGAGAGCGACGAGGTGCGCGACATCAGCTCGATGTCGCTCACCGAGGCGCTGCGCCCGAGGGTGACGTAGAAGAGCGCCGTGCCCACCCCCGCGGCCAGCACGCCGCGCTCGAACGGCGCCCCGCGCCGGTGCGGCACGTCCAGGATGACCTCGTCCAGCAGTGACTGGAGGTCGAGTCCCATGGTCGAGAAGAGGAACTGCTTGCGCGGCTCGGCCACGGGGTCGATCCCCGAATACACCGTTGGCCGGCCGCGATCGAACCCGAAGCTGGGGCGCGCACCGAGGGCGAGCGAGGCGCCGACGTGTCCCGCTTCGTGCAGGAGGAGGCTCGTCGCCGCACCGATGGCGAAGTCGCGCCAGTAGCGGTCGGGGCGCGGCCTGACGTGCCCAGTCGGCGTCGACAGGGAATCGGTGCGAGGCGGAAGGACGCCCTGCGCCGGTACCGCTGCCGGCAGGCAGGGAACGAGCAGCAGGAGCGCGATACGCGCGAGGACGCGGCGACAGGCGATGGGCATGGCGTGGAACGACGAGCGGGGCCGGCGTTCGCCACGAGCGCCCGAAAGGGATAATATCATCCCGTTCGCCCAACATTCACTCCTGCTCTACTCCCATGCCGGCCAGGCTGTCGGACCTCGAAATCCAGCGCGCCCTCGGCAGCCTGCCGGGCTGGTCGCGCCGCGGCGACGTGCTGACGAAGACCTTTTCCTTTGCACGGTTCACGGACGGCATCGACTTCGTCGTCCGCCTCGCACGGCTCGCCGAAGCCGCGAACCATCATCCGGACATCGACATCCGGTACACGAAGGTGACCGTCACCCTCTCCACCCACGATGCGGGGGGGATCACGGTGAAGGATCTGGACCTGGCGAAGGAGATCGAGGCCTCGTGAGCCCGAGTCGCTGAAAAGCAGCGAAAGGAAACTGCTGAAGGACGAGAAAGGGCAGGATGTCCTTCTGCCAGATCCTGCTGTTTCAGCCGTGTCAGGAGTGTCCTTCTTCCCTGCCCTTGAAGGGCATCACGGCAGGTGTGATCGGATCGCCACGAAGTAGTGCTCCTCGTCCCGCATCGCCAGGCGCTCGAAGTTGGCGCGATGGACGTGCTGGGTGCGGTGTGCCTCGAAGGCGGCGCGCTTCGCCGGGAGCCACTCGCCCACGTTCAGCGTGATGTCGATCGGCTGGCCTTCGGTGGATGGATCCTCACCCGGCGCGGGCGTCCGCCAGGTGGAGTACCAGAGCTCCTGCGGCCGGTGCGGCGAGAGGCCCGCGGCCAGCTGCTCGGGGAAGGCCGTCCCCGTTCCGGCGAGCAGGAAGGCGGCGGTGGCGAGGCGCGAGATGGCGCGGTGGTCGCGATGCCGCGTGGGTGCGCCCTCGGGACCGAAGGTGATGACCACCTCCGGGCGCTCGCGGCGGAGCAGGGCGACGATCTCTCCCATCACGACGTCGGGGTTCACGTCCTGCAGCCCGCCGTCGGGATGACCGCCGCTCACCAGGGTGCGGATCCCGAGCACGTCGCACGCGGCGCGCAGCTCGGCGCGGCGCACCATCCCCAGCTCTGCCGGAGACGACACGGGGATGTCGGACGATCGTCCGGCATCCCCGTCGGTGGCGCAGTAGAGGGAGCAATGCACTCCCCCGCTCGCGTATCGCGCGATCGTCCCACCCGTGGCAAAGGTCTCGTCATCCGGGTGGGCGAAGACCGCGGTCAGCCGCTGCATTCGCGGCTCAGCTGCGACGGCGGCCTCCGCCGAGCAGGCTGACGATGGCGAGGAAGAGGTTCAGCAGGTCGAGGTAGATGTTCACCGCGGCCGGCACGTAGTCATCCGGGCCGTACGCGCCCGAGCGCACGATGCGCCAGGTGTCGAACACCAGCAGGCCGCTGAACACGAGTACCGTGCCCGCCGCGATCCAGAGGGTGCCGAGCGCGGTGGGGAAGAAGATGTTGAGCAGCGAGGTGGCGATGAGCACCCACAGCCCGACGAAGAAGAAGCTCCCCCACGCGCTGAAGTCCCGCTTGCTGATGAGCGCGTAGAGCGACAGCACGCCGAAGGTGGACAGCGTGAGGATCCACGCCTGACCGACGATGCCTGGGCTCTGCCGTTCGGCGAGCGTCAGGAAGGGCGCGATGAACAGTCCTTCGATGAACGTGAAGAGGAGGACGAGGATCAGGTTGCGCGGGTAGCTGTGCCGCGCGCGCATGGCCATCCAGAGCGGCGCGAACATCGCGATCATCGTGATGATCGGATGCTGGATGACGGCCTGCATGAGCGCCGGCTGGGTGCGCGCGAACGCGACGCCGAGCGCGGTGACGATGACGCTGACGAAGACGAGGCCGTAGGTGCGACGCACCAGCGTGGCCCGCTCCTCGCCCGAGCGAACGAGGGTCCCGGTGAGCGAGACTCCCATGGGGCAGATCTCCGTTGGAGGTACGAGGAAATATACCCCGGGGACGGCGGGAAGAGCCAACTGGCAACTGACCGTGAGACGTGAGACGTGCACCATGGGACGAAACGGCGACGGGCACACCGGAATGATTCCGGTGTGCCCCGTGGTGCTACGCTTCACGTCTCACGAGTCGTCAGCGCTTTCGCAGTTCCACGTTCCCGTTCACCGTCGACAGCTTGATCATCCGGCCGCCCTTGCCGAGGGTGGCGCGGAGGTGGCGCGGGTCGATCCGACCGCTGATCGTCACCGGCCAGTCGGTCTGGAAGCGGCCGTTCACCGTGCGCAGGTCGATGTCGGCATCCACGTCGCCGGCGAATTCGGCGATCACGCTGCCATTCACCGAGCTGAAGTCGAGGTCCTGGTCGCCGTCGAAGCGGCCCATGGTGGCGTGTACGCTGCCGTTCACCGTCCTCGCCTGTACGGGGCCGCCGGTGCTCACGGCGTCCACGCTGCCGTTCACCGTGCTGGCGTGCACTTCGCTCGTCGCGCCGTCCACGCTCACGCCGCCGTTCACGCTGTAGACGCCGACCTTCACGCCCTTCGGCACGCGGACCTCGAAGTCCACGGCGACGTCGTTGTTCCGGTCACCGCGGCGCCAGCCGTCGTTATGCGACTCGTAACCGTTCTCGCTGCACGTTGCGTTCTCCGTCCAGAAGGCGCAGACGAGGATGCTGCCGTCGCCGGACTTGAAGCTCTGGATGCGGACGTCCTTCGGGTCGCCGCGGCGCCAGGTCTTGGTGGCGGTGATCTCCACGCGGTCGCTCGACGACGGGCGCA
>DASUXT010000065.1:0-15587 GCA_036377775.1 Gemmatimonadaceae bacterium | reverse complement strand
GAGGAGATCGTGGATGGCGTCGAGCGCCTGAGCCGCTCCGGCATCGGCGCCATCGTCGCGATCGAACGCGAGGTCGCGCTCGATCCGTGGGTGGAGTCGGGATCGCCCATGGAGGCGAAGGTTTCCGCCGACCTGCTGGCGACGATCTTCACGCCGTACTCTCCGCTGCACGATGGCGCGGTGATCGTGCGTGGTGACACGATCATCGCCGCCGGCTGCATCCTGCCGCTCTCCCAGAGTGTGCTCGCCGACCGGTCGCTCGGTACGCGCCATCGCGCCGCACTCGGCTTGTCCGACGAGAGCGATGCCATGGTGGTCGTCGTGAGCGAGGAGACCGCCGCCGTTTCGGTGGCGAACCGGGGACGGCTGTACCGTGATCTCACGCCGCAGGAGCTGCGTGACCTGCTCGCGGGCCCCGGCCTCGCGCGGGTGCCCGCGGGCGTGGCAGGAGTGCCGGCCTGACGACGCGGCGCGCCGCGTGGGTAGCCGGCGCAGTACTGCTCGCCTGCTACCTGCTCACCCTCGCGCCGGGCGTCACCTTCTGGGACGCCGGAGAGTTCATCACCGCGGCGTGGACGTTCGGCATCCCCCATCCACCCGGGACGCCCCTGTACGTGGCACTCGGGCACGTGTGGATCCTGCTGCTCTCTCCCCTGCTGGGGGCCGCTCTGGCGATGAACCTGCTGTCGGCCCTTGCAACGGCGGCGGCCGGCGGCATGACGGCGTGGCTGTTCGCCCGTGCGCGCGGAGCTGGTGACGCGACGACCGACGTTCGCGCGTGGCGGGCGGTGGCGGCGGCACTCGCCGCCGGACTCATGGCGTCGGCGTGGGCGAATGCCACGGAGACGGAGGTCTACGCCATCGCACTCCTGCACGCCGTGCTGCTGCTGGCCAGCGCGGACAAGGCCGGTGAAAGCGCAGGCCGATCCGGAACGCGCTGGACGGCGCTCACGGCGTATCTCATCCTGCTTTCGCCGGCGGTCCACCTGAGCGTGCTCGTGACGGCCCCGGCGGCCATCATGCTCGCCGCACGCGACGAGGCCGGGCGATGGCGCGTACGGCGCGCCGTCGCGCTCGCGGGAGTCGTCCTCGTCGCGGCCGCGGTGGGACGAGGATCGGCACTGCTCGCAGGGGTCGGGGCGCTGGTGGTGATCGTGACGGCGCTTCGCGGTGGAAGGCGATGCGGAGCGGCGCGCATCAGTGCCTTCGTCGCACTCGCCGTCGTCGCCTCGAGTGCGCTGCTCATCATGCTGGTACGCGCGCGCCACGATCCTGCGCTCGACCAGGGCAATCCTTCCACGCTGGCGGCGCTGGCCGACGTCGTGGCGCGTCGACAGTACGACGTGGCGGGACTGTGGCCCCGCCGCGCGCCGGTGTGGCTGCAGCTCGCGAACCTCATGCAGTACGTGGATTGGCAGGCGGCACTGGGGTGGGGGCGTGGCGTGTTCACCACGCCGATCCGCGTGGCGGCAACGGCGGTGTTCGTGTTCCTGGGTGTCGCTGGTGCGCGGGCGCTGCGGCGTGAGTCGCGCCGGCTGGGCGATGCGACGCTGGTGCTGCTGCTCTGTGGCTCGCTCGGCGTGGTCGTCTACCTCAACCTGCGGGCTGGCGCGTCGCTCGGCTGGGGGGTGCTGCCCGACAGCGCGCCGCACGAGGCTCGAGAGCGCGACTACTTCTTCGTGTACGGTTTCTGGGCGTGGGGCTGCCTTGCCGGCTGCGGGGCCATGCCGCTCATGCGCGCGCGAGGGTGGCCGGCGTGGGCCGCCCCCACCATCGCGCTGCTTCCGCTCCTCGGGAACTGGACGGTGATGAATCGCCGGCGCGAGCCGGAGGCGGACGCCGCTCGACGCGTGGCGCATGCGATCCTCGAGAGCGCGCCGCGCAACGCAGTGCTGTTCCTTGCTGGCGACAACGACAGCTATCCGCTCTGGTACGCGCAGGAAGTGGAGGGGCTCCGGCGCGACGTCTTCCCGGTGACGATGCCGCTGCTGTCGGCGGAGTGGTACACCGACCAGGTGGCGCGGCGAACGGGTCTTCGCTGGCTCCCTCACGAGTCGGTGCCGGGCACGGAGTGGCGGCATGAGCAGCAGGCGGCCCTCATTGCGCGTGCGGCGCGCGCGGCGGGAAGGCCGGTGGCGGCGTCGGCGGTGCTGACGCCGGCCGAGCGATCGCTGCTGGGGAGTGGCTGGGTACTGAGCGGGGTGGACTATCGCGCCGGGGCGGCAGCCGGCGCCGACAGCGCCGCGGCCACGGTGGACAGGAGTGCCACCCTGCCGTGGATCCCCACGTCGTCGTCGCGGCCACCACCGGTGGAGAACAACGTGGACATGGCACCGCAGACGATGCTCGCGCTGCTCGAGTGCCCTCGGCTGGCGAGGCCGGAAGCGATGGCGAAGGAGCAGCGGGACTCGCTTGAAGTGCGCTGCAACTTTCGGTAAATTCGCATGTTATGCCATTTCAGGACCTGCCTTCGCGACTGGCCGCGGTACGGGATCAGATAGAGCGGGCACAGGCGCGGGGGGGGCACGGCCAGCAGGTCACGATCGTGGCCGTGACGAAGACCCATGGACCCGATGCGCCGCTCGCGGCGTGGGATGCCGGGCTCCGGGATGTCGGTGAAAACAAGGTGCAGGAGGCGCTCGCGAAGATGCCGCAGGTCGATCGGCCCCTTCGCTGGCACCTCATCGGCCACCTGCAGCGGAACAAGGTGAAGCAGGTTGACCGCTTTCACCTTGTTCATTCCATGGATTCCGCTCGGCTGGCGGACGCGCTCGCTTCGTTCGGTGACGAACGCGGAAGGCCCGTCGACGTATTGATGCAGGTGAACGTGTCGGGCGAAGGGACCAAGGGCGGCTACCCGCCTTCTGACGTGCCTGCAGAGGCGGCGCGGTTGCTCGGGCTGCCGGGAATCGTTCTGCGGGGTGTGATGACGATGGCCCCGTTCGATGCCGACGTCGCCACGCTGCGGCGCGTGTTCAGCGGGGCGAGGCAGTGCAGGGAGGTGCTCCGCGAGGCCGGTCATCCCGCCACGGAGCTGAGCATGGGAATGTCGGGCGATTACGAGGTCGCGGTGGAAGAGGGCGCCACCCTGGTGCGCCTCGGCACCGTCCTGTTCGGAGAGAGAGCCGCCTAATGGACGAGACCTTTCATCTCACGCCGCTCGATGCGCGGCGCTACGACTTCGGTCGCGCGATGCGCGGCTACGACCCCGCGCGCGTGGAGCGGTTCCGCGAGCAGGTCGCCGAAGAGCTGGAGCGCCTGACCCGCCAGACCGTGGACCTGGACACGAAGGCGAAGAGCTTCCACGAACAGCTCCGCGCCTTTCGCGAGCGCGACAAGGCGTTGAACGACGCGCTGGTCAGCGCGCAGCAGCTGCGCAACGAGATCCGCGAGTCGGCGGAGCGCGAGGCATCGCTGATCGTGCGCGAGGCGCGCGCGACGGGAGAGCGCGAGCTGGAAGGGATGCGGGGCGAGATCCGCCGGCTGGAGATGCAGCTGGCGGAGCTGGAGCGCGCGCGGCGCGCGCACCTGGCGCAGCTGCGGCAGATGGCAGAGCGGCAGCTCGCCGAGATCGCGGCAGCCGAACAGGAGACGGCAGCGCGCGCGCCGGCGTCGCCCCAGGGCGTCTCGCTGAACGGACCGCCCTCGCCCGTGGAGCAGGGATGAGCAGCGTCCAGCCGCTCGAGACGCTCGCCATCGCGAACGACCCGAGCGCCCACACGGCGGAAGTTGTGGGCGCGGCGGCGGAGCTCGTGCGCGAGCGATTCGATCGTGCGCCCGATGCGGCCATCGTGCTCGGTACGGGGCTCGGCGGTCTGGCGAAGGAGATCGACGTCGAGGCGACGATCCCGTACGCCGACATTCCCGGTTTTCCCCTTTCCACGGTGGAGAGCCACGCCGGCCGGCTGCTCTGCGGCACGCTGGGCGGAAAGACGGTGGTGGCGATGCAGGGGCGATTCCACCGCTACGAGGGGTACACGCTGCGGCAGGTGACCTTCCCGGTGCGGGTGCTGCGCGCGCTGGGCGCGGAGACGCTCGTCGTGTCCAATGCCGCCGGCGTGATGGATCCGTTCTGGAATCCGGGCGAGGTGATGCTGATCGCCGATCACATCAACCTGCTCGGCGACAATCCGCTCATCGGCCAGAACGACGACCGGCTCGGCGTGCGCTTCCCCGACATGTCGGCGCCGTACGACGAGGCGCTGCGCGCGCTGGCGCGGGAGGTGGCGCTGGAGCAGGGGATCGTGCTGCGCGAGGGCGTCTACGTGGCCATCACCGGGCCGGCGCTGGAGACGCGCGCCGAGTATCGCATGCTGCGCACGCTTGGTGCGGACGTGGTGGGGATGAGCACGGTGCCCGAGGTGATCGTCGCCGTGCACGGGGGAATGCGGGTGCTCGGCTTCTCGATCATGACCGACAAGTGCCTCCCGGATTCCCTGGAGCCGGTGACCCTGGAAACGATCATCGCCAACGCCGGCAGGGCGGAGCCGATGCTGACCGCGCTCGTGCGCGGCGTGCTGGAGCGCATGTGACGGCGGCCGACGTGACGCCGCGCTTCGCGCCGGTGCCGCCGGAGCTGTCGGCGGATGAACTGGAACGCGAGCTGCTCGAGCGCTGGAAGCGCGAGGACCTCTTCGCGCGCACCCTTGCCGCGCGCGAAGGCGCCGAGCCTTTCGTGTTCTTCGAGGGACCGCCGACGGCGAACGGCCGGCCGGGAATCCATCACGTCTTTGCGCGCACGGTGAAGGACCTGTTCTGTCGGCACCGCGCGATGAGGGGCTTCTATGTGGACCGCAAGGCGGGATGGGACACGCACGGCCTGCCGGTGGAGATCGAGGTCGAGAAGAGGCTCGGCATCAGCGGCAAGCAGCAGATCGAGGCGCTGGGCGTGGCGGAGTTCAACCGGCTCTGCCGCGAGAGCGTGTTCACCTATCGCGCCGAGTGGGAGCAGCTGAGTGAGCGCATCGCGTACTGGCTGGACTACGAGGATGCGTATGCCACGTACACCAACGAGTACGTGGAGAGCGTGTGGTGGGCGCTGGCCACGCTGCACGCGAAGGGGCTGCTCTATCGCGGACACAAGGTGCTGCCGTATTGCGCGCGGTGCGGCACGTCGCTGAGCAGCCACGAAGTGGCGCAGGGCTACGAGGACGTCGATGATCCGAGCGTCTATCTGGCGCTGGACCTCGTGTCCGTTGGCGGCGCGGCTGTGGCAGAGGCAGAAGGGATGGCCGGCCGTTCGTCGCGACGGATCCTCGTCTGGACCACCACGCCGTGGACGCTCGTGTCGAACGCGGCGCTCGCCGTGAAGCCGGAGCTCGAGTACGTGGAGCTCCGTCGCACGGGGAAGCTCGACACGCGGACGATCATCCTCGCCGAAGCGCGCGCGAAGGCGGTGCTCGGCGATGACTACCTGACGCGCTGGACGCCGGTGGGCCGGCTCACGGGGCGCGACCTCGTTGGTGCGCGCTACCGCCGCCCGTTCGACTGGCTTCCCTATCCCGACGGCACGGAGCACGAGGTCGTCGTGGGCGAGGAGTTCGTGAGCGCCGACGACGGCTCCGGGGTGGTGCACATGTCACCGGCGTTCGGCGCCGACGATTATGCCGCGGGTCGGCGGAACAACCTCGCCTTCCTGCAGCCGGTGGATGCGCGCGGGGAGTTTCCGGCGGACCTGCCGCTCGTTGGCGGCAAGTTCGTGAAGGATGCCGACCTGCAGCTCATCGCGGCGCTGGACGAGCGCGGACTGCTCTGGCGCGCCGGCACGCTCACGCACTCGTACCCGCACTGCTGGCGCTGCGGCACGCCGCTGCTGTACTACGCACGCGCGTCGTGGTTCGTGCGAACGTCGTCGTACAAGGACGCGATGATCGGGCGCAACGATCGCGTGGACTGGCATCCGCCCGAGGTGGGCACCGGGCGGTTCGGCGAATGGCTGGAGAACAACATCGACTGGGCGATCTCGCGCGACCGGTACTGGGGGACGCCGCTGCCGCTCTGGGTGTGTGACCAGAACGCGGACCACGTGGACGTGGTCGGGAGCTTCGCGACGCTGGCCGAGAAGTCCGGTACGGTGATCGGGACCGACTTCGATCCGCACAAGCCGAACGTGGATGCATACATGTGGTCGTGCAGCGTGGATGGCTGCAGCGGCACGATGCAACGTACGCCGGAGGTGGTGGACGCCTGGTTCGACTCGGGTTCCATGCCATTCGCCCAATGGCACTACCCGTTCGAGAACGCGGAGGCGCTCGCGTCGCACTTCCCGGCGGACTACATCGCGGAGGGGCTCGACCAGACGCGCGGGTGGTTCTACTCGCTGCTCGCCATCGCCACGGGGCTCGGTGACGCGCTGCCGGATAACCCGGACGGCGCGGCATCGCCGTACCGCTCGGTGGTGGTGAACAACCTCGTGCACGACCACGAGGGGAAGAAGATGTCGAAGAGTCGCGGCAACGTGGTGGATCCGTGGGGGGTGCTGGAGCGCCACGGTGCCGACGTGACGCGGCTGTTCCTCGTGAGCAGCAGCAAGGTGTGGGAGCCGCGCTCGTTCGACGAGAACGTTCTGCGCGCCGGCGCCGGACGCTTCTTCCTCACGCTGCGAAACATCTACAGCGGCATCTTCGCGCAGTATGCGAACTTCGGCTGGACGCCGTCGGACGAGGATCCGGCGCCCGCCGAGCGTCCGGTCCTCGACCGCTGGGTGCTGTCGCGCCTCGCGACGGTGGAAGGCGCAGTGGATGAAGCGATGACGGGTTACGACGTCACCGCGGCGATGCGTGCGCTGATGGAGTTCGTGGACGACGACGTGGCGAACTGGTACGTGCGCCAGTCGCGGAAGCGCTTCTACGACGTGGACACGGCCGACAGCCGCGCCGCGTTCGCGACGCTGCACGAGGTGCTGGTGGTCTCGTGCCGGCTGCTGGCGCCGGTGGCGCCGTTCATCACCGACTGGATGCATCGCGAGCTGACCGGCGAGTCGGTGCACCTGGCGTCCTACGTCCGTGAGGGCAGCGGGCAGCTGCGCGACGAGGCGCTGGAAGCCACCATGGCCGCGCTCCGCGAGCTGGCGCGTCTCGGACGCGGCGCACGCGAGCAGGCGGGCATTCCCGTGCGCCAGCCGTTGCCGCGCATGGTGTGCGTGGCGCCGGGCGTGGACGAGTCGTCACTGGAACCGCTGCTGCCGATCCTGGCGGCGGAGCTCAACGTGAAGACGATCGAGCTCGCGTCGAGCGGTGATGCACTGGTCACCCTGGAGGCGAAGCCGAATTTCCGCACGCTGGGCAAGAAGTTCGGCAAGAAGACGCCGCTCGCCGCGGAGGCGGTGACGAAGTTCACGAGCGAGCACCTGCGCGCCTTCGAGCACGGGGAGCCGCTCGTCGTGACGGTGGATGGCGAGACCCACGAGCTCGTTGCCGACGACCTGACGATCCTTCGCCGGGCGTCTGGCGACCTGGTGGTGCAGGAGGAGCACGGCTTCTTCGCCGCGCTCGACGTGACGGTCACCCCGGAGCTGCGACTCGAGGGGGTGGCACGTGAGGTGATCAGCAGGGTACAGCGTATGCGCAGGGACGCCGGGCTCGCCGTGAGCGATCGCATCCGTCTGCACCTCTCGGGCGACACGCTCGTGCTCGACGCGGGCGAGACACATCGCGGCTGGATCGCGGATGAAGTCCTCGCCACCGAACTCACCATCGGTGGCGAGCTGCAGGACCACATGCTGGCGAGGCAGACGGTGGATCTCGACGGGATCCGCGCTGACCTTGCCCTAACCAGGGACGAGTAGCGATGGCCACGTCAGAGAACGCGACCACCAGGACCGGCAAGTCCAAGCCGATGCCGAAGAAGCAGCTCCAGCACTTCGAGAAGCGGTTGCTCGAGGAGCGGAAGCGGGTGCTGAAGGAGCTGGGGAAATACGACGAGGCTTTCGGCGCCACGTCCCAGGAATCCGATGGAGACCTGAGCAGCTATTCATTCCACATGGCTGACCAGGGCACGGACGCGATGGAGCGCGAGAAGGCGTTCCTCTTCGCGAGCAAGGACGGGCGCTTCCTGTGGCACATCGACGAGGCGCTGCGCCGCCTGTACCGCGCGCCGGAGACCTTCGGCAAGTGCCACAACTGCGGGAATGACATCGCATTCGACCGGCTGGACGCGCTGCCGCACGCCCGCTACTGCATCGAGTGCAAGCAGCGGGAGGAAGATGCGAAGGGGAAGTAACGTCCTGCTGTTCTGGCCGGTCGTCGCCATCGTCACGGTGCTCGACATCGTGACGAAGGCGATCGCCGTCCGGGCGCTGGTCCCGCAGCGCGTGCCGCACGAGGTGGTCGGCGAGTACCTGCGCTTCACGCTCGTCTACAATCCGGGCGCGGCGTTCGGTCTCAACCTCGGTCCGCAGTCACGGTGGATCTTCACCGTGCTCACCGTCGTCGCGCTGGTGATCCTGTGGCGGCTGTTCCGCAGCACGCGCGACGGCGACTTCCTGCGCGTGCTTTCGCTGTCGCTCGTCTGCGCCGGTGCGGTGGGCAACCTCATCGACCGCCTGCGTTCGGATCTCGGCGTCGTGGACTTCCTCGACGTCGGCGTGGGCGCCACGCGCTGGCCGACCTTCAACGTGGCGGACATGGCAGTGAGCGTGGGGGCGGTGCTGCTGGCCTGGGTGCTGTGGCAGGAGGACCGCGCGATCGGCACGGTGCAGGAGGCGCCGCACGAGACGCCGGCGTCGCCGAGCCCCGCGCCGTTTGCCGGTGCGGTGCCGGCCGAACGGGGAGAGGCCGTCTGACCGATCCCTTCACTCCCCCCCGCGCGTCGGCGCGGCTGTTCTGGGGCACGGCTGCCGCGGTCATCGTGGTGGACTTCATCACCAAGCTGCTCGCCGAGCACTTCCTGGTGCCGCGCTACGTGCCGCACCGCGTGATCGGCGAAGTGGTGCGGTTCACCCTGGCGTACAACCCGGGCGCGGCGTTCAGCATGTCGCTCGGCCAGTACTCACGCGTCATCTTCGGCGGCTTCGCCGTGATCGCGCTGATCGTGCTCTGGCGGCTCTACCGGATGACCGGGGCCGGCGCGCGGGTCGGCGACCGCCTGCGCGTGCTGGCGCTGGGGCTCGCCTTCGGTGGGGCGGCGGGAAACCTCGTCGACCGGATCCGCTCGCCGCAGGGCGTGGTGGACTTCATCGACATCGGCTTCCGTGACGTCCGCTTCTGGACGTTCAACGTGGCCGATTCGGCGGTGACGATCGGGGCGCTGCTGCTCGCGTGGTCGCTGTCGCATGAAGAACGCGACCACACGGCGCCGCGCACGGCGCCGGCGCGACGCGACGACGTGCCCTCCGGGGCACCGGGGCCGGACGCGTGAGCGCGGCCGGCGCCGGCGGCGGCGCTGGCCAATCCGCGGAGGGCGCCACGCGTCATGAGCTGACCGCCCCGCCGGAGGCGCAGCGGCTCGACCTCTTCGTGGCGGGTGCGCTGGATGTCTCGCGCACCCAGGCCGCGACGTTGATCGCGAACGGGCGAGTCACCGTGGACGGCCGGCTGGAACGGGCCAGCTACCGGCCGGTAGAAGGCGAGCGGGTCGTGGTGGAGGTCCCGCCGCCCGTCGCGCGCCCGGTGGTGGCGGAAGCCATTCCCCTCGTCATCGCCTACGAGGACGACGAGGTGCTGGTGGTGGACAAGCCCGCGGGGATGGTGGTGCATCCCGCGCCCGGCAACTGGTCCGGCACCCTCGTCAACGCCCTGAAGGGACGAGGGGGCGAGCTGTCGGCCCTCGGGGGAGAGGACCGCGAGGGGATCGTCCACCGGCTGGACAAGGAGACGTCGGGGCTCCTGCTGGTGGCGAAGACCGACCGCGCGCACCGGGTGCTCGGCGCGGCGATGGCCAGGCGGGAGATCGTGCGGCGGTACGCGGTGCTGTCGTGGGGGCACCTGGACGCCGACCGGATCACGGTGGAGAAGCCGATCGCGCGCGATCCGCGAGACCGAAAGCGCATGGCAATCGTCAGTACGGGGCGAGCTGCGCGAACGGACTTCGTGCGGCTCGCCCGGTTCGACGTGGTGGACCTGCTGCGAGCGCACCTGCACACCGGGCGCACGCACCAGATCCGTGTGCACCTCGCGTCGGTCGGGCATCCGGTAGTGGGCGACGACACGTATGGCGGTGGCGGCGGGCGGCGGCTGGTCAAGCTCCCCCCGAAGCGGCACTTCCTGCATGCAGCGTGGCTGCGCTTCCGGCATCCGGCCACGGGGGAGCCGATGGAGCTGCGCTCGCTCCTGCCGCCCGAGCTGGTATCGGCCCTCGCGAGCGCGGCGGGGGAGGACGCGAGCAGCTTCGGCCCCGACCCGCTGGATCACTTTGGCTTCTTCCGAGACGACGATCGCTGAACCGTCGCTGGCGACGCGGACGCTGCTGTTCCGCGTCGGTCCGCGGGTGTACGGCTGCGACATCGATTGCGTGCGCGAGATCATTCCCTGGCGCCGCGCCACGCGGCTGCCTGGCGCCCCCGCCTGCGTGCAGGGGCTGGTGAACCTCCGCGGCACGATCGTGACCGTGCTGGACCTGGCGGCGCGGCTGGAGCCCGACGCGGCTCCTTCCGACGAGGCAGGCGCCGGCCGCTCGATCATCCTGGTGGAACACGGCAACCGGCTGGTGGGTGCGGCGGTGGACGAGGTCATGGACGTCCGCAGCGTGGCGCCGGAGCCGGTGGAGGAAGCCTCCGGTGGCGCGCGCGGGGGACTCGTGCGCGGCCTTGGACACCTCGAGGGTGAGGTAGTCGTCCTACTCGACATTCACATGCTGATCACGCAGGTCCTGCTCTAGGGGGGCAACGAGTGAGTCATACGGTTCTCATCTGCGACGACGCCATCTTCATGCGCACGATGGTCGGCGACATCCTGCAGCAGGCGGGGTTCGAGGTCATCGGCGAAGCGGAGACGGGCGTGCAGGCGGTAGAGAAGTTCAAGCAGCTCAGGCCCGATCTCGTCACGATGGACATCGTGATGCCGGACATGGGCGGAATCGACGCGGTTCGCGAGATCGTCAAGATCGACCCGAATGCGCGGGTGCTGATGTGCAGCGCGATGGGGCAGCAGGCACTCGTGGTGGAGGCGATCCAGGCGGGCGCGAAGGACTTCGTGGTGAAGCCCTTCCAGCCGAGCCGGGTGCTCGAGGCCGTGCAGCGCGTGCTGGGGTGAGTTCTGGATAGCGCCCAGTACGCCGAGCTGTTCCTCACCGAGAGCCGCGAACACGTCTCGGCCATCAACCACGCCCTCCTCGCGCTCGAGCGCGCCGGGGCGCGGGGGGAGGCGGATGCGGAGTCCGTGGGCGCGATCTTTCGCGCCGTGCACACGGTGAAGGGCATGAGCGCGACGATGGGATTCACCGCCGTCGCGTCGCTGTCGCACGAGCTGGAGACGCTGCTCGACGGCGTCCGCCGGGGCGTGCGCGACATCGACGAGCGGCTCATGGATCTCCTCTTTCGCTGCGCCGACGTGCTGGAGAGTGCCATCGAGGCGGCGGTGGCCGGACGCGACGAAGTGGACGTGGCGCCACTCGTTGCGCTGCTGCGTGCCGAGTCGACCGACGCCGGTGAGCCATCGGAGTCGCCCGTGTCCGCGAAGCCCGCGAAGGGCACCAGGCGCAAGCGGTCGAAGAAGGCGGCGCCAGCGGCGTCCGAGCCGGAGGTGGCGCTCTCCCCCTGGACGGCGGCGATGCCGGACGGCGCGGGCCTTCCCGTTCGCGTCCGGCTGGTGGAAGGCACGCCGCTCAAGGGTGTGCGCGCCTTCCTCGTCGTGCAGGCGGCGCGCGGGCTGGGCGAGGTGGTGGCCTGCTCGCCCACCGTGGAGGAGATGCAGGCGGATGCCTTCGATCACGACTTCGCGATGCGCCTGCGCACCGAGCGCGACGCGGACGACGTGGAGGCCACGCTGCGCCGCGCCGGCGATGTGGCCGAGGTGCTGGTTGGCGAGAAGCCGGTCGTCGCGCCGAGCCTGGATCCGGTGAATGCCGCGATGGCGGCGCCGGCCAGCGCCGCCGCGCCGAGCACCGCGGCGGCTCGCGGCCAGCGCAGCGTGCGCATCGACCTGCGGCGGCTCGACTCGCTGATGAACCTGATCGGCGAGCTCGTCATCACGCGCGGACGGCTGCACCAGCTCGCGGCAGCGATCAACGACCCGGCGCTGACCGAGACCGTCGCGCAGACGTCGCGCCTCGTTGCCGACCTGCAGGACGAGATCATGACCAGCCGCATGGTCCCGGTGTGGCAGGTCTTCGACCGCTTCCCGCGCCTCGTGCGCGACGCGGCACGATCGGTCGGCAAGCAGGTGGAGTTCGTGATCGAGGGGAAGGAGGTGGAGCTCGACCGCTCGATGCTCGACGAGGTCGGAGACCCCATCGTGCACCTGCTGCGCAACGCGATCGATCACGGCATCGAGACGCCGGACACCCGCCGCGCCCAGGGGAAGAATCCACAGGGGCGACTCGTGCTGAGCGCGACACGCGACCGCTCGGCCGTGGCCATTCGCGTCAGCGACGATGGCCGCGGCATCGACCGCGCGCGCGTGCTGGCGAAGGCGCGGGCCGGCGGGCTGGTGGAGGAGGACAAGACCGACCTCTCCGACGAGGAGCTCCTCCGGCTGATCTCGCGCCCGGGCTTCTCCACCGCCGAGACGGTCAGCGACCTGTCGGGCCGAGGCGTCGGCATCGACGCCGTCTACAACCGCGTGCGCTCGCTCGGCGGCGCCGTGGACATCCGCACGGTGCAGGGCGAGGGCACGACCGTGACGCTCCGGCTGCCGCTCACGCTGGCCATCGTGCGCTCGCTGCTCGCGCGGATCGGCGACGAGACGTACGCCGTGCCGCTGACGCACGTGCGGGAGACGGTGGAGCTGGAGCCGGCCATCGTCCGCTCGGTGCAGGGACGCGAAGTGCTCATGCTGCGCGAGGAGGTGCTGCCGATGGTGCGCATGCGCGAGCTGGTGCAGCACGCCGGCGCGGACTCCCGGGAGCTGGAGCAGGTGATCGTGGTGGAGATGGCCGAGCGGCGCGCCGCGCTGGTGGTGGATGCGCTGGTCGGCCAGCAGGAGATCGTCGTCAAGCAGTTCGACGGCGTGCGCGACGGGCTCGGGGTGTTCGGCGGAGCGACCATTCTCGGCGACGGCGTGCCGGCGCTGATCTTCGACGTGAGCAGTCTTCTCTAACGGAACTTCCATGGACGACGTCCGCACCCTGAAGGCGCTGCAGCTCGATGCCCTGCGCGAGGTGGCCAACATCGGCGCGGGACACGCGGCGACGGCCCTCTCGCAGATGATCAACAGCACGATCATGATCAGCGTGCCGACGATCAACGTCTCGCGCCTCGAGGAGGTCCCGCCACAGGTCTCCGCGCCGGAAGAGCCGGTGGCCGCGGTGCTGATGCACATGCTCGGCGACCTCACCGGCCGCACGCTGCTCGTCTTCCCGAAGCCGACGGCGATCCGGCTCGCCGAGCTGATGCTGAAGCGCCCGCATGGCTCCTCGGCGGATCTCGGAGAGATGGAGCAGTCGGCGATCAAGGAGGCGGGCAACATCCTGAGCAGCGCCTACATGAACGCCCTGAGCGACTTCATGGGGATGATGCTGCTGCCATCGCCGCCGAGCCTGGCCGTGGACATGAGCACTGCCGTGCTGACCACGGCGTACCTGCAGTTCGGGAGCGACCGGGACTACGTGTTCTGCGTGGAGAGCGAGTTCTACATGACCGACGTGAAGGAGCGGCTGCGCGGATTCTTCCTGCTGCTGCCCGATCCCGCGTCGCTGCAGGCGATCCTGCGCGCCGTGCGCGTCGCGTAGGAGGAACGGCCGACCGTGATCATGCCCCGACTCACCTCGGAACGCGACCGCGACGTGCTGCGGTCGTTCGCCCGGCGGATCGATCCGTCGGACGCCGGGGCGCACAACAACCTCGGGGTGCTCTACTACAACAAGGGATTGTACGAGGAAGCGGTCGGCGCATTCATGCGCGCGCTCGAGCTCGACCAGAAGATGCAGGTCGCGCAGCGCAACCTCGAGATCGCCTACTTCAACACGGGCTACTACGACAAGCGTGTCACCGAGCTGGAGGAGCGCCTGCGCGCCCGCCCCGCCGACCGCGACGCGCGGTGGGAGCTCGGCCGCACGCATGCGCTGCTCGGCCAGACCGCCGACGCGGTGCGAGAGTTCGAGGCGCTGCTGCGCTATCACCCCAATGACATCGGCGCGCTCGTCCAGCTTGGCCTCGCCGAGCGCACGAACGGGGACCTGGACAGGGCGCTCGGTTACCTGCAGCGCGCGCTCGCGCTCGACCCGCAGAGCTCCGTCGTCAACTTCTACATCGGCGAGGCGCTCTACAACCGCGGCGTGAATGAGGGCGCGCTCGCGGCGCTGGAGAAGGCGGTCGAGCTCAACCCGCAGAATCCCGACGCGTACTACCTCATGGGATTCGTGCTCGGGGACATGGGCCGCCACGAGGATGCGAAGCGCATCACGCGCAAGGCGATCCAGCTCAACCCCACGCTCTCGCGCGCGCAGGCAAACCTCGTCATCGACCAGCCGCGCGCCGAGCGGCTGGAGGAGCTGGCCGCCGCACGGGCGAGCGGACGACCGGCGCAGATGGAAGTGCACACCGACGGCCAGCTCGCTCACTTCAACCTCGGCCTGGCGTTCCGGCAGAAGGGCTACTACGCCGAGGCACTGCGCGAATACGCCAAGGCACTCGAGCAGGCGGAGGACGCCATGCTCGTCAGGCAGGCGATGGCCGAGGTGCACCTGCTGCGGCGCGAGCCGGCGCAGGCGGTGGCGCTGTACGACGAGCTGCTCGTCCACCAGCCTGACAGCGCCAAGCTGTGGAACGAGCGCGGCGTGGCGCTGCACCAGGATGGTCGGTTCGCCGAAGCCGCCGAAAGCTATGGTCGCGCCGTGGAGGCGGAGCCGGGCTACGCGCTGGCGCACAACAACCTTGGCGTCGCCCGCTATCACCTGGCCGACCTGGAGGGCGCGTTCGGCGCCTTCCGTGCGGCGCTCGAGACGCAGCCGGCGTTCACGAAGGCGCGGCTCAACCTCGCGCTGCTGCTCAGCAAGCATCGGCGCTACCAGCTCGCTCTCGAAGCCTACCGGGCCGTGCTCGAGACCTCCGCCGACGACCCGGCGGCGTGGAACGGCATCGGTCTCGTGCTCGCCGACCTCCGCAAGCACGAGGATGCGCGCAATGCGTTCGCGCGCGCCGTACAGGCGCGACCGGACTACGCCGAAGCCCACTACAACCTCAGCTTCGCGCTGTCCAACCTCGGCGACTTCGAGGGCGCGCTGCGGGAGACGAAGCGCGCCCTCGAGCTCGATCCGTACTACGTGGCGCAGAAGTTCGAGCTGGCGATCGATCTGGAGTACGAGGACCCCGACCTGTCCATCCAGCCCGAGCTCGGCGCCGCCGAGCGTCTGGACGAGTCGGTGGCCGACTTCGCCTTCGATCCCAGCGTGCTCGATTCACTGTTCACGAGCCTCACGCCGGCGCCGAGCGAGCCGGCCGCAGACGGCGACGCGTCGGCGAACGCGTTCGGGATGGCGGCGGACTATCTCGG